>JADFRG010000038.1 GCA_022561385.1 Chloroflexota bacterium
ACAAATCGCTGCACCCGACTGCTAAGGGCGCGCTTATTTAATGTGACGAAATTGGCCTGTGGGGTGTTTGCTACTGCAAACGTGGCTCTGCAGGCCCCTTATCAGCGGGTGAGCTCAAGCGTTATGCAGCGGAGAGCTAGATGTCAGATTCAGGTAGGAAGCTAGAACGATTAGTTGAAGCTGTAGAGCGCCAGTTTGTCGCTGATGGTTTTTCAGTTGAAGTGCGAAAGCGCGAATACGATGAGGAGGGCCGACAATCTGCGGAGTTTGACGTTGTAGTGTCGGGGCGCCTTGGCAGTACAACTGTATCTTGGCTAATCGAATGCAGGGATCGACCATCAGAAGGACCAGCACCATCATCCTGGATTGAGCAGTTAGTAGGACGTCGCGGCCGCTTCAATTTCAACAAGGTAACAGCTGTTTCCACCACAGGGTTTGCCTCAGCCGCCACCAGGTATGCCCAGGAACAGGGAATCGAGCTGCGAACAGTTGATGCCTTGGACGAGGATGAGATTCAGAATTGGTTCAAGGTAAGTAATCTGCAGCTTTTCAGTCACAAAGGAGAGTTTTCCAAAGCGGAGATCAGGCTCGAAGACCCAATTCAATTGGAGGTCAAGGATCTCGCGAAAGCAGCGGTTCAAGAGGCTGGCGCCAGTACCAAAATTCTCAAAGACAGGCACGGCAATGAGATGAGCGTACTTGACGCTTGGACTCATACTCTCAATCAGAATCCCCATATGTTTGCAGGGGTATCACCGGTCGGGGATCCGGAATTCAGGCGGCTTTTCGTCTCGTTCAAGGAGCCAGAAGATCAGTACGTGATTACGACAGAGGCCGGCGATGCAACTGTAGTTGGCATCGTGTTTGAGGCGAAACTTGCAGTTGAGGTTCGCGAAGTCCCAATATCGGAGGCAACTCGATATTCGTTGGTGGAGAGCGGCGAGGCCCTGGCTGAATCGATACGCTTCGATGTCGAAGTGCGCGGGCAGCCATTTGAGCTAGGCGTTCACCGTTTGGTACAGGACGGAAGGACATTCATAGCAGTCCGTGGAAGCTCTAAGGCTGCGACATCCAGCTAGATGCTGAAAACGCAAAGTCCGTGAATTGTCCGCTGCATAACCCCTCGCTGGATCCCCCAAAGAACGGGGACAGGCGGACCGGGGATGCTGCGGCCCAAGCGAGAGTAGGTGGAGATATGAATGCCTGGAATAGCATGTGAGGGAGAGATCCCCGGCCGCTTACCCAGAAAACTGGCACAAGCAGCTCGAGGTCGTTAGGCGGCGAAGAGGAAAAGAATTCTTTGTGTGAGCATTAAGGAGGATTCAAAATGTCCAAGAGAAAGTCAGCGAAATTCGATTCTGATGGGATCGATGACTTAGCGCAGGACAAGCCGGTTGTCTATAAGTTGTTGAACAGCAAGGGTGAAAATGTTTATACAGGCTCCAGCAAGAAGGGCCAGGTGGGCGATCGAATTAAGGACCATCTGCCTGGGGGATCTGACCCGATTCCAGGCGTGAAGAAAGTTCAAATCGAGCCGCACAGCAGGATCGCTGAGGCACAAGAATCTGAGGCCCGGATAATCTCTAGGAGCAAGCCAAAGCACAATAAGCGAGGTACATAGCGCTTTCACATTTCGCCGCCTAACCCCTCGCTGGATCCCCCAAAGAACGGGGACAGGCGGACCGGGGATGCTGCGGCAGAAGCAAGAGATAATGGCGATGCGGGTTCCTGGAAAGCCTTGTGAGGGAGCGAACCCCGGCCGCTTACCCAGAAAACTGGCACAAGCAGCTCGAGGTCGTTAGAGAGCGCCAACATATTTCTCCTATCTGCGAGTGCTGGTATATGATGGTAATATACATTCCAGGAGGGTGAATTGCGAGAGCTCTCGCAAGCTACCGGCTTTGATTGGGACGAGTGGAATGCGCCCAAGATATGGGAGAAGCATGGGGTTAGCCAAGCCGAGTGCGAGCAAGTGTTCTTCAATGAGCCGGTCGTTGTCGGCGAGGATGCCAAGCACTCTGACGCAGAGCGCCGTTATTACGCCCTAGGCGCGACAGATAAGGGGCGCGAGCTGTTCCTGGTCTTCACCATGCGAGATGATCGCATTCGGGTGATCACAGCGAGAGACATGAACCGCAAAGAGCGGAGGATCTATCGTGATGTCAAAGAAGAAAAAGGTACCTGAGTTCAAATCGGAGGAACGGGAAAGGGCTTTCTGGGGCGAGCACGATTCGCGCGACTACATTGATTGGAGGTCGGGAAAGAAGGCTGTATTCCCACAGTTGAAACCCTCGACGAAGACGATCTCTCTTCGGTTGCCGGAGATGCTGCTCGAAGACCTAAGGTACCTGGCGAACAAGCGGGATGTGCCGTACCAGTCGCTGTTGAAGATTTACCTCGCGGAGCGTGTGGAGAACGAGCTCCGCTCGGAGTAGAAGTAATGGCGCTCTCTAACCCCTCGCTGGATCGGACCGGGGATGCTGTGGCGAAAGCAAGAGAAAATGACAATCTGGTGTCGTGGAATGCCTTGTGAAGGATCGATCCCCGGCCGCTTACCCAGAAAACTGGCACAAGCAGCTCGCGGCCGTTAGCGGGCCCGATGCGTACTATAAAATTGACTTGGAATGTGATGATTGATTGGAAGCAATACATCACCGTGGATCCCACAATATGTCATGGTCAAGCGTGCATAAGTGGCACGCGTATCTTGGTATCTGCCGTGTTGGATAATCTTGCCGCCGGTGAGGCGGTAGATGGCGTGCTGGAAAGCTATCCGTCCTTGAGTCGCGAGGCCATTCAGGCGTCAATCGCCTACGCGGCGGAGCTTTCGCGTGAACGAGTGCTTGCCATGCCAGGATAGCTCTGGGTATGGATTTCAAGATTGATGAGAATCTGCCAATTGAGGTGGCCCGTCTCTTCGCAGAGGCGGGCCATTCTGGTTCAACCGCAATGGAAGAGGGGCTAGGTGGCAGTTCAGATCAGGCAATCGCTGAAAAATGTCAAGCTGAAGGCCTCGTACTTGTGACGCTGGACGTTGGATTCGCCGATATTGGAACCTATCGCCATCCGACTATCCCGGATTGATTGTCTTGCGGCTCAAGCATCAAGATAAGCGGGCCGTATCGAATGTCATCTCGAGGCTAATCGGCCGTCTCGAGGAAGAAGAGTTGAATAGGAGGCTATGGATTGTAGATGAGTCAAGGGTGCGCATTCGCGAATGAACACGAGCCCGCTAACCCCTCGCTGGAACCCCCAAGGACGGGGACAAGCGGACCGGGGTTGCTGCGCCGAGAGCAAGAGTCAATCGAGATGCGGGCTCGTAGAATGGCATGTGAGGGAGCGATCCCCGGCCGCTCAGCTGGCGTCCGTTAGCCGGCGACCTCAACAAACATGGAAACTGGGATCAACTCACAGGATGCCAAGCTTCTCAGAGCGGCTTTCCAGGTGGCGCTCCGAGCTGTGGCGACGGGGAATCATCCGTTCGGAGCGATTCTCGCAGATGCCAATGGTGGGATCCTCCTAGAGGCAGAGAACACAGTTGTAACCGAGAGCGATCCTACTGGGCACGCAGAGACCAATCTAGTCAGAATGGCTGCTCAGAGAGGTTACGGATCATCGCTAGGGAAAACGACGCTTTATGCAAGCACCGAACCGTGTCCGATGTGCTCAGGTGCCATCTATTGGGGAAACATTGGCCGGGTGGTTTATGGATTGAGCCAGGAGCGCTTGTATTCCATATTCAGTAACGCTGGGAGCCGCGATACATGGATCGTCCACTGTCGCGAGCTTTTGAGCCGCGGTGAGCGATCGGTTGATGTCTTAGGCCCTGCACTAGAAGATGAGGCTGCGGAGGTTCACGAAGGATTCTGGCGCGCATTCCTTCTTTCCGATGACAGCCCAGGCGCCGGCTAATCCCTCGCTGGAACCCCCAAGGACGGGGACAAGCGGACCGGGGATGCGGCGGCAGAAGCAAGAAATCATGGCGACGCGAGTTCCTGAATAAGGATATTAGGGAGCGATCCCCGGCCGCTCCCTGGCCTAGTCCGCCAGGACAGGCAGCTCTCAGCCGTTAGGCAGAAACAGAATAATGCTCTCAATTCGCCAAGAGGCGGCTGGAGATTTCGCCGCAATACGTGAGGTCAATGAACAAGCCTTCGGTAGAGCCGAAGAGGCAGATATCGTTGACAAACTCCGCGACTCGGGCAGTAGCGTTCTGTCTCTTGTTGCCACCCGCGACGATGGCGTCGCGGGGCACATTCAGTTCAGTCGGGTCACCATTGAGCATGACGGCGGTGTGATCGAGCGTGTGGGACTGGCGCCCATGGCCGTTTTGCCAGACTATCAGAGCCAGGGGATCGGATCGGCTTCTCGTGGAGGCTGGAATTAAGGCGTTGGGGTATCGTTCTTATCCCTTCATGGTTGTTCTCGGCCATCCGGACTACTATCCGCGCTTCGGTTTCGAGACGGCATCCGGGCACGGCATCGTATCCCAGTGGAAGGACATTCCCGATGACGCTTTCATGCTTCTCATCCTTGATGAAATCGTGATGAAGAGTGTATCCGGCGCGGCAAAATACGGCGATGAATTCGGGCAGGCTTGATGAGTGCGGTCTCGCTCCTGTTGGCCAATTAGATCGTTTCTGCTTAACCCCTCGCTGGATCCCCCAAGGAACGGGGACGGGCGGATCGGGGATGCTGCGGCAAAAGCAAGAGAAGAAGCGGATGTGGGATTCTGGAACGCCTTGCGAGAAAGCGATCCCCGGCCGTCCACTACTAAGAAAACTGGATGTTCAACAGCTCGAGGACGTCTGGGCAGGTGCAAAGGGAGTCTTTTTCCAGGCCAAAGAACCTCCATACACCTGCGAAGCAGCGGTCTGAATCCGTCCGGGTGTGCTAATCAGGGCGGGGTTTACCCTTGTAATCGCGTTCGTTTGCAGAGCTGAGCCGAAGATCATGCAAAAAAGGACAAAAACAAGAGCCCGCGATCGCGGGCTTTTGTCTTATCGAGCTCCATTTATTGAGCTATAAATCTTAGCCCTTTGCCAATACCGCGGTGAGCTTATCGAAGGCCTGCTCCCAGCTTATTCCGGTCGGTTCGACGCAGGTGCCATAACCCGCATGGCTTATGGTCACCGTGGTCTTGCCATATGCGTGCACAATGGTCGCGCTTATGTCCACTACTTCGGCTATGCCCTTGCCTGCCTCCAGCGGCATGACACCGCTCCATCGCGAAGACTCCAATAATTTTCTATGGTTATGCTGGCCAAGAGAAGCTCGTTCCTATCCCCAATTAGAGATGGACGAGATTACTTGATAACTTAATGGCCTTCCATAGACATGGCTTCATAAACTCTAACATTAGTAATTATCGGACTACTCTCGGCAATTTTCACCGCTTCATCAATATTCTCTGCGTTGATGACCAGGAAACCGGTTATTGATTCCAGATCCATTGACAATTTCTTGGTTCCAGATTTTGTGATTTATCTTCCCTTGCCAAGGGTACTCATATCAACGATCTTGTCCTGGATGGATGCGAACCATTTGCCATAGTTTTCCATGATCTCGTCTGTCGGCGTTTCATATCCAGTCTGCAAAATTATGAACTTGTTCATCTTTATTCTCCTCTTCATGGATACTACTAATCCCCAAACGCACTAATTACCCTCTGCCAATACAGATGCGAGCTTCTCGAAGGCCTGCTCCCAGCCCATTCCGGCATGTTCTGCGCTGGCGCCATATCCCACGTGGCTCACGGTCACTGTAGTTTTGCCATCGGCATGCTCGAAGGTCACCGTAACGTCCATTGTTGTGGGCATACCCATTTCTGCGGACGAGATGATATTGCCCTCGGCGTCCGAGTAGCTATCGGAATAAACCAGGCGCTCCATCGGCACCACTTCCTTGTACGTGCCGGTGGAATACATCTGCTTGCCATCCGGGGATAACATACTCCAGAGATGGCGGCCGCCCTCGCGCAGATCAATCTCGCAAGTGGGCGCCGTAAAACCCTTGGGGCCATACCATTTCATGAAATGCTCTGGTTCCGTCCACGCTTTCCACAACAATTCGAGGGGCGCTTCGAATGTGCGGCTTACTTCAACCTGTATTTCTTCTAGCTGGTCCATATCATTATCCTTTCTCAAGTAGCGGAAGTTAAGAAATCGTCGTCAAGTGATCCGGCTCAGTGGCATCCGACGCCGAGGACGCTAGTCATCTGAATTTTTTTCCGCATACCGCATGGTCTTTAGATACGCATCCAGCTTGTCGAAGCTTTCTTCCCAATTTTGGCGATACTGCTCCACCCAGTCGGCAGCCTCTCTCAGCGGCGCAGCCTGCAATCTTGCCGGACGCCACTGCGCCTTTCGCCCACGCACAATCAACCCGGCGCGCTCGAGCACTTTCAGGTGTTTGGAAACGGCCGGCATGGTCATCTTGAAGGGCTCCGCTAACTGCGTAACGGAGAGCTCGCCGTTCGCCAGGCGCGCCAAAATCTGGCGGCGTGTGGGGTCTCCGAGTGCTGAGAATGTTAGGCTAAGGGTGTCTGTGGTCATTGGCGTCATATACAGTATTTTACCATCTAGTTATATAACCGATTGGTAATATACAAGAACCGAAGGCAAAAGTCAAGCCCCCCACGTTTAATGCCACATACTTTCCTCTATACTGCAGCGACACTTGCCCGCGGGTGAGGAGATTACGCACACGGTTGACTCGTTGAGATCCGAACAGCTTCTCCGATAATCTTCACCGTATCAATCCTGCTTGGGACCGCCCTAAGGGCCTTCACTCCGCCGCCTGTAGAATGGGTCTACCCAGACTTGACCCGCATCGTGCGTGTCACCATTGTTGCGTTCCCGATCGTGCTGGTTGGATGGAGAATCAATGAGTTTCGGAAGGTAAGGACCGGAAGCGACTCCCATGATGCAGGCACGTCCTTGATCAGAACGGATCCATTTGCTTATGGCCGAAATCCGAGGCATTTGTCGACGGCGGAAGCAAGAGGAAAACAAGTTTCGAGTTCCCGGACAGGCGTGTGAAGGGGCGATTCCCGGCCGCTCCCTGCTTAGAACGTGGTAGGTTCCGGAGCTCGAGGCCCTTAGGCCGAAACCAAATCACGCTTCAAACCTTTTCCGTCAACTTCGGCTCATTGCGCCTGCCAGTTCCAACGCCGCGTGGCGCATACAGTGAGGAGAAATCCGATGAAAAGGTCTGTTTTCATACTCGCATTGGTGCCATCCATCCTTGTCCTTGCCGCTTGTACTAGAGAAGTAGTGGCTTTGCCGACCCTCGCCACCGGCCCCACACCTACGTTTGAACCTGTCACGAGCCCCACCCCAACTCTCGAGCCTTCCCCCACCGTCAATCCTACACTGACGCTTTATGAGAAGTTCACTACCCGGGCAAACGGGATCTGCAAAGAGGCCAATGAGCAAGTAAGTGCACTGAGCTATCCAATCGAAGGGGAGATATCCCGGGGCGAGGCGGCCGGTTCCTATCAAGAGATAGCGGAATACCTGGAAAAATTCGTCACCATCGAGGGAACCGCGCTCGACCAACTCAGGCCTCTGCCGCCTCCGAAAGAGGAGACCGAGATTTTTGGAGAGTACCTGTCCGCCCTCGGGGAGCTTATCGAGCTAGTACGAGAGGAAGCTGCGGACCTGCGTGCAGGTAACCTTGCAGGGTACGAGGGCTCCATACAAAGGGGCCATGCCGTGGAGGCCGAAATGTCAACGCTCGCTGGCCAGGCCGGAATCAGGCATTGCGGCTTGATGCGGAGTCCCTAATGGGAAGCCGTGAACTACGATCTTACCCTTGCCCCGTACAGTCCATTTGACTGATGCTAAACGCCACGTGGTGGCCCTTATTCCGCTCGGATCGAAAGCAATTCACTGATTTATTCAGCAGATTGCGAGGGCGACAAGTGGGGCGCACTATAAAGCTTCAGCCTGACAGCTCGCTTCGCCAAACCCTAGGCAAGGGGTCTAGGGGGCACACCCCACGGGTGGAGCTCTCCAAAGAACGGGAAAAGCCGGACCGGAGATGCTGCGACGCAATCATGGGAGAATGACGATCGGGGGTAGTGGAAGGCCTCTTGTGGCAGCGCGCCCTGGCCGCTCCCTGCCTGCGAGGAGGCCGCAGGCACATGTGACCGATAGGACGCTCCGGCGAGTACGCTCAGAAGACGAGCGCAGGCACCCTGGGAGCACAAGCACCCTGGGCCACAGGCAACCAGGCAGCCCGAGGCCGTTAGGCTGATTGAATAGTCCGACTATTTATGGAGGATCAGATTGATGAGTTCTGAGATTGAAGGGCAGATGAAAGCTGCTGAGCAAGAATGGATTGAGGGATGGAAGCTGGGGCCGCAGCGTCTCCGTTGGAGCAAAATCCCGCTACAAGTCGGGGATAAGGCTCCAGATTCTGAACTGCCAGACTCTGATGGCCAGGTGGTCAAGCTGTCGAGTTACTGGCAAGATCGGCCGGCCTTAATCCTGTTTTGGCGTCACTATGGCTGCGGATGCGGCATCGGCCGAGCTGGCATGCTCAACAATGAATACGATGCATACGTTGAAGCCGGAGCCAATGTGTTTGTTATCGGGCAGGGCGAACCGGAACGGGCTGCCGCGTACGCCAAGAAGTATGAACTCCCCGATATTCCGATTTTATGTGATCCTGAGTTCAAAACCTACGAAGAATACGGGCTTGTCGAGGGTAAGCCATCGCAAATTCTCTTCGATGCGCCGGAAGAATTCTTGGATAGAAATCTAGAGGCGGGGATGAAACTTGCAGAAGAGAGGCGGATGCTAAAGCGACCGCTGGTCGATAATAGCTGGCTTCTTCCTGGAGAATTCGTTGTCGACCGGGAAGGAGTTGTCCGATTAGCCTACCGCTATAACTACTGTGAGGATTTCCCCGATTATCGAGTGCTCACCGCCGCGATTCGCGAAGCTAAGATGGAGGTCCCGTAGCCACGAAACGCCTAACGGAGCGCTGCCCATGTCCTCCGGGCCGAGGCCCAGGGAGAACACTCTACGAATCGAGCCAACTAGCCTTGAAATGATTCATCAACTTCCGTCCTTGCCAAAGGAGACTGAGCGACTGGTCCTCCGCAAACCCTCGCCCGACTTTGCCGAGACGCTCGAAAAGGCGATTGAAGAGACCTTCGAGGACCTTCGCCCGTGGATGCCATGGGCACGTGAGATGCAGACTCTGAATGAGACAAGAGAATTTCTCACGGCTGCAGAGCGCAAGTTTCTTGAAGGCGAGGACTTTGTGGTTTTGGCATTCCTCACCCAGACGGGCGAATTCGTCCTCAGTTCGGGACTCCATCCGCGCAATTGGAGCGTCCCGACGTTTGAGATCGGCTACTGGTGCCGTAGTTCGATGCACGGCCAAGGATTCGCAACAGAAGCGGTCCGCGCTCTCACGGATATGGCCTTCCAGGAGATGGCTGCAAATCGACTGGAAATTCGTTCTGATACTCAGAATCACCGAAGTCGGCGATTAGCCGAGAGAGCGGGTTACCGACTCGAGGCCGAACTCCGGTCTAATGTTCGAGCAAACGATGGGTCGTTAAGAGACACGGCAATTTACGTTATGCTTGCTCAGGATTCCAATCCTGACAAATGGAGATCAGGCAGCTGACAACTCGGCGGGCCTTTTCCTAAGGCACAAATTGAAGAAGAGTACTCTGAGAGTGGATGCCCCTGGCATCGCCAATCACACTCTAACGAGCACGCTCAGAAGACGAACACAAGCACTCTGCGAGCACAAGCACTCGGTGAGTACAAGCAAGCTGGCAACCGATCCCGGCCTCAGGCCGGGGCTCGCACCTGCCCTGCAAGCACATGCAGCTGATATCGGCAGGTGAAAGAAGGTTGAGATGAAGTGGTACTGGATAATCTTCGCTATGCTTATCGGTCTGGGGTTCGCGGCGCAGACCATCGGCATCGTCGAATTTGAGGCATCGCTGCCGCTGGAAACATGGCTGGTGCTGGGGCTCGTCTCATTGAGTGGTGGGTGGATGGCATTTGATGGGGGTCGGGCGCTCATCGACGGCGACTATGTCACGCCTTCGGGCGGAGAGATGGCGGGTCAGCTAGGACCCTGGTCGAGTTTGATCAAGGCGGTTGGAATCGCTCCACGGTCGACTTTAATGAAGTCGATCTTCCTGATCTATGGCCTAATTTATCTCGGCCTCGCACTTGCGTTGGGCCTTGGATCGCCATGGGCCTGGGTGCCGCTGCTTGTGGTCGCCATACTTGGGCTTTGGTACGTTCCATTCGGTACATCCTGAGCATATTGGTTATCGTCTTGCTGATGCTCCCGGCTCTCCGCCCTGCTTTGTGAGCAATGACGCGGCGATTCACGGGTGGAAGGATGGTTTGCTTGCCAACCTCTGGCTGCCCCTGTCTCTGGGCAGAGAGTTTATGTATCGTATTTCGCACCTGCGAGCGCGGAAAATAAGGCAACCTGTCCCAGCGCAGACCGGGGCTCGCCCTAACATTGCGAAGACACTTTGACGAGTACCGGTAGCCAGCGATCAACCGGATTAAGCATTGGGGATTCAAGCTGTGACGAACGATTCTGGCTCGATAGAGGAGATTCTCGAACGTGTAGAGCGAACGTACTCCGAGCTCATCGAACTCATTGGCACCCTGGATGAGGCGATCATCGTTGAAAGATCTTCGGAGAACGAATGGTCGGTACAGGATCTTCTTGCGCATGTCGCGGCATGGGAAGAAGTTCTCCTGAACTTTCATCTATCGGGGAAGAGATTCGAGGATGTCGTCGATATGCGCGGTGCCGAGTATCGGGTGACTCCATTTGACGAGATCAACAAACATATATTCGAGCGGCACCGAAAGTGGACGTTCGAGGAAGTCAGCCAGTACGCGGAGCGAACTCACAGAGAGCTCCTCGATCGGCTGTCTCAGATTACCGAGAACGAACTTCGAGCACCGCCATCAGCGCTTGTCGCCATGGGGATCGAGGTCGACTCCCTCGTCAGCTACATCGCGGGCAACACGTATGAGCACTACCTGGAGCATCTGGATACTGTGAGAAGAATCTCGGATCGATCCGGCTAACTACTCCCTGCCCCTTTCACCAGGCCAGGGTGACAGGGAGAGCACTCTGCGGGTAAAGTCCCTTAGGTTCGCCACCGGAAACCCTAACGATTACGCTCGGGGGACGACCGCAGGCACTCTCTGAGAGCGGTGAGAAGGCAAGCACGGGCAAGCACTCTGCGAGTACAGGCGCTCTGCACGCACTGCCAAGCATGAATCCATCGGGCGCAATATTCCATGCCATCAATCGAGGGTTTGGAGTTCAACAAGACAAATTCAACGTGGTCAATCAAGGAGGAGAAGAATGGCAAGCATCTTAGTTCACATTACGCATGGCCCGGAGCATCCCACCAGAGCCGCACTTGGCTTCCATGTCGCAAAAGCAGCAATCGACGAGGGCCATTCGGTGACGATGTTTCTCGCGGGAGATGGAGTTCAGCTCATGCGGGATGGCGCAATTGACAATTTATCCGGCCTGGGCACGGGGAATCTTCGCGAGCTTTACGACGCAGTTGTGGCTGCCGGAGTAAAGATTTACCTGTCTGGAATGTCAGCAAAATCCAGGGGGTTAACGGAGGATGATTTGGAGGGTAAGCCTTACGAATTTGGTCTGCCCCGCGACCTTGTACGACTTGCGGTCGAACACGATCGTATGTTTACCTATTAGGTATTGGGTCGGTCCATCATGAGAGCGCCTAACCCCTTACTTCCCCGGTCCGGGGGCCAGGACACTTAGACAAGCACGCTATGAAGGCGAGCACAGGCAAGCAGGCAGCTCGCGCCCTTAGCTGGGGCGCAAATCTAAACTTGACAAGAGGACCAGGTTTCGCTTTTCATGATTTTGAGGAGGCCGAGATGCAAGAAAACTCGTCATTGGACCCAATTGCTCTAGATCCGGACAAATTTGAAGTCCGCCTTGAGAACGACCGTGTGCGCGTGCTCGAGGCACGCATCGCTCCAGGCCAGGGCCACGGTATGCACTGGCATCCACCCCACCTGATCTACACACTTTCTCCGGTGCAAGATACATTTACAGGTGGAAGCACAAAGACTATGGAACGTGGCGCTGGAGAGCTCCTGTGGGGTGAAGAACTTACCCATGCCACCCAGAACGTCGGAGAAACAGGTGTACATGCCCTGATCATCGAATTCAAAGGATGATGAAAATGTTTGAACGGGAGATCATAGAAGGCCTATAGGTAGCCGCCGGTCTTACCGGCGCACATATATTCATCCCCTTTTGAAATGAGGCACGAGTGATCGGCTGCGCCAACGACTCGCGAGCATTCGTGGATGCGGCTTTGGTCTGAGGGCAGGAGTGTCAAAGAGAAAGCAGATCGCTACGAGTTAGCCAGAGAAAACAAGCGCATCGGTGATTACCTATATTGCTCTCCTCCGTTCAATCAATCTGGCAGGCCATAACAAGGTGAAAATGGTGGAATTGCGTGAGCTGATTTCCGAGCTCGGATTCGGTGACGTGCGATCCGTCCTCCAGAGCGGCAATTTCATTTTCGACAGCGACGCCGAGTCGCCTTCTCAGGTTGAAGACGTTCTTAAAGAGGCGATTGAAGACCGTCTCGGTCTCAAGACCGCGCTGTTCGTACGCACGACCAAGGAATGGGCGGTAACTGTCGCGGATAACCCCTTTACCGACGAAGCAAATTCCGACGCGGCCCACCTGCTCGTCGTATTCCTGAAGGGCGCTCCAGATCGCAAGAAGGTCATCACTCTTGAGAAGGCCATCGTTGGGCGCGAACACAATCATGCAAAGGGGCGGCAGCTCTACATTGTCTATCCGGATGGAATCGGGCGTTCCCGATTGACAAACTCATTAATTGAGAGAACTGGAAACGGATGGGACCGCCCGCAATTGGAACACCGTGCTCAAGGTCGCTGCACTAACCGCCTGATACTCCCTCCACGAAGGGATCCCTGCTCGAGAGCACTCTGAGATTGCGGCTCCCTGGCTTAGCAATGGAGATTCTGGCGAGCACCAGCACTCTAGTGAGCACGCGGAAAAGTCGATCACCAGCGAGTTCTCGGGCAGAATCGGCAAGCGGGCCGGGCCCGCCATGCCTCACAATGAAATTGAGCCGCAGGTACGCACAGAAAATGAGAACGAGCACTTTACGAGCACGGACACTCTGGCGGGCCCAAGCGACCCGTCCATAGTTGTCAGCCGCCCAACACAGTAGGCTCCATGGAAGATGCGAATGAAGCGAAAATTCTTAAATACGAGGAGCGGCTCAGAAAAGCCATGTTGCGATCCGACGTAAGCGCTCTCGACCAACTGCTTGCGCCCGAACTAATATTTACGAATCATCTGGGACAGGTATAGACCAAGAAGGACGACCTCGAATCCCACTATTCCGGGGTCCTTAAGGTGGAAGCACTGACGCCCTCTGAGGAACACGTCCTGCTTATGGGAGAGGTTGCCATCGTTTCCGTCCGAGTGCATTTAATTGGTAGTTATGCTGGCATCAGATCGGATGACGATTTTCGATTTACCCGTGTGTGGGCTCAATCATCCGGCGATACCTGGCGTGTAGTCGCCGCCCACTCGAGCCTGGTGACATAGTTGTATTTATTTTCGTCGCTGCGGGCGGCGGCGCGGGCCATTTCTACGCCCGTTGGCGTGATTGTGGTTTCTACGGTGCTGAGAGGGAGTCTTCCGGCGCGGGTCAGAGTAAGTGGTCTTAAATTGGTTTTCCGGTACGAAGCTACCGTAATCGAAATTAGCTAACCGCCGCCGTTCGATTTGTGTCCCCAGCAGCTTTTCGATGTCTCGTACCAGCTGTGCATCCTCCTGTCCTGCAAAAGTAAATGCTTCACCCGACCGGTGGGCGCGACCGGTGCGGCCGATCCGATGGGTGTAGGCATCCACGGTGTCGGGAATATCGAAGTTGATCACGTGGGATATCTCGGACACGTCTATGCCGCGCGCGGCGACATCGGTGGCGGCGAGAATGTCGTACTTCTTGCTGCGAAAGCCATCGATCGCCTTCTGCCGTTGATTTTGCGACATATTTCCCTGCAGTGCCGCCGCACGATAGCCACGCTTGACCAGGTCGCGCGCCAGATTGCGCGCACGATACTTTGTGCGTGTAAAAATCAGGACGCGCCCGGTGGAGGTCTGTTCCAGTATTGATAGCAGAAGCCTCTTCTTGAGATTCGGGGGCACCGGATAAAGCGCGTGTGAAACGGTCTGCGCCGGGGCAATCTTACCGATTTGAACGGTGACCGGGTCCTTGAGGATCCTGTCGGCAAGTTCGCGAATATCCGCTGGCATTGTGGCGCAAAAGAAGAGTGTCTGACGTTGGGCCGGCAGCAGCTTGAGGATGCGGCGAATGTCGGGGAGGAAACCCATATCGCACATGCGATCCGCTTCGTCCAATACCAGCACCTCAACGCGCGAGAGATCGAGATTGCCATCGTCGACGATATCGAGCAGGCGTCCCGGACAAGCGATGACAATTTCTACGCCCGCCCGAAGCCGCGAAACCTGAGAACTCTTGCTCACGCCGCCGTAGACGGTCACGGCGCGGACCTTGGTTACCTTTCCAAGATCCAGACACATTTGGTATATCTGCTCAGCGAGCTCGCGTGTAGGCGCAACGATGAGGGCCCGCACCCTACGCGACCGGCGTTGGGTCAACCGCTGCAGGATAGGCAGAAGAAAGGCCGCGGTTTTGCCGGTGCCGGTTTGGGCTAAACCAAGGACATCACGCCCTTCAAGAACTCTGGGAATTGCTTGCTGCTGAATCGGGGTGGGGGTCGAGTAACCGACTGCCTTAATTTGCGCGACGATGCGCGGGTCTAACGAAAATTGTTCAAAACTCACTGAAAGCACTCCTAGGCTCGGTTGAGCCAAGTTGCACCCTCAGCCCAATATTGTTTTGCTATATGTATTGCTAATCGTGCGGCGAATCAGTCGTTCGCAAACACAAGGCCTGATTATAGTCGCTGTAGATCGATTGCCCCAGTCTCGGGGCTACACTCTGCTCCTATTTTTCCATCCTGGCAGGTGGGGAGGACCTGACGCCCTATGGGGCAGGGGAAGGTAGTGCTGCAAGGCGGAGCGGACATTCCCAAAGGGATCGCAGTCCATCTAAGGTCCTAAGTTACAATTCCAGCCGATCTGAAAATAGTCGCCCAAATCGTGATAGGAGAACAAGATCGTGGATGAAATCGTAAAGGAAGTGGCACAGAAAGCCGATGTAAGTGAAGAGGTGGCTCGGAAAACTATCAAGGTGGTTGTGGAACTCTTGAAGGAAAAGCTACCATCACCACTGGCTGCTTAGGTAGATGGAATACTGTCTGGAGACGCCGACGTGGGGGACATAGTGAAAGGAATCGGCGGTCTGTTAGGGGGATAAGCTGCCGCGCAAGCCCCGGGCTCGAAACTCGTATTCGAATCAGGTATCGATCGAACTCGCCGAGATGCCCCCAAAAAAGTTGTGGGGGGCTTTTCGGCAATAATCATCAGAACATCGAACGTCCTGAGAACACAGAGTTACCCAATTTCAGGCTCGAAGCAGCGGCCCAAATATTGCGGGCGGCGGCCGGCCCTATTGGCGCGAGTCCAGGAGATCGCTCAGATCACGCTGCTTCAGGATATGGAGCCGATCTGAGATCACTGGAGAAGAATTGGCGCTCGAAATCCGGCCGCTTTTTGCAATCGCTGCGCTGACCGTGCCAGGTGTAATGCCTCGTATTTAGAAAGCGAGAAACAATGGCGCTCGAATGGCTCTACACTCTAATAAGCGTAATTTTGGTGAGCCTGCTTTCGCTGATAGGCATCGTCACTATCTCGATCAACGAAAGCATTTCAAGAAGAGCAGTATTTGTTCTGGTGAGTGTTGCCGTCGGTGCCTTGTTCGGAGACGCTTTTATCCACTTGCTGCCGGAGGCGTTCAGCAAGTCCGACGGCCAAGTCGAAACCTCGCTGTTTGTCATGGCAGGGATATTCGCATTCTTCATCCTGGAGAAGTTTCTTCGCTGGAGACATGCACATATCTTGGACCAAAGTAACCCCGTGTTACCTGTAGGCAGCATGATTCTTGTCGGTGACGGTTTGCACAATCTGTTCGACGGAATGCTGATCGCGGCGAGTTACCTGGTCAGCCTGCCGCTCGGCATCGCGACTACAATCGCAGTGATCCTGCATGAGCTACCCCAGGAAATTGGTGACTTCGCGGTTTTGCTTCATGCCGGGTACAGCAGGTCGAAGGCGCTATTATTCAATTTGTTGTCGGCCTCTTTTGCCATTGTGGGTGCAATCATCGGACTGATAGTTGGCGCGGGCGTCGAGGATTTCTCGGTAATTATGTTGCCCTTAACGGCAGGGGGATTCATTTATATTGCTGGATCGGACCTAGTACCGGAGCTTCAAAAAGAGCGGAAGCCGTCCCAATCCCTGCTGCAGATCGTCGCAATGGGTACCGGAGTTGGGCTAATGCTGCTGCTGCTTCTTTTGGATTGAAATCGAGGGTGCCGTTTTACCCCTCAGAAGTGCTTCGCCGCGTCGCTGCGGCGGATGGACGAGGCGGTCAAAACTTCAGCTGGTCCCGTCAGCACTCGTTCCCGAAGTTCGTCCCGGATCGCCCGAGTGTCTGGAGAGGGAAACTATGATCATAGCGCGAGAAACCGACTGAAACATATAATTGGATTGGATCAAGCACAGCCAAGATGATAATCGCAGAACGGGGAGGGAAGGCTTATGGCTTGAACGATGGGAGCAGCCGATTATTCTCGAACCATGTGATTGCAGCCAACATCTGGCCTGAGGATGTACATGTCTTTAAAGTCATCGCGACCGCCTAAGAAACTTCCGGACTAACGCGGAGGGTTGTATGTATAATACGTCCTTGTGTGCCCGAGGTGAGGATCTTCGGGAACGAAAGCTTGCCGCGCCGGGTTCTTGATTCCATAGGCGGTATTCGATTTTTATTATTTTGGAAGCATAGCTATTCGAATTTCACGTGCTTAAATAATAAGGCCGGTAGTTGAATACTCGAACAACAAAACTGTAAGAATTTGCAGCGACGCGCGAGGGGAAGCTCGCCAGAAAAAGCCCTGCGGTACGCTGGAGCTCGATTACGCGTAATACTTTGTTTCGTTGCGACTAGGAGCTAAACGAGTCAGGGGAAAAAATGCCGATTACCAAGCCAGAAGAATCTATCATCAAAGAAATTGAAGAGCAGCGCCCTTCCTACCCGGTTGGCATACTGAGTCGCCAGGAGAGGGACTTGCTCATCGAACGGGGAGCCAGAAGCCTGTATCGTTGGTATACAACCCGCTCGCAGAAGACTCGCAGCTGGCACCCGGACCACTCGTTCAACTGGCGCGCTCTGCGCACCGATCACTCGCCAGAGGTAAACACCGTGATTGAAGGGGTTTACGGGATAGAAAATTATGCGCCCGATTACACCACCCGGGCCACCCACATGCTTCGAAAGAGTTATGGTCGAGCAAATTTCCAATTGCGTTGGGGCGCAGAAGAGGAAAAGCACTCCGACCTCTGGCTGAATTGCATGTTGTTTATGCGTTTCCGCACGCCGGAATGGATCGAAGATTACATGCACTACCTGCGCAATGGAGAATGGCAAGCACCCTGGGAGGACCCTCTCCACCTATCTATGTACGTCGTCATTCAGGAACGTGCGACACAACTTACCTACCTGAACATCGCACTTTTTGCCAGGGGTGAGAGCGACAAGCCCGGATTCGAAGGTGCGGCTGACCCCGAGCTGGTTAAGATCGCGCAAACCATTGCTATTGATGAAGCCGCGCACTACAATTTTTTCTTGGAAATTGCGCGCCTCTATTTATATTACTTTCCCGCCCAGACGCTGGATGCCTTGGTAGATACCATCAAACACTTCGCTATGCCGGCGTTGCACCTTCTTCCGGATGGGGACAAATTTATGGAGACGATGTACCGCGGCGGCATTTATGGCGGGCGAGAGTATGTAACCGATGTGCTCAAGATTGCTCTCAAGCACCTCGGCGTAAATGACCGACGGGCGCTGGAAAGGGGCATCAAGCGCTCGCGCCAGGCGCCCGGTCCTGACGGCGAGATGCGCGAGACCACGTTTTTCGACGGGTTCGAATACGATGTGGTTGAGACATCCGTGAAGCGTTTGTATGGTCGCCTCAAGGAGTACGAAGAGGAAGTCGGCCTGGCGGACATCATCCCGACGCAGTTTGTGCCAAGCGGGCTTTCCGGCAGTTAAAGTCACTCGTTCTCGCACCGCTTAGACCTAAGCAACAATCCACGCAATTTGTCGCCTTTCTATCAAGCGCAGGCCGTGAGATACGGAAGCCTTGAAGAGGCAGGGCGATATCCCCAGCGCGGCGAAAACGCCGTGCATTATTCACGATAGGGGCTCAGACCTGAAGCGTTGATGTAAATAAACGACAGGGCTACTGATCTGCCCGGCGCTTCGCGTATGCGGCCCCGAAGACCAAGGTAAGATGAGGGTTGAGCCGAGACTTGACCAAGGAGGAGCAGAGTGGCAAAAGATCTGACCGTAGTCCTGGATAATCGCCCGGGCACCTTAGCCGATTTGGGGGAGGCGTTGGGAGAGGCAGGCATAAATCTCGACGCAATGTGCGGTTTTCCCTGTGAGGGGAAAGGCGTCATTCACATTCTGGTGGAGGATGCAGGGGGAGCCCGTAGTGCCCTTGAAAACGCGGGTCTCACCGTCGAATCGGAAAGAGATGTCCTGCTCTTCGAAGCTGAAGACCGGCCCGGCATGCTTGGCGAAACGATGCGCAAGTTGGCAGATGCCGGGGTCAATGTCGACTTGCTTTACAAGGCGACACAAACCAAGCTTGTGATCGGCGCGGACGACCTGGAAAAGGCGCAAGCCACACTATAAGTTGCGCTACCAGGCGTAATTCAAACCCACCTCCCCGAGTTCAGGCGAGCTTGGATCCCACTTGGAGAATCGCACGCTGCATCGGCGAGAGCCGCCGACGGACTATTCGGTCTGTTCTATTCGAGCCGCCTCACCGGACTCAGCCCGGCGACGAGGGGCAGAATTCAGAACCGGGTCTGAGGATCATTAGTGAGCGCCAAGAAGCACTATTTCCACCCGTTGACAACTCCCGATACATCGAACCGTTGATTGAGTGGATCGGCCTATTTTTCGAATTCCGTACGCGAGGGCAACTGTCGGCTAATTGCACGGAGGAGATATGAAACTGAGAGTCGGTGATCCATGGATGCCCTCGAGCGAATACAGTCGCACTCTGAAGGGCCTCACCATCAATATTCTGGTCAAGGAGCTCGAGTACGCAGTGCGCTTCGCGAAGGATGTTCTCCGTGCCGAAATCGTCTATTCAGATCCTGATTTTGCGGTTGCGGCCGGCTACGGGGCGGATTGGATGTACCACGCGGACCACACTTACGATCAACATCCGATGGGCGACACGTTGCTAGGTGATGTGGTCCGCGGTGCGGGTGCCGAGTTCAGGCTACACGGTTGCGACCCCGATGGGGCAGAGGAGGCCGCGAGGGAAGGCGGTTATGAGATCCTGTCGCCGGCTGCTGACAAGAAGCACGGGATCCGCGAAGTGTTCATTCGGGATTCAGACGGGTACATTTGGGTGCCGGATATCCTGCTCCCAGAGCCTGACTGAACCTGGTTACACTGATTCACACACGGATTCACGATAATCACTGCCGCCCCAAAATATTGGGCAGAACTGGGCAAAAAGGTGGAATATGGACGAAAAGGTTCAAGCCGCGCTGGCCACGGATCGCTTGAACCGTCCCTGTTCCGGGTCGAACCGCACCGGGAATTCAAGCCAGGTCACGCCGCCAGCAGAAATCCTGCAGGCTTACATACTCAGCTAACCGACAAACCTCGGAGTTCGCCGAGGCGATGGATGAAGGAGATATTCATGACCAGTCTTACGACCATAGAAGGGATCGGCGAGGTTTACTCAGGCCAGCTATCGGAGGCTGAAATCTCGACTACCGAAGACCTTCTTGAACAAGGTGCGACACCCGAAGGTCGCCAGTCAATAGAGGAGAAAACCGGCATCAGCGGTAAGCTGATCCTGCGCTGGACGAACATGGCCGATCTGTTTCGGATCGACGGAGTCAGCGAAGAATATGCCGACTTGCTCGAAGCTTGCGGAGTTGACACTGTGCCAGAGCTCGCGCAGCGAAATCCCGGTAACTTGTATCAGGCGCTCGTGCAGACGAATGAGGAGAAACAGCTTGTGCGCGGCGTCCCCGGCGAGAGCCAGGTAGCCGATTGGGTCTCGAACGCGAAGGAATACCCGCGGATCCTCACCTACTAATCTCCCGCGTTACTCTGGATCGCGCCCGCTGAATCAGGCCCGCCGATCCGGAATTATCCAAATCGCGTGCCGCAGTGCAGTCACCGTGCGGCGCACAGCCTAAGTCGTGCCGGACCTACGCGGCCTGTGGGATTAATCCCCAACCAGATCCCTTCAGAATCATGCTCGAGGACTTTGAGCACCATCGGGGTTGAGATTATTGGGTGACTCCTAGGGAGGTCCACCTGCCGCTCGGACCGGATGTCCGGGATCTGAGCTCGCGAATCAACAAACTACTGGAGGAGAAATGAATAAGTACGCGGTCGAATTTATCGGAACGTTTTTCTTGGTATTTACGGTCGGCATGGTGTCCATTGATCCCGGGGCCGGAGCTCTGGCGCCGCTGGCGATCGGATCGGCGCTGGCGGTAATGATCTACGCCGGGGGCCACATTTCCGGAGGGCACTACAATCCAGCCGTGACGCTGGCAGTCTGGCTGCGTGGCAAGGCATCGCGCGGCGACGCATTGGCGTACATGACGGCGCAAATACTGGCCGGGGCGGCAGCGGCATTGGTTGTGCTCTACCTGAAGGACAACTCGGCCACAAGCGCGGCTATCGAGTCGGGCCCGGCCCTTGTCGCTGAATTTTTATTTACCTTCGCATTGGCCTTCGTGGTCCTGAACGTCGCCACCGCAAAATCCACGGAGGGCAACAGCTACTTCGGGTTCGCGATCGGCTTCACCGTTCTGGTTGGAGCGTACGCCGTCGGTCCGGTATCGGGAGGGGTATTCAATCCTGCCGTTGCGGTGGGCATCACCATTATGGGTTTGTCGGAACTGAGCAATATCTGGATCTATCTGGTGGCCACCTTGCTCGGCGGAGCGGCAGCTGCCCTGGCCTTCAAATCACTCAAGCTTTCGGCCGACTAATCAATCCAACAAAGGAGACATTAACTTGGATATCAATTTGCGCGGGCGCAGCCTGGTGAAACTGTCGGATCTCAGTCCCGATGAGATCAGGTTCCTGCTGGGGTTCTCCTCAGAACTAAAAGCCGCCAAACGTGCCAAATCCGAAGAGCAGCAATTGGTCGGGAAAAACATCGCGCTGATATTCGAGAAGTCCTCCACCCGAACTCGCATTTCCTTCGAGGTTGCGGCCTATGACCAGGGAGCCCACGTCACCTACCTGGGTCCCTCAGGCTCACAGATCGGCCACAAGGAGTCGATGAAAGACACCGCCCGCGTGTTAGGGCGGATTTACGACGGGATCGAATACCGAGGATTTGCGCAATCAACGGTCGAAGTGCTGGCCGAGTATGCGGGCGTCCCGGTGTGGAATGGGTTGACGGACGAATTCCATCCCACCCAAATACTGGCCGATGTACTGACGATGACCGAACACTCCGACAAACCGATGGAAGAGATCGTTTTTTGCTACATGGGCGATGCGCGCAACAACGTGGCCAATTCTCTGATGGTGGGCGGCTGCAAGCTGGGAATGGAGGTGCGGATGTGCGCACCAAAATCTCTCTGGCCCGAAGAGGCTCGAATGGAGCAATGCAGGCAGCTGGCCGCCGAAACAGACGCCCGGTTTACTTTAACCGACGAAGTCGAGAAGGGAGTCGCCGGTGCGGACTTCCTCTACACCGATATCTGGGTCTCCATGGGGGAGCCGGACGAGGTATGGCAAGAGCGCACAGAGCAGTTGCGGCCGTATCAAGTCAACATGCAGGCGATCGAGATGTCCGGCAATCCTGACGTCAAATTTCTCCACTGCTTGCCATCCTTCCATAACAGGGACACCACGGTAGGGGAGGAGATCTACCAGAAGTACGGCCTGGACGGTCTGGAGGTCACCGAGCAGGTTTTCGAATCCGACCACTCGATTGTGTTCGATCAGGCCGAAAACCGGATGCATACCATCAAAGCGGTGATGGTCGCCACACTGGCGGACTAACGCGTGCCAGGCGATGGCGGCAGGGGCCAACCGCAGAATTTGGGGCAGGCCTCTCATAAATAGTGGCCGCGGTTTCGATGGCGGCTGGGATCCTTACGGCTGCGTGGTCTGGAGACGCCCTGAGATTACCGTCGTACGGGGCCGGACTCGTGCCGCCAATCGCGCCATATCGACAGCGACGAAACTCCGGGCATAACGTGCTTGGAAACCCAATGCGGAGCTCAATTCGCCCGAAGACGCGTGGTGAGGAGAAAGGATACAACGACCTATGGCGTGGATAAAGGTGATTCAAGAGGCGGAGGCGCAGGGGGAGCTTGCCGAATATTACGGTGAGATCTCCGCGCCCTGGGGCGGGGTGGACAACATCTTGAAGATCCATAGCCTGAATCTGCCCTCCATGCGCGCACATCAGAACTTCTACCGGATCTTGATGAAGGGCAAGTCGGATCTGAGCCGAGTGCAGCGTGAGATGATCGCCGTGACAGTTTCGGCGGCAAACCACTGCCACTATTGAATGAAACATCATGGAGCGGGCCTCCATAAACTGACTGGTAACGAGGACCTTGTGGCTCAAATGACGCGCAATTACAAGACTGCAGAGCTTTCAGTTCCGGACCGAGCCATGCTGGATTACGCGGTCAAGCTGACTGAGGCGCCCTGGACGATGGAGCAGGGGGACATAGAGGAGCTTCGCAAACATCGCTTCAGCGAAGCGGCCATCCTGGATATCAATCAAGTTGCTAGCTACTACGCTTTCGTGAATCGACTGGCAGACGGATTGGGCGTCGAGTTAGAGCCGTACTGGGAGCAGGCTGGATGAGCCAAGAATCGATTCCCGCCGCCATCAACCTGGGGGAGAAGCTGGCCCTCTTCAGCGAACACTGGTCGCCAAAGATCGTAGCGAAAATGAACGACTACTATTTCAAGCTGGTTAAGGTTGAAGGGGAATTCGTCTGGCACAGCCATCCTGATACAGACGAGGTGTTCCTTGTTGTTCAGGGCGAAATGCGGATAGACTTCCGGGGCGGGGCGGTCGAACTTAAGCAGGGCGAGCTGCTCGTTGTTCCGCGAGGGGCCGACCATCGACCCTGCGCGGAACGCGAATGTCAGATCCTGTTGATCGAGCCGGTGGAAACCATAAATACGGGCGACGCAGGGGGCGAGCGCACGGTTATTGATTTAGAGTGGATCTGAGCTAAACACGCGATGGCTTACAGCGAAGACCTGGCAGAAAGAATTCGAGACGTGATCGGAACCCCGCCCGAGTTAGCGGAAAAAGTAATGTTCGGCGGGGTAGGGTTCATGGTTCAGGGCAACATGGCGGTGGGAGTCATCGGCGACGAGTTGATGGTACATATCGATAAGGCCGCCACTGATGAGGCGCTCACGAAACCCGGCGCGCGGACCTTCGACTTCACGGGCCGTCCCATGAAGGGGTGGGTGATGGTGGGAGAGCCCGGGATTTCCACTGAAGAGGGTCTTAACCTCTGGGTACAGCAAGGGGTCGAATACGCCTCGAGCCTTCCTGCGAAGTAACCCTTCCACGGGATAACGGTCCATCCTTGAGCCCGGAGGTAATTCCGGGTTTTGCTCTATTAGGACCCCTGTGTAAGATGGTGGTCGGACGAACCGCTTTGCTCAATTTGAGTACACCTGACTTTCCTTTCAACCTCCCTGGTGAAGAAAGAGTACCTGGAGTGGGGCTAAATGGCTGACAGGGATCGAGCTATTCTCTCGCTCACCGGTCTCAGCGTCGGAGACGGCTTCGGCGAGCAGTTTTTTTCGCTGCCCTGGGCCGCAGTGGAAGGGCGTCGGCTTCCCAAAGCTCCCTGGAAATGGACCGATGACACTCATATGGCCTTCTCCATCGTCGAGGAGCTGCTCGACAATGGAGAGATCGATCCGGATGCCCTGGCGCGTCGATTTGGCGATCGATACCGAGAGCAGCCCTGGCGAGGTTACGGCGCGGGAGCGATGAAATTGTTGTCCGGTTATGCCGACGGAGCCGAATGGCGCACCGAGGCGCCCGCGCTGTTCGCGGGTGGATCCTATGGGAACGGGGGCGCCATGCGCGCGGCTCCCATCGGTGCATATTTCTGGGGCGACCCCGAAAGGGCGGCCGCGGAAGCAGAGAAATCGGCTGCAGTCACTCACGCACACCCGGAGGGTAAGGCGGGCGCCATGGCGGTGGCGGCGGCCGCAGCGCTGGCGCCAATGAAGCCGGCACTGCGGGGAAAAGAGTATCTGGAACCGTTGTTGACCTACGTGCCGAAAGGGCTGACTCGGGCGGGAATCGAGGAGGCGATGCGAATCGGTCCCGAGGAACACGCTCGCGCGGCTTCCGTTCTCGGCACCGGGGCTCAAATCGCGGCCTTTGATACCGTGCCGTTTTGTCTTTGGGTTGTGGCCCACCACGGGTTTGACTATGAACAGTGCATGTGGACGACGGTGG
>JADFRG010000013.1 GCA_022561385.1 Chloroflexota bacterium
TCGGCGCGTTCTCATTTGGCTTCGGGACCTGGGGTGCGATTGTGGCATTTGCCTACTTGGAGAAAGGAGATCGGACCGCCTGGCAGGTGATGTGGCCATGCCGATCGTTCGGGGCATCGCGGCCGCGATCTTCTTCTTACGGAAAGCTGCAGGGTTCGGAGGATTCTACGTGGGTGCGGTATTGATCGCACTTGTCGGCCAGGTCTGGTTGTAACCGCCGATATTCAGGCCAATTCCAATATGGCCGAATAGCACCAGTGTATGTTCGCTCACGCAGCACCACCCTTCAGCGGGATCCCTGAAATCCACGAGTGGGGCGGATAATCTCCCAAATTACACGCGGCGAGAAGGCCAGCGCCGGGCTGGCATTACCGAAGCTGACACTAATCAGGGTCTCCAGCGCGCCTTTATTGCCAAAATTGCGTCCATAAATGCGATTGAGCACCGGTCGGTTGAAATACAAGCGGCGGGCCCAGGTCATGAGCACAAACAGTTTGTGGAAGCGCCCATTGACTCTGCGAACATACTTGCGAAGGGTTGCAGGGGTCCAGGATAAGCCGGATGACAAAACTTCACCGATAACTTCGGCCGCGATTTGGCCCGATTCGAGCGCATAGTCAATTCCCTCTCCGGTGAGCGGGTTTACAAGCCCGATCGCCTCCCCGACGGCAACCACGCCTGGCCGGACCTTTGGCACGCGGTGAAAGTCCACTCGCAGCGGATAACTGCGAATCGGACCGATCATGTCGGCTCCGGCCAGTATCTGCCGCAATCGCGGATGATTGGCCACTAACCGCTCGAAGCCCACTCGCGGGGAGGGGTGCACCCGGCCCAAGTAACCCATGCCGACGTTGGCCGTCGTCGGCGAGGTGGGGAACATCCAACCATACCCGGGCAACGATATGTGGCCAAAGTAAAACTCGAGCTGCCGGTCGATATCGGCTACGTTCTCATAATAGGCTCGCGCGGCAACCATCAAACTCGGCCGCGCAGGCAGCAGACCAACGGTTTGCATTAGCTTCATCGCCGCTCCGGTTGCAATCACCATCCCCCGGGCGCGCAGCTCCCGCACCCGGCCGGCGTGCCTGACCCGGAGATTCACCGAGCCGTCGACCTCCTGCACGAAATCCACAACCGCACTTTGCCCCTGAAATTTAGCGCCGGCTTGAACAGCACGCTGTTGCATTGCAACGTCCAAGATCAAGCGCGGCACCACGAGGCCATAGGCCGGCAGCCCCCGCGTGGTCGGGACGGAGGTTTCAACCTGGTTGCCATTTGGCGCAAAAAAGCGAAGCATCTCAGCTACCTGTGTAGTTGCCTTGAGGTCGTCAAGCAAACCCATCTGATCGAGGATATGGAGCGCGCGAGGGGTGAGACCGTCGCCGCAGGTTTTATCGCGCGGAAAGTCCGACTTGTCGACCAAGAGCACGTCAATGCCTTGTATCGCTAGAAAATATGCGGTCGCAGACCCGGCTGGCCCGGCGCCGACCACAATCACTTCATGTTGTTCGGTCATAGGGGCCTACAAACTCTTGTCACGATGACGCTCACTCGTCTCAAACGATGCCGTGTGTTTGCGGCGATGGGTAGTGGCGAACCCAATAGTCCCCACCGCCTCTCGGTGGATGTCGATCTTTGTGGCTTAGAACCTACAAAGCTGGGACAATTTAGGCGGCGCGTATCGCCTTGAGCGGTATCCTTTGGGGCCAAATTGACCACGGCACAGCTATCCGATCGAATCTTCTCGGCCTCAGAAGGAGAAATCCTTGCCGATCAGCCACGTAGACTTCGCTTCGCTACTTACTCGACGACTGGAGTTCGCACCTTGACGAATGTATGTCGAGCCGGTGAGCCTTACGCCGTCTCTGGGAGTGCGCCGAACTTCTCATGAATGACCCCCTTGGGAAGCGGCCTCGCAACCAGGTCAAATAACAGATTCAAGATTTTGTCGTGCCCTACCCAAAGATTGGTCAATAAAACGGTGGCCTTAACACTACGCCTTGAAATCTTGACTTCCTGGCCGCTGCTGAAATCGCGATGTGCATCAATCTTCCTCAGTGTGAGAACCGCCATACCTATAGTCCACAGGCAAAATTGGCGGATCCCTTTTTCATGTTTGGGGATCAAGAGCGTATAACGCAAGGCATTTCCCAGATGAGTCCTGGCTACCCCGATCAAATCGATCAAGCCCTCACTGAAACCCTCGATTTTTTTTCCGGGAGCAAGTTCGCGCAGGTCCACGTTGTATCGGCGAAAGATATCGCGCGGCAGCCAGCATGCACCTCTCCGATGATCTTCCCAGATATCCTTGAGAATGTTGGTCATTTGAAGGCCCTGGCCGAATGAGAGCGCCAACTGCATAAGTATGGTCCGGTGCCTATTGATGTCCTCCGAGTAATCACAGAACAATTCAGTCAGCATTTCGCCTACGACACCCGCCGCGTAGTAACAGTAACTGTCCATATCGGCTAAGTTTTCGAGCCCATTCAGGGTTTCAGCATCCTGGTAACGGGCCATACCCTCCGCCATGATCTTTACGCAGCGTGACAAAGCAGCACGTTGTCTGGGGTTGAAACCATGCGCGATGCGGATCACAGTCGCCGTATTGGCCACTAAGTCGCGTTCCGCGTGCGAGGCCCCATTCCACAACCGCGAATGCAGTGACTCGGCGAATTTAGCGGCCGTTTCGCGGCCAGCAACTACCGCCGTGAACTGCTCAGCAAATTCTCGCTTGTCGTCGGCGGCCAGTTCCTTATCGTCTTCGATGGTGTCGACAATGCGACACAGCAGATAGGCATTTCCGACGACATGCGATAAGGAGGTCGGCAACCGCGGAATGGTGAGTGCGAAGGTACGCGAAACGCCCTGTAGGATATGTTCCTGATAGGCTTGATCCGCCCGGTGAATTGTTTCGAGGGGTAGGGAGCTCATGTTTGGCGTGATGTAATGTTACCAAGAACTAGACATAACAACGACGCATCTGACCTACTGTTCGTGGCGTGGGGAGCCTCGCTGGACGGTCTGCGCCCGGCGATACTAACAATGTTGGGCAGAGCCAGCGCCGGGAACAGGAGCCACAAAATCGCACCCAGGCGCCCCCGGAGAGACTCGAACTCCCAACCTACGCATTCGAAGTGCGGCGCTCTATCCGTTGAGCTACGGGGGCTCGGGGCGATTATACAATAGCGCTTGACGGCTCACTTGCAGAGATCGATCACTTAGCTGCATCCATCCACCGCACCTAGATTCGAGTGGCGATCCCAAGGGGCTAGCCGCACTGTGGCCCACGCCCATGGACGTTGGCTCGTGGCCTTAGATTCAGACTGGATTATGGTAAGCTCCGCGGCCAGTACCACCCTGAAAGGAAGACATTGACTACGGATACCAAAGTTTCTCTGCGCAGGTTAGGACAGACAAACATCCAGGTTACGCCAATCGGGCTGGGGGTGATGCAATTTGCTGGCGGCGGAAAAGGGATCATGGGCAGGATGTACCGCAACCTCACAACGCAGGAGAAAAACGCAATTGTCGGAGCCGCGCTAGAGGGAGGGATCAACTGGTTTGATACGGCTGAAATGTACGGCTTTGGGCACTCAGAGCAGGGTCTATCCACGGCCCTAAAGGCCGCTCAGGTCGAGGACGATGAGGTTGTCGTTGCCACCAAATGGTTCCCGTTCCTTAGAACGGCGGGGAACCTTTCCAAGACCATCAACGATCGAATCCGCCATATGGATGGATATCCCATCGATCTCTATATGGTGCATCACCCATGGAGCTTCTCCTCTCCAGAAGCGGAGATGGAGGCGATGGCGGATTTGGTGGAGGCGGAACAGATTCGCTCTGTGGGAGTCAGCAACTTCAGCGCGGATCGCATGCGACGGGCTCACCGGGCACTTCAAAAGCGCGGCTTATCACTGGCCGCCAACCAGGTGCACTACAGCCTGATTCATCGCCGCATCGAGACGAATGGAATTCTGGAGACCGCCAAGGAATTGGGGATCACAATCATCGCATACATGCCGCTGGGGTACGGGATGTTGACCGGAAAATATCACAAAAGCCCCGAATTGGTTCGTAAATCCAGTTTCTTTCGGAGGAAGATGATCCGCCGGAATTTGGAGCGCAGCCGACCCGTGGTCAACGCATTGGAAGAGATCGCTTCCCGATACGGGGTCACGCCCGGCCAGGTGGCGCTCAACTGGCTCGTGAATTTTCATGGAGAATCAGTGGTTGCAATCCCGGGCGCCACCGAAGCGGAGCATGCCCGGCAGTCATCGGGTGCCTTGCATTTCACGTTGACCGAGGAGGAGCGATCTGTGTTGGATGAGGTGACGCGAGAGTTCCGCTAGCGGATAACCAGGTGAAGACGGTCAGCAAGGGCGACCCACTGGGTGGCCCTTGAGATTCAGATTACCAGGGGCGATTGCTCAGGAAAGCCAGGGAATTTGTGGCGCACGCGATGATGCCCGTCAGCAGCTACCGTCGCGCCTTCGACGGCGACTACTCTTACTCGATGGTCTTGCAGCTCCGTCAACTCGGAGGCCGATGCCCTGGGCATTCAACGTCTCCACAAAGGCGGCAGCATTATATGAGACGGAAGGGCTTGAGCAGCCCAGTAAATCTGTCCGTATAGATCCACGTGAGTGCGGGCGGCGGAGAACTGGATGCGCTCCCCTGAACCTAGGTCGTAATTCCCTAGACTGTCAGGGCTTGCTGCACCGCTTCGATGAGCTCTCCCTTTGAAACCGGCTTGAGAAGATACGTGTCCGCACCGGCCTCAAGGCCCTCGTGGACCTCATCAAGCTGCGATCGGGCCGAGACGATCACAATGGGGATACTTGCCAGATTGGGCTCGCCTCGCACGTACCTACAAAGCTCCAATCCGGAGGCCTCCGGCATCATGATATCGACAAGCATCAAGTCGACCGGCTCTTCCTGGAGGGCGGTTTTCGCACTGCGCACGTCGTGCACAACCCTCACCCGATAACCTTCCATTTCAAGCATCATCCGGAAGAGTTCGGTCACACTGACCTCGTCGTCCACTACCAGAATTTTCTGCTGGGGCATATTCTATTCAAGTATACGATGGCGCCCCAACTAACGCACACGGGAGGCTCGTCGTTGGGTTAATATTGTGACTGTGGCCAACCTAATTACGATTATTCGATTTCCGCTGCTGCTTGGTTTCCTGCTGATGATTTATCTCGGGAATCCTGGCATACAGCTGGCGAGTGTGCCTTATCTGTTCTTAGCCCTTCTGCTCGACACATTGGACGGAGTCATTGCCAGGCGAACGGGGACAACCTCCCTGATGGGCAGCGTGCTCGATATCGCAACCGACCGCACCTACGAGCTGGTGTTGTGGATAGTGCTGGCCGACCTGGGGACGATATCCGTCGCGGTTCCGCTGATTGTTATCGCCCGAACTACGCTTACCGACGCCATTCGGAGCATCGGCGTGAGGCAGGGCAAAGCTCCCTTTGAGCAGCAGGGATCCAGGCTGGGCCATTTCCTGGTCAGCTCGCCCTGGATGCGATCCGGATACAGCATCAGCAAGATCGTGGCTTTCTGTGGGCTCACTCTTGGCTTCGCCCTTTCGGGCTTTCCAGAGGCGAGCGATCTCCAAGCTGCTTCGGATCCGATCCTACGCGTTTCGGAGATCGTGGCCTGGGTGGCCGTGGGGTTCTCCCTCGTTCGAGGCACGCCCGTGATTCTCTCGGGTTACCGACGGGTGCGTGGATGGGAGGAAGCCGCAATGCCCCGATGAGCCTGGTTTCAATCGCCAACACCCGCTGGGGACCGAATGCCGCCAAGTGGCTGGTGCGAGTACTGCCCAGGCGGTTCATACTCTGGGTTGCGGATCGCATCGCGGGTCGAGTCGCGCGGCAGAAGGACACCGCTATGGTGGCCGCATTGCGGAGCAATCAGTCGGTCGTGCAGGGGCTTCCGGAGGACGACCCGAAGATTCTGGAGACCGTGGAGGCGATAATTCGCAACACGATTCGCAGCTACGTCTCGCTCTTCGATGTCATGGATGGCGGGCATGAGGCTTTGGCTAAGATCGCGCATCCGGACAAAGGTTTGCTTGAAAAAATCGACGAAATCTTGGCGCAGGACAGGGGGATGCTGTACGTTGGAGCTCACACAGTCGGGTTGGACCACCTGCTGATCTACATGGGAGGGCTCGATTACCCAACTCAAGTGCTAGCGTATCCGGAGGTTTTGCCGAGTTACCAGGCTCAGAATGATCTTCGTCGCAGTTTCGGCATGAACCTGTCGCCCGTCAGCTATCGGTCGCTGCGCGAAGCGATTACCTACCTGAGAAATGGGGGGGTAGTCATCACCGCCGCCGATCGACCGGATGAATCGGGGGCTTTCCTGGAATTCTTCGGAAAGCGAGCCTGGCTGCCCGTGGGACACGCGCGACTGGCACTTAAGACCAACGCGCCAATCATGGTGGGGGTTACCTACATTACCGATGGCGGTCGCTACCGCGCGAAGACCTTGACCGTCATCGAACCGGAACAATTTGTAGGACACGCGGAGCCGGAAAAGGCGCTGGCCCAGGCGGTCATTCATGAGCTCGAAGGATTCATTCGGGATCATCCGTCCGAATGGTGGATGTTCCACCGTGTGTGGCCAGACGGCAACGATGAATTAGGCGAGCGGTAGGTACGCTTTATGGTTTCCAGGGCGGCTCGATCCAGGGCGAGAGAATTACGGAAACAGTTAAACCTTCACGATTACCGTTATCACGTGATCGACGATCCATTGATCAGCGACTCCGAATACGATCAGATGTTGTTGGAGTTGCGTGAGCTGGAGCAGCAATATCCCGAGCTGGCGACGGACGATTCCCCGACTCATCGTGTCGGAGGCCGGGTATCCGAACGATTCGTGCGTGTGCCGCATCCCGGTCCAATCCTCAGCCTCAGCAACGCCTTCGGCGAAGATGACGTGCGCGCCTGGTACGAGCGAATCGCGCGGCTGGATGCGCGGGTAGAGCAGGCGGCATTCGTAGTGGAACCCAAGCTGGATGGACTGACGGTTGTGTTGCACTATCAAAACGGGACTTTCAATCTGGGCGCTACGCGAGGGGACGGGCAGAACGGAGAAGACATCACCTCCAATCTCCGCACCATCAGAACACTTCCTCTACGAGTGCCCGTCGACCCGAACGGCATAAAAGTGCCGGCGCGTTTGGTGGTGAGAGGGGAAGCCATCATCTTCAAGAAGGACTTCAGCGAAATGAACCGCCGGGCAGAAGCAGAGGGCGGCAAGACCTACGTCAACCCACGGAACACGGCCGCGGGATCCTTGCGACAGCTAGATACATCGTTGACCGCCGCGCGCCCTATTCGGCTTTTTTGCTACTCGATTATCGAGTCCACGGGAAAGCCGCTCAAGAGACAGTGGCTGGTACTCGAGAAATTAAGGGATCTTGGATTTCCGGTCGAAGGGAACGCGCGGATCTGCGAGGGAATCGAGGAAGTGATCACAGTCATCCAACAACTTGCCGGCAAGCGCGACTCTTTCGCCTATGAGATCGATGGAATGGTGATCAAGCTCGACGACCTGGAGCTGGCCAATTCGCTGGGCGTAGTAGGAAAAGATCCCAGAGCCGCTATCGCATTCAAGTTGCCGGCCGAGGAGCGGACCACCCAACTTCTCGACATCGGCCTCAACGTTGGGCGCACGGGCGTCATCACTCCATTTGCGATCCTGGAGCCAGTTTATGTGGGGGGCGCAAACGTCAAACAAGCGACCCTGCACAACTTTGATTTCATCAAGGAAAAGGACATCCGTGTGGGGGATCGGTTGTTGATCAAACGCTCGGGCGACGTCATTCCATATGTAATCGGACCGATCGTCGAGGCCCGCACCGGCAAAGAGAAACGTTACAAGATGCCCAACAAATGCCCGGACTGCGGCGAGCCGATCCAGATGATCGAGGGCGAGGTCGCGGTCTTCTGTGCAAACGCCTCCTGCCCGGCGCAACGGGTCCGGAATTTGGAGCATTTCGCTTCGCGGTCGGCCATGGACATAGAAGGGCTGGGGATCAAGGTTGCAGAGCAATTGGTGGAGCAGGGCCTTGTGGAAGATGTCGGGGATATCTATGGCTTGACAAAAGAGGCTCTGCTCGACCTGGAGGGTTTTGCTGAGAAAAAGGCCGACAAACTTTTATCCGCCATTGAGAGCTCGAAGTCGCAACCGCTTAGCCGAGTGATCAACGCCCTTGGAATTCGAGGGGTCGGGGAATCGGTAGCCGCCGATTATGCGGGTCATTTTCGCAGCCTCGAGGCGCTCTCGAGATCCAAGCCGGCCGACCTCGAAGTGATGGAAGGTATCGGTCCGAATATAGCCTCCGGAACCGTGGATTGGTTTGCGAAACCTCGCAACAAGAAGCTGCTCGCCAAGTTAAAAAAGGCGGCGGTTTGGCCCGTGGAAGAAAAAGTCGAGGCCGGTCCACAAACCCTATCCGGTCTGACGCTGGTGCTCACGGGCACGCTTCCCGCTTTACAGCGGGGTGAAGCGAAGGCGTTGATAGAAGGGGCCGGCGGCAAGGTCACCGGCAGCGTAAGCGGCAAAACCGCGTTCTTGGTGGCCGGAGAAAAGGCAGGATCCAAACTCTTGAAAGCGCAGGACCTGGGCGTGGAGATTATCGATGAGGCTGGATTGCGAAAATTGCTTGAGGCTGCCAGGTAGTCAGAAAGAGGCGTGGGGGATTCAATTTCAATTGGTTCATGAATCCGGCGAGCCCGCTTCCGAGCTGATTTTGGCCCGCATGGACAGCCGCAGCGCGTGTCGATGCAAGCGCCGCAGGCGATCCGCCCCGTCCTTGTCGTTAGACTGCTCCAGACGCTGGCTGGTCGTGAGGAGCGCCCCCAATAGCTGATCGTCAATTAGATCCAAGGAATCACCCAGGATGTTTTGAGCTTCTTGTTCGTCATCGGTCTCCAGCACTTGTTGGGCGAGCCGTAAATTTGGCGGCAGGCTGTCTATAATGGCCGCGTTTATCTTCAGCTCAATATCCTTAAGTTTTGACAGAAGCTGCTGGTCGTCGCTTTCTTCGGCCCCGCGGATGTTGGCTTGAAGAATTGCCAAGAATAAGTCGTCCACGGCGGGCATAGCCGCCGACAAGGCCTGGTCTAGATCCTCGGCCTGCGCCAGCGAAGCTATCAAGTTGGAGGCTTGCGCCAGCCGGGCCTCTTGAGCCTTATCTATCTCCTCCGTTTGCCCAAGCAAGTCTGCGCGGAGAGCTTCGAGGCGCTTCGAGTCATCACCTTCGGCCTTATCCAGGCGCTCCGTGAGTAATTGAAAAAACTGGTAGTCCAGACCCGGCCGCGACAGGCTCACGATGGCCCGCACGTGATTGTCGCTCTCCGCCTCAAGAATCAGGTCGAGAAGCTTTTCCCGAGTGAGGTCTTCTCCGGCCTCGCGAAGGCTGGCCGCGGCAGATCGGAGATCCGCCTCGCGGGCCGCCAGCCGCTTGCCATAGGCACTTAATTTCAGCGTAGCTTCAAGCATCTCAGTGGCGGCCGCGCGTGCCGAGTCATCACTCGTGGACTGCAGACTGAGCGCGGCAAGTTGAAAGAAGCCCTCTTCGAGTTCATCGTCGTGCTCAGCGACAAATCCCTCCAATGAGTCCTGCGGTGTTCCCAGCAGATCCTCGAACAGCCGAATCTTCGACCGCTGAGCGTCCAGCTCCTCCTTGGTGACGCCATCCTTCTCCAGAATGCGTTCTATCAAGCTCTGCAAAGTCAAAACTGCCTGGGGCTGGAGCAGGTATCCTTTCCTGCTCTCGGGGGGGAGTGCGTCAATCGCTTGATTGATAGATCGACCGATGATTTTTTCTTGCTCATTCTTCGGGATGCCGAGTTCCAGAGGTATGTAGGTCAGCAGCAGTTCCTTGCTGGGGTCGTGATAGATAAGCGGAGTTGCCAGCTGACCCTCATATTTGCACACGGGGCATCGAACGAAATTCAGGCTGCCGGAAAGCAAGCGTGACTTGGCGTTCGGGTCCTGCCCTACATCAACGAGTTGGTGAATATGGGCCTGGATGGGGGAACCGCAGTTCGGGCACTTAACAGCGGAGGCAGGAGTTACCATAGCTTATCCCTCGCCTCCCGGCAGGGAGAAGCAGATCTGTGCTCCTTGATCGACCTTCTCATCGACCCAGATTCTCCCCCCGTGAGCTTCCACGATGGCCTTGGCTAGATACAAGCCGAGGCCCGCGCCCTGGGTGCTGCCGGCGATTTCCTCCGAACGATAGAAGCGATCAAAGATTCGGTGGCGATCCGCGGGCCGTATGCCCGGACCCTGGTCGCTCACACATATCACGACTTCATTCTGGGCCTGCCAGCCACGGATCAGGACCTGCCCGCCGTCCGCTGCGTATTTCACCGCGTTGGAGAGCAAATTTGTCAACACCTGGGTCATTCGTTCCTCGTCCGCGTAGACGAGAGGGAAATCAGCCGGCCGATCGACTGTAAACGTGTGCCGATCCGATTGTGTTTGAAAGCGCCGTGCCAGCTTCTCCGCGAGCTGCAGAAGGTCCACATCCGATGGGTTTAGTGAAAGCGCGCCTGCCTGCAGCCGCGAGGCATCCAGGAGATCGTCAATCAGGGCCGCAAGCCGATCGGCCTCATCTTCTATCACGGCCAGGCTGTCGCGCACGACCTCTGGATCCCAATCCGCGTCGTCCCTGCGCAGAGTCCCTACGTAACCCTTGATCAAGGCGACCGGTGTGCGCAGCTCATGGCTGATGACGGATATGAATATGCTTTTGAGCTCCTCGGCCTCTCGAAACCGGGTGATGTCGCGTACGTTCGCCACGATGCTTAACAGGCGCCCGTCGTCTGAAAAGGTCGGTGCGTAGGTAATTCCAACGCTGATATGGCTGCCGCTCGCGCGCAGGAGGTCTCCCTCCACATATAACTCGGCGCTTGCGGAAAGTGGCCAGCCCCCGGCGGCCGCTTCCTCCAGAGTAGGCCCCGATTCACGGCTTGACCATCGAATGATCTCAGAATGCTCCTGGCCGACGACGTCCGTTGCCGGGTATTCGGTGAGCTTCGAACAAGCCCGATTAAATCGAGTAAACCGGTTGCTGGGGTCCAGAATGAAGATGCCATCGGCAGAAGATTCGACCACCCGGTCCAGATGACGGCTATGGTCCGCGACCTCCGAGTAAAGACGCGCGTTAGAGACGGCAATGGCGGCTTGAGCCGCGAAGGCTTGGAGCATATTGCGATCGTCGCGCGAGAACCGTCCCCGATAAGATCTGAATACGAAGATTACGCCCACCACCTCGTCGCGGGCGATCATTGGGAGCCCTACCCCGGTCAAAAGCCCCATGGAGGCGGAGTGGGTGATCCTTTGTAGCCGGCGGTTGACCTCGGGCAGCGCAATCCGAGCCGGATCGCCTTGATCGGGGATGTCCTCCAATAGCGGGTCCAGGAACTTCATGAACTCGTCATGGACGCCGTGTGTAGCGGCCACGCGCCAGCCGTCCGACTCGCGCAGGGCAATAAGACCGGCCGAGCTTGCCAACAGCTCGGCCGCGAGTTTTACGATTCGATCCAGGACCCGATCGAGATCCAGCTCTTCGGTAAGAGCGCGCGAGATCTCAAGTAGATAGTCCCGCTGGCGTACACGAAAATCTGGAAGCATCAAGTGGATACGGTCGAGATAGACTCCTCCATGATCCTGAGTCCCTCGTCCAGCAGCCTTTCATCTATGCTCAAGGCGGGGGCCAGGCGAACGCTGCTCTCGCCGCAGCCGAGCAGCAGCAGTCCCCGCTCAAATGCCTCTTCGATCAGGTGTTCCCGCAGATCGTGCGCGGGTTGTTTCGCTCCATCCCCATCGACTAACTCCACGCCGATCATCAGGCCTTTGCCTCGAATCTCACCGATGGTCGCATGGCGGCCCTGAATTTCTTCGAGCGCATCCATGGCGTATTCCCCCATCCGCTTGGCATTATCCATAAACTCGCCCTCGACCAAATCGAGCGTCGCCAACGCGGCGCGACAGGCCAGCGGATTGCCGCCGTAGGTGTTGCTGTGCGCGCCTTCCGGCCAGTCCATAACCGAAGCGCGAGCTAGGATGCCTCCCATCGGTACGCCTGACGCAACCCCTTTGGCAAAACAGACGATGTCGGGTTCGACATCCCAGTGTTCGATCGCCCACCACTTTCCTGTGCGACCAATACCCGACTGCACTTCGTCCACGATCAGCAGGATCCCATGCCGATCGCAGAGTTCGCGCAGAGCCGGGAAGAAGCCCGGAGGCGGAACGATATACCCGCCCTCTCCTTGAATGGGCTCCACGAGGATCGCGGCGCAATCCCCAGGGGGCACAACGGTTTTAAAGATGTGGTCCTCAATATAGTTGACCACCGTCTCTCCGTAGTCGTCGCTGGTTGGCTGCAGCACCTGCCGGTAGGCGTTCGGATAAGGAACATGAGTGACACCTATGGAAGGCGCTCCAAAGCCGCTGCGCTGAATAGATTTGCTTGAGGTGAATGCCAGGGACCCCAGCGTGCGGCCATGAAATCCACCCTGGAAGCCGATAAAGAGCGGCCTCCCGCTGTGGTGAAGGGCTAATTTGATCCCGGCTTCAACCGCTTCCGTGCCTGAATTGCTAAGAAAAACCTTGGCCGGCTCAGAAAAGGGAGCGATTCCTGCTAACCGCTCGGAGATCTCCACCCAAACCGGGTGGTAATAGTCGGATGAAATATGAATAAAGCGCTCAGCTTGCTCGCAAATGGCGGCCACGACCTTGGGATGGGAATGTCCCGTGGTGCAGACTGCGATTCCGGCCGCAAAGTCGATGAACCGATTTCCATCGACGTCCCAAACTTCCGAGCCTGCACCGCGCTCCATGACGAAGGGGGCTGCTCGCGGATAGGAGGGGGAAACCACGGCCTGATCGCGCTTGAGGAGTGCATTACCTTTATCGAGTTTCAAGTATTGGAACCTCCGAACGGGAAGGAGCGGCTCGGACGAGAAAAGTGGCGAACCGGCGAATTATATCATTCGGCCCTCTCGGGCAACTTTTCACAGATATATAATCATTGAGGGTCTCCGCGCAACGAGGAAGGATTGAAAGATGGACAAACGAGTTTGGCATCAACACTACGACGAAGGTGTGCCGAGCGAGATAAAAGTGCCCGAAATAAGGCTACACGACTTCCTGGAACAATCTGCGCGGGATTTTCCGGACCGGCCCTGTACGATTTTTAAGGGAGCCGAGATCAGCTACCGAGAAATGAATGAGCTCACCGATCGATTGGCGGCCGGGTTGGTTGAACTCGGTGTGATGAAGGGCGATCGGGTCGCGATTTTTATGCCCAACTCGCCTCAGTTCGTCATCGCCTTCTACGGTATTTTGAAGGCCGGCGGCGTAGTGGTAGCTACCAATCCGCTGTACACACACCGCGAGATCAAGCACCAAATGAAGGATTCGGGTGCTCAAATCATGCTGGCGATGAGCAATTTCTATAATACGGTCAAGGAAGTCCAGTCAGAAACCGATCTGAAACGATTGATAGTTACCAACATCAAGGAATACCTGCCGCCGCATCTGCGGGTGCTCTTCAGCCTGTTAAAAGAGCGCAGCGGCGGTCACCGTGTGACTCTTGCCGCCGGGGATGAGTGGCTCCAGGAGGTGCTCGACGCATACACTCGCGAAGATCGACCGCAGCTAGACATCGATCCGGATGACACTGCCTTGTTTCAATACACCGGCGGGACGACCGGTCTCTCAAAGGGGGCGGTCGGACTGCATCGAAATCTAGTGGCGAATACCCTTCAGGGCGCGGCCTGGCTTACCCCCGTGCAAGGCGCACCCGGTGAAGGCGTCACCCTCATGGCCATCCCAATGTTTCATGTGTACGGACTGATCGTAGGAATGACGGTAGCCGTGCAAAGCGGCTCGGCGATGGTTATGATCCCGAATCCACGCGACTTGAAGGATGTGCTGACGAGCATCGACAAATACAAACCGAACATCTATCCGGGTGTGCCGGCCATGTACAACGCCATCAACAACCACCCGGATGTGCTGGCCGGGAAGTACGACCTGAGCTCGATCAAGGCCTGCATCTCCGGATCCGCACCGTTGTTGCGTGAGACGAAAATGAAATTCGAAGAGCTCACGGGCGGCAAGCTGGTCGAAGGTTTTGGCCTGACCGAATCTCTTGTCGCGACCCACTCCAACCCCATCATGGGCGAGAACCGCATCGGCTCAATCGGGCTGCCGTTCCCGAACGTAGACAGCCGGATCGTATCGTTGGACGACGAAGTCACCGTGCTTGAGCCGGATGAGGTCGGAGAATTGGTGATCCAGAGTCCCAGCATCATGAAGGGTTACCACGATATGCCCACTGAGACCGCCAATACGCTTCGGGATGGCTGGCTTTACACGGGCGACATCGCCTACATGGATGAAGATGGCTATTTTTATATCGTGGATCGCAAGAAGGAGATGATCAAGCCCAGCGGTTTCCAGGTATGGCCGCGAGAAGTGGAAGAGGTCATCGCCGAGAACCCGAAGGTGTTGGAGGTCGGCGTTGCCGGCGTCACAGACGATTACCGGGGCGAGACCGTGAAGGCCTGGGTGGTGCTCAAGCCGGGCGAGACCGCCACCGTCGACGAGCTTCGGGATTGGTGCCGGGATCGCCTGGCAGCTTTCAAGGTGCCCACGCAGGTCGAGTTTCGAGAAGAGCTGCCGAAAACCACGGTTGGGAAGATCTTGCGGCGGGAGCTGGTTCGTCAGCACAAAGAACGGGTCGAGGCGGAATCGGTCGCGGACTAGTTCCGCGCGCGATTGATTGCGCATAGCCAAACGGCAACGGTGTTCTACGGGGTCGCGGCTGAATGGGCGACAGTTTCGAGGTCTGGGGACGAGTGCAACAGGCGGGTGCCGGGGGCGCTCCGCCATGACTGCGAAATTAAATGCCGAGCGCTCTTTCGACAGGCATCGCAGGGCACTCCCGCATCTGGAGGAAGGTAAAAGAAAAAGGCCCTGAGAAAAGGGCCTTTTTTGGATCGCTGCTGAGAGGAGATGGCTCAGTCGGCCGCGGCTCGGACCGGTACGGGTGTGCCGCCGTTTTTCGGCCCCACAGGCTCGTCAAAGAGTTCCTCGAACTGCGAGCGCTCCAGTGTCTCAACCTCGATTAGTGTCTCGGCTATGTTGTCCAATTGGACGCGGTATTCCTTTAAGATATCCAGTGCCCGGTCGAACGCCTCTTCGACAAGCTCCTTGACTTCCAAATCGATCATCTGGGCGGTGCTCTCTGAATAGTCGCGCTGCTCCCCGATCGAGCGCCCCAAGAATATCAACTCGTCGGTCTGCCCATAAACCATCGGGCCGAGCTTTTCGCTCATCCCGAGGCGAGTAATCATATTGCGCGCAAGATCAGTCACCCGCTCCAGGTCATTGGATGCGCCGGAAGTGATGTCGTTGAAGACGAGCGTTTCGGCCGCCCGCCCGCCTAATAACCCGGCCATATCGGCCTTGATCTTGTGGCGGGAAGTCAGGGTTCGATCCTCTTCAGGGAGCGCCATGGTGAAGCCCCCCATCATGCCGCGTGCGATGATACTGACTTTGTGTATGGTGTCGGCCTCAGGGATCACGTGCATGACCACCGCGTGACCCGCCTCGTGAAAGGCGACGATCTTCTTCTCTTCTTCGCTGATGATGCGGCTCCGGCGTTCGGGGCCCGCGATCACACGTTCGACCGACTCTTGAAATTCGTCGGGGCCGATGGAATTCTTGTTTCGGCGGGCAGCGAGTATGGCAGCCTCGTTGACCAGGTTTTCGATATCGGCGCCCACGAAACCGGGGGTGGCCTTGGCGATGGTCTTGAGGTCGACTTCCTCGTCTACCGGCATACCTTTAATGTGCACTTTCAGGATTTGTTCCCGGCCGCGCATATCCGGCCCATCCAAAATCACGCGGCGATCGAAGCGGCCCGGTCGCAATAACGCCGGATCGAGAATATCGGGCCGATTGGTTGCGGCTACAATGATCACGCTGGTGTCCGTGTCGAACCCGTCCATTTCAACCAGCATCTGGTTGAGAGTTTGCTCCCGTTCGTCGTGGCTGCCGCCCAGTCCGGCGCCGCGATGGCGGCCCACGGCATCGATTTCATCTATGAAAACAATGGACGGAGAATGCCGCTTGGCCTGATCGAACAAATCCCGCACCCGGCTGGCACCCACGCCCACGAACATCTCTACGAACTCGGAGCCAGAGATCGAGAAAAATGGAACGCCGGCCTCTCCGGACACCGCCTTGGCCATGAGTGTTTTGCCGGTGCCGGGGGCCCCGATGAGCAGCACACCCCTGGGAATGCGTGCGCCAAGTTTGATAAATTTCTCCGGCTCTTCGAGAAACTCCACGATCTCCTGAAGCTCTGCTTTAGCCTCGTCGACCCCCGCTATATCATCAAAGGTCACCGTAGGCTGATCGCCGGTAAACATACGTGCGCGACTCTTCCCGAACGACAGGGCCTGATTGTTCGATCCCTGCGCCTGGCGCAGCATGAAGAAGATCAGGCCTACGACCAGCAACCCCGGCAATAGGTAAGTGACGAGGGTAATGATCTGGTTAAAATCGCTAGGCTGCTTGATTTCGAGCTTAATGCGATCCGAAGAAAGCATCTCCTGGGTCACGCCCAAGTCCAACAGCTGTTCGACGGCGGTTTTTGTCGGTTCTTTGCGGGATATGGCGCGCGTCTCACCATCCGGAAAGATGATCGTGAGATCGTTTTCATCAACGATGATACGCGCGATCCGTCCGGAGTTGATCAGATCGGCAACTTCGTTGAAATCGAGGCGATCTGGCGGAGACTGACCGGCTCTGAACTGGACGACCAGTATAACGACGATCAGAAGCAAAATGACGAGAACAATCGAATTTCGCCCTCGTGGGGAATTCACAATTACCTCCTAAACACGCTGACACTATGAACCCAGCGCTCCTTTGGGTCAGCGCAGAGCCGATTATACCGTACCGAGTTCGCTGGGAATAGTAAGACGATCGTAAGAACTTGTTACCGTTGGTACAAAAGCCAAACCCATAACCACAGGGGCAAGAGACCGCCCACAGCCAGAAAAGCCAGCAAGCTCAGGCCGATCGCCCACCAGTCCACTTGATCTGGACGAAATCGATCTATCGCGCGAGTGGCGGCTTGTGAGACCTGAAATGTGAGAGGCTGCGAGGGTTGTCCTTCCGTAAATGTTGCGAGCACCTGCCCGAGCTGGTCCGCCGTTCGATAGCGGGCAGCCGGCTCCTTAGAAAGAACTTTGGCGAGGATCTGATCGAGCTCGGGAGGGATGGAGGGATCATAGGTGCTGGGAGGAACCACCGGTGCCAGCTGATGCAGCTCCGCCAACATCTCAGGCTCTGTTGCCTCGAAGGGCAGCCGGCCGGTCAGCATTTCGTAAAGAATAACCCCAAGTGAATAAACGTCGCTGGCCGGTGAGGGGGCCGTGCCTGCCGCCTGCTCAGGCGAGAAATACTGCGGGCTTCCCCAAACGACTTCTAGCTGCTCATCCGGGTTGATAGTTGCCAGGGCACGCGAGATGCCGAAATCGGTAATTTTTATGCGCTCGGAATTCGAAATTAGTATGTTGTGCGGCTTCAAATCGCAGTGCACCAGGCCCGCCCGATGCGCATAACCAACGCCGTCGCAGATTTGCAGCATCATTCGCACCGCTTCCGGGTGCGGCATGGGACTACGCCGTCGAATCAGGGTCTTTAAGTCCGTGCCTTCCACATATTCCATCACGATATAGACGTCCTGCGGGTCACGCCCGAAATCGTAGATCGTGACCAGGTTGGGGTGGACCAGATTGGCGGCCGCCCGGGCTTCCTGGAGGAAGCGGACTCGAAACTCCGCGTCTTTGGCAAAATCGTGTCGCAATTGTTTTACCGCGACCTGACGTTGCAAATTGAGGTCCCGGGTAAGGTAGACAATCGCCATACCGCCGGCACCGATTTGCTGTAAAACTTGATAACGACCGCCGATGAGTTGGCTCTCCATATCGGGCAAATTCTAAACCGACGGCCAAAAGGTGGCTAGGCTATAATGTGGCACTCTCGCAAGGTTCCCTCATTCGATATGCAATTGGCTTGGCTCATCTACAACCCGGCGGCAGGGCGGTTTCCGGCCGGATGGCTGCTCAGCCGGGCCGTAGGAGTGCTCGATAAGGCCGGCTGGACGGTCGAAGTTCGGGAAGCAAAACACGGCGGGCATCTGAGCGATTTGGCGCGGGAAGCGGTGGAGGCCGGCTGCCAGGCAGTTTTCGTCGCGGGCGGCGATGGATCGGTGGGGAGGGTGGCATCTGCGCTTTCCGGAACAGACGTCGCGCTGGGGGTGCTGCCGGCGGGAACGGCCAACGTGTGGGCGAAAGAAATTGGCATCGAACGGCTGGACTGGACCCACCTGTTCGCTCTGGAAAAGGCTGCCGATCGCCTGGCGCGTGGCGAAGTCCATAAGGTCGACATGGGGAGAGCGAACGGCCAAGATTTCCTGCTGTGGGCAGGAGTAGGTCTGGATGCGGAGATCGTGAGTCGCATCGAACCCAGGCAGCGGTGGGAGAAGGTGTTTGGCGCGGTTCACTATGGCCTGCTCGCCCTGTGGGAAACGATCGGTTGGGAGGGGGTTGAGCTCAGGGTCGAGTCCGGTGACCAGGTATGGGAGGATCGTTACCTGGTTGCAATCGCGAGCAACATCCGCCATTACGCGGGCGGGTTAGTTGAACTCAGCCCCGATGCGAAATACGATGATGGTAAGCTCGATTTCTGGCTGATAGGCGGCAGTTCGCTGAAAGATGCCGTGACGCGCGTGGTCCAGGTACTGTTAGGAATGCATGTCGATGCACCCGATGTCGTTCACTTTCAGGCGGAGCAGGCCAGGTTTGTATCCGAAAAGGAAATCCACATGCACTTTGATGGCGAGCCGGAGGTGCTGAAGTCGCCCCTCGATTTTCAGACCTTGCCGAGCGCTCTAAACGTGCTGATCCCCAAATCCGAGGCGGGTTGAGACGCGGCCTGCCCTGGATTATCGGAGGCACGGTTGTTGGCATGTTGCTGACGGTCGCGCTGCTCGCGCTCGCCCGCCGGCAGGGGGCCTCGCGCCCGGGAACATTATCCCCCGTGCTGACCGTTATTCCGCTGCCAACCGCGACCCCGCTGCTCATATCGACCCCAACCCAAGCCCCGCCGCCGACGCTTACTCCTACCCGGCCGCCGGATGCGCCGAAGCCGTTTTCCGCCGGTGATTTAGTAGAGGTCTTCGGTACACAAGGAGAAGGTCTAAGGATCCGGGAAAGTCCCAGCTTAGCGGCAGAGGTGCTCTTGCTGGGTTTGGAGAGCGAAGTATTTGAGGTGTTTGAGGGGCCGATCGAAGTCGACGGCTATGCTTGGTGGCGACTGGTGAATCCGTTCGATACAAGCAAGCAGGGCTGGGCCGCGGATCAGTTCCTGCGTCCTCTCGAGAATGCCCAGTGACTGTCCGAACCGAGGCTGATTTCCGCCCAAGCAAGCAGGGCTGGGCCGCGGATCAATTCCTGCGTCCTCTCGAGAATGCCCAATGACGGTGCGGCCGAAGAAGGTATCCGCCTCCCGCTCGCGGAGGCTGCTGCTGATCGACTGGGAGGACGGCCACCACAGCGAGTATCCGCTGGCCGGATTGCGGGCGGCGTGCCCCTGTGCGGAGTGTCGAGGCGGGCACGAGGGAATGGGAAAGGCCGGAAGTCCGGACATGCTTGAAATCCCGCTCGCTCCTGCCGCCAAGGCGGAACTGGAGAACATGGAGGGCGTTGGAAATTACGCGCTTCAGCTAGTATGGAAAGATGGGCACACCACCGGAATCTACACCTGGGAATATCTTCGGGGGTTGTGCCCTTGCGGAGAGGACCATCAAGCCACGTAACTAGCTGCCTTCGGCTTCCCGTTTTTGCTCGCGCTTGTAGTCAACGAAACGATATCCGACCCCCCGCTCTGTAAGTATGTACTTGGGATCCGATGGATCCGCCTCCAATTTCTGCCTCAGGTAATTGACGTACAGCCGCAAGTAATGTGTTTCATCGCGGTACTCATAACCCCAGACCTTGGCCAAGAGCTGATCGTGAGGCACCACCCAACCGGCGTTTTGGACCAGGTGATAGAGCAGCTTGAACTCCGTCGGACGCAACTTTACGAGCTCGCCTTCGACGTAGATCTCGCGCCGGTCAAAGTCCAACATCAGCCGATCGTCGACCTCGATCGGTTCTCGCACGGGCGGACTTGGAGTTTCGGTGCGGCGAATCACGGCCCTTACGCGGCTGACCATTTCCCTTGGGCTGAAGGGTTTTGTGATGTAGTCGTCCGCTCCGAGCTCCAGGCCGCGAATTCGATCGTCCTCCTCACCCTTTGCGGTAAGCATGATCACAGGTACGGTCGATATTTCGCGAATCAACTGCAGGCTATCGAAGCCGTCCATATCCGGCATCATCACATCCAGCAGGATGAGATCGGGCAGCCGGTCCCGCAGCGCCTCGAGAGCCTCCGGTCCGGAGGTGGCCTCAACCACTTCATATCCATCGTGTTCCAGGTTGAGACGGATGAAATGAATCATCCGCGGCTCGTCGTCGACAACGAGCACGCGACGAGATCGGGAATCGTCCACGTTACTCTCTGACGAACCCTATCAGTTCTTCTTCTTCGGCGGTAGGGACGATCTCCAGAAAAGTAACCCGGTGCATGGGCCATAAGACGGAAACGACGTTACCGTCTATGTAGGAGAGATCCTTTCCATCTCTTCTTCGAGGATTATTAACCGTGATCGTAGTATCGCCGGGGGCGGGAATCTCGTCGATTTCTCCCAATACGGGGTCCTCGCCGGAAAGATGAAGCAGGATGGTGGTTGGCATAAATTGTCCTATCTACCGCGGATCCTAGAAACGACCTGTAGCTGCATGCGCCCGAGCTGAACGATGTCTTTATTGTGAAGCTCGTGGGGAGATTGCGGCTCGATTCGCTTTCCGTTGATGAGCGTTCCATTTACCGAATCAAGGTCGACAACATGTACCCCTGACTTGTCCATCCGGATCTCGGCGTGCAACCGCGAGATACCTTGATCCTTAGCACCGTAGATGTCGAGATCCACATCCGGCACGATAGCCTGACTACCCGCCGATCGGCCAAGGGTGTAGTTGTCTCGCCCAGCCAATGAAACCATATCGCCAGTCTTCATCACCCGCAAGCCAAAAATCGCGCCTGCGGCCAGGCCGGGGCCTGGCGCGGGCCCCTCGCTCGTATCGGGGCTGTCAAATTCAACAAAGTCCCCTCCGGAGCCGATGGGCGCCGTGTGCACCAGCCGCGTGCCACACTCGCTGCAATACAGGGTGCCGACAAATTCGGAGTGTTTGCAGGAAGGGCATTCGATCACTGTTGGCCCTCCCCCGTTCGAGCGGGGATCATTAAAGCACGGGTTCCATACTTAAGCACCTTCTCGCCTTCGCTAGAAATCCGGCGTGAATGCGCCAATCGGTCGGCTTCACTCAAGGCCGACTTCGCCAGCTCGCGCTCGCCGTTGGCCAACAGCTGCGTGGCCAGGTTTTCCAAGCGTCGTGCGGCCTGAGCGGATTGCCCCAGTTCGGCCTCATGACGAGCCTTCTCTTGCATCCGGTAAAGGGATATTTGGCTCAGGGCGGCAGTGATCTCCTCCGAGGGAGGGTCGGTATCGGGCACGTCCGACACCGGGATTCGGACCTCGAGCGGGAGTGCTACGCTCTCGTCCGCATTCCCGAGTATATCTCCATCGATGCTAAAGTGAGCTAACGTGAGCTCAGATATCTGGCCGATGGGATGAATCACCATTTCGAGCAGCACACGTATAACGCCGTCCCGCGGCAGATTTCCCAGGTTCATGGGCAAGCTATCGCCGGTCGGCATGGGTTCTGGCAGCAGGCGAAAGGTCGAGCGCAGGTCGACCTGCTGAGCCACCGAGCCCTCTAGCCGGAGGCGGCTGGCCACAGTGCGGCCTAGTTTCTCAAATATATCCTCCATCACCTGCAAGACGGTCTCGGGGGTATCGAGGAAGGAGACGCCACCACCGGTTCTGCTGGCCAAATCGTCCAGCAGGCGATCGCTCCAGTCGCTCCCTATGCCCACACCGTGGATAATGATTCCCTGATCGGCGGCAGCATCGGCCATTTGTATACATTCATTTTCGTCCCCGTAGGTCCGGCCATCGGTCAGAAGAATGAGGTGATTGATGCCCTTCCGTGAGAAGTTTCGATGGATTTCACCGAGCCCCATGCGCAACCCTTGTGCGATCTCTGTGCCGCCTCCGGCCTGCAACAGGCTCAACCGCGCGCGCGCCACCGCAAGGTCTCGGGCTTGATCGGGCGAGACGATCAGTTCGGCGCGATCGCTGAAGGCTATGATCGAAGTTGAATCGCTCTCAGTCAGCTTGCTCATGATCTTGAGGGTGGCGGTGCGAAGATGATCCAGCCGCTGGCCGCGCATCGATGTGGATCGGTCGATGACAATAGCCAGATTGATAGGAGGCCGTATTTCTGGGAGATCCTGGCTCGGTTCGATATCGATCATGAGGTAGTGGACCTGCGGTTCATCGAGCTGTAGAAGTTTCGCGCGGCTCTGGATCACTTTGGCCTTAAAACTGGCCTTGGCGATCATTACCGTCTCAATTTCTATAAGCTCCTGATCATAGATTTCCCGCTGATCGGCGTCGCTCAGCAGCTCGTAGGCGCGGTTGATCTGTAGGAAAAGTTCTGTAGCTTGAGGACCTTCGTTTTGGTCCGGATGTAACCTGAGGGCGGCTTCACGATAGGCACGGCGAATGTCCTCCGCAGAGGCATCGCGCGGCACGCCAAGGATGGCGTAGTAGTCAAGTTTTCCGGTCAATGGAATTTACCCTTACGTTGGCGGGAAGTAGACGAGGACCGCAGTGATGTTGTCCGGTCCCCCGGCGGCATTTGCCGCCCGAATAAGTTCATCACATGCCGCTTGGGGATGGTCTGCCCCCCATGCGATTCGTTCGATCTCCTTGTCAGGAACGACCCCCCAAAGGCCATCCGAGCATATCAGCAGGAAGCCATTTTTCGGAACGGGGAAGGTCTCCACGTCGACTTCGAGATTCGCCCCTTGCCCGACAGCTTTATAGAGCACATTTCGCTGCGGATGAACCGCGGCCTCGGCTTCCGTTAGCTGACCTAATTCGACCAGCCGATTGACCAATGAGTGATCCCTGGTGACCACCTTCGTTTCGTGTTGCGTAAGGACATACGCGCGACTGTCGCCCACGTGACCGATTGTCATTTGGTTTCCAAGAACCAATACCACGGTGAGGGTGGTGCCGCCGCCCGGTACCTTGCTGACAACCGACTTATTTGCGTCCTGGAGCGCCCTGCGTACCAGGTCTTGCACCGGAAGGCTATCCGCGGAACCGTTCAGATCAAATAACTGCAGCAGCGGATCGGCCGATAGCCGATGGGCAACGGAACGAACGGAGAGCGCACTGGCCACTTCGCCTGACCGATGGCCTCCCATGCCGTCCGCTACGACAAATAGGCCAAAATTGGGCACCGAATTTTCCCCGGATGAACTACCAAGCAATGAAAATAGCGCGTCTTCGTTGTGCGCACGCTCCACACCGGTCGACTGCGAGGTGCCGACCAGGGTGTGATTGCTCAGTGCCGCCCAGTCAATGGTCTTGGGATCAAGCGGGGCGGTTTCGATGCCGTTCGGATCCGATTGCTCAAGATCTGTGGGGGCTTTGCCGAATAAGCGTTGCAAGAAAGTCATGAAATTCTGTGCAGCAATCCCCTGCCTAAGTCAGGAGAGCGTAGACGCGGTGGTCATTGGAGCCGAAGTAGATCCGATTATCGCTCACCGTCGGCGTACCGGTTAGGGGGCCGCCGGTTTGAAATTGCCATCTCTTGCGCCCGGAACGCATGTCCAGGCAGTACATAGATCCGTCCACCGAGCCGCAGAAGAGCGAGTCTTCAAAAATGGTCGGCGAGCCAGTCACCTGGTGCTCGGTCTGGAAGTGCCAGATCTCGCGACCGCCCTTCGAGTCGATGGCGTATATCCGCCCATCGGCGCATCCGGTGTAGATGCGACCCTCTGAGAATACCGGGGAAGATATGGTGGGACGACCCATTCGAAACTTCCAAATTTGCCAGCCGGCTTCCGCTTCCAAGGCGTAAAGCGACCAGTCCATGCTGCCGAAATAGAGCATACCTTCGATTAGGATCGGCGTGGAAGTGATGCCGCGTCTCGCCTTTCCGAAACGCCATTTCAATTCGCCCCGAAAGTCGTAGCAGTAAAAGTCGCTGCTCTCGCAGCCGAAATACACTCGATCGTCGACAATCAAGGGAGTTGAGCGAATGGGCCCCGCCACTTCTTGCTTCCAGGCCGCGGAGCCATTAAACATGTTGACGACGTGGAGCCGAGCATCGTCGGCGCCAACAAAGATGTGGCCCTCCGACACCACGGGTGAGGAACGTATCGGGCCACCCGCATAGTAGGTCCACGCCAGGGTGCCTTTGTCTGCCGAGAGAGCGTACATACGGGCGTCCTCCGAGGCTACAAAGACCAGCTCACCGTCCGAAGCCGGTGTACTCGCTATCCCACCTTCGGTGGCGAATTTCCAGATGAAATCTCCCGTTTTTGCATCCAGCGCATAGATATTATTGTCGTAGCACCCAACGTAAACCACGCCATCCACCACGAGCGGCGAGCCCCGCACCTCGTCCTCACACTCAAAGGACCAGACTTCCTGAATCTCGTTCCGCGGCTGACCGGCGGATGCAGCTGTTCGAGGCGAGACCAGGATCCCGGTCTCCTGGGCCAGCGCCATCAACGAGGTTCGCATGGCCTCCGCGGTGGGGAACCGGTCCGCAGGATCGTAGGATAACGCGGCGTTGATGGTTGCTTCCAGTTCCGGGGAGACGTTCTCGTTGATATCCCGGATCGGCCGTTCGGAGAACGAAAAGGGCGGCTCAGCGCGCGGATCGCGGCGGGTCAGCAAATGGTGGAGTGTGGCACCCAGTGCATACATGTCGCCGGGGGGAGAAGCCTCGCCTCGGTACTGCTCGGGCGGGGCGTACCCGTCCGTACCGATCATGGTGCCCTTCTGCCCGGGTTGAAAAATCCGCGCGATTCCGAAATCGATCAACCGAATGCTGTCGTAACCATCCACCATGATGTTGGAGGGTTTTACATCGCGGAAGATCACAGGCTGCGGTTTGTGGTGGTGTAGGTAGTCCAGCACGTCACACAGCTCAATAGCCCACTTCACAACCTGGTCTTCGGGCAGGAAGTCATCCGACTCTTGAAGCACCGCCTCCAGGTCCTTACCGTCGATGAATTCCATAACCAGATACGAGCTGCTCTCATGTGTGAAGTAGTCGTAGATTCTAGGAATAGCGGGATGCGAAAGCGTGGCCAGCAGATCGGCTTCTCGTTCGAAATTTCGGATAATCATCTCATGCATGGAGGGATCGGTGGCCATATTGATCATCTCTTTGACGGCCACGGTTTTTGTGACGTTGGGGAAGTGCAAATCTCGTGCCCGATACACGGAGCTCATCCCCCCCGCGCCATGTAATGCAAGCACGAGGTACCGATCCTGTAAGGTAACCCCGGGCTCTAATTGGCCGAGTTGGGAGGTCTCAGTGGTGATGTCACCGAGCGCTTTTGTAATCCTCTTCATATGAAGAAGGCCCCTCTATAGAGCAGAAAAGAGCAATTCCGCGAGATTATAGCATGCTCACTTTTCGGCGCAATGAAACCGTGTTGCTACTGGATTCTTAGGGCTAAAAGGAGTTCAGGACTGCCGGACGAGCAGGCGATCTGCCAGTGACCGAAGCGCGGCAGCGGCTGATTCGGCGGGATTTGCGCTGGCCAGGCTCTTAAACGCCAGCCTGGTTTGCTCCGCAGCCGCTGCGTGGGCGGCGTCTTGCGCACCCAACCGATCCAGCGCAGACATGATTTCTTCGCGGCCGGCCTGTGGATCGCGCCACAGGCGGCTAAAATCCGGAGATATCTCAAGCGCGTATAAGGGCGGGTAGGATGGTTTCCGGGCCTCCACATCTGCGCCAACCGGCTTGCCCATGCTGCCTTCGCTGCCCCAGGTGCCCAGGACATCGTCCAGCATCTGGAAGGCCAGGCCTAGATGATGCCCGAAGGTCTGATAGGCTGAAATCGCGCGGTCGGAGGCCCCCGCGCAAACCGCCCCAACCGCGGAGCTCGCCCCAATGAGCGAGGCGGTTTTATTTCGGATCATTTCCAAATATCGCTCAAGAACTCTTGGTTGCTCGACATCGAAGCTCAGATCTAGATATTGGCCCTTCATGAGATCCAGACAGGTCTCGTCCAACATATGTTGAACTCGGAGGACTATCGAGGCGTCGTGGCCGAGCTCAAGCAGGCGGTAGCTAGAAAGTCGGGCCAGCGCGAACAAGGCGTCGCCCGCGTTAACCGCCTGGGGCAACCCCCAGAGTTTCCAAAGCGTGGGCCGGTGGCGTCGCAGGTCGCTGCCATCTTCAATGTCGTCATGAATCAGGGAAAAATTATGTATTAATTCGACGCTGGTCGCGGCGGGAAGGGCCCGCCGCCAGTCTCCTCCCGCGGCCGCGCTGGATAACAAACACAGCAAAGGTCGCACTCCTTTGCCGGGTCCCCCATCTTCGTCCCAGCCAAAGTGATGGGCCGCCATCTCATAAAGCTCTGCGGAGGGTCCCTGGCGCAAAGATTCTGAGAACAGCCGCAGATCGGCGTTGGCAGCCTCAAGGATCTGGGAAGTGAGGGGAGAATCTTTGCTCACCGATTCGTGCTTACGCTTGTGGCAACAACTTGGCCGACCGCAGACTGTCGAGATCGCGCGATCCGGTGGCAAACATACACACGCGCAGCTCCCGCAGCGTATCCTCGACGAGCTCGCTCACGTGATCTGTCGACTCAGCTGCCGCGCGGAGAAAGGGGCCCGCCATACCTCCCAGCCGTGCTCCCAGGGCGATCGACTTCGCAAGGTCTATTCCAGTACGCAGCCCGCCGGAGGCGATTATGGGGACCTCCGGGAGCGCGGCGTGAACTTCTCGCACGGCTTCCGCGGTCGGAATTCCCCAATCGACGAAGCGCGAAGCGAGCTCCGCCTGCCTTTGCTCCGCAGCACGGTGCATTTCAACCTGAGACCATGAGGTGCCACCGGCGCCCGCTATGTCGATAACCGCCACACCCGCCTCTACGAGCCGGGTGGCAACCGAGGCCGAGATTCCCCATCCAACTTCCTTGGCAATCACCGGGACCGTGACGGAGGCCACCAGATCTTCAATTTTGGCCAACAAGCCGCCGAAATTCGTATCCCCTTCCATCTGTACGGCCTCCTGCAATGGGTTGAGATGCAGAACCAATGCGTCGGCTTCGATCATATCAATCGCGCGTTGTGCCTCATCCGCGCCATAACCGTAGTTGAGCTGCACCGCACCCAGATTGGCGAACAACAAAACGTCGGGCGCCAGTCCGCGTACGTTAAAAGTGCCCGCCAGCGCGGCATCTTCAATCGCCACGCGCTGAGAACCCAGGCCCATCGCAATGCCCGCATTCTGAGCAGCGACCGCCAGATTGCGGTTAATTTCGCCCGCCTGCGGTGTTCCGCCGGTCATGGAGGAGATGAGAAGAGGGGCCGCCAATCTTCTGCCCAGCAGTTCCTGCGAAAGATCAATCTCATCTAAGTCTAGTTCGGGGAGCGCGTTGTGTTCGAATCGCAGACTCTGGAAGCCTGAGATCAAGCCGGAGTTGACGTCCTGCTCCAGATTGACCCGGATATGGTCTGCCTTACGTTCCGCCGTAACTTTGCTCATATGGGAGTGTTGAATGGGAGGATAATATCAGCGTGCATAATCTGCAACAAAAGCGGGCCATTCAATTACAATAGCTGGCGCAAAGGAGGGACCACATGGCCGATACGGATACCTTTAGTGATATCAAGACCATCATCGTAGACCTCTTGGGATCCGAAGAGGACAAGATCGCGCTCGAGGCGAGATTCCGAGAGGACCTTGAGGCGGATTCGCTCGATCTGGTTGAGCTTATTATGGCCTTTGAAGAGAAATTCGGAGGAGAAATCTCCGACGAGGACGCGCAGAAAATTACGACCGTTGGGGAGGCCGTAAAATACATAGACTCGAATATGCGCTAACCTGACTCAAGCACAAGCAGGCAGCTGGCCGACAGATCGTCGGCCAGTTTGATTCTTCAGAACACCACTTCCCGGCGGGCGAACCCTGCGTTTTGGCGAACAAAGGAATTTAGGATCGAGCGGGCTTCTTCTTGACCGGAGCGGATTGTTTGAGCACGCGCTGCAGCCGGCGCTGCTCCTTGCCCTGGGCCTTAAAGAAATCATCCATAAACTCCGACCGGCGCAGACGGATCGCAATCGAGGCGACCGCGCGAATATCCTTGGTGGCGGCTACCGTCCGACCGTCCGCGGCGGCGCGTGCCCGCGCGGCTTCGAACAATGTGATCTCCGCCCGCAGGGACTCGATTCCCATCTCATTGATCAGGTCCAGTCCGTACCGCTCAGCAGCCTTGGTAATGCGTAACTTGGTCACCGCCTCGCGCGCGGATTGAAGTTCCTCCCGAACCCGGGCCGTCGCCTCCGCGTAATCACGCACGACCTGACGCGGATTGGCGCGGTAGGCGATGGTTCGACGGTAGGCCTCCAGGCGCTGCTGCTTTCCTTTCAGTCCGCTTACCAACACCCGCAATCCAAAACGATCCAGGATCTGGGGCCGCAGTCGCCCTTCTTCCGGATTCATGGATCCGATTAATACGAATCGTGATCGATAAGTAGCAGCCAGCGTACCGCGCCGGATAGTGTAGGCCCCTTGCGCAGCCGCATCCAAGATGGCATCCACGATCTGGTCATCCAGCATGTTCACTTCATCGATATAGAGTAGGTTTCGGTCTGCACGAGCCAGAATGCCTCGATTGAGTCGGTGCCGATGGTGTGCTCCGCTTCGAGAGTTGAGGCCACCGATCACGTCCTCCAATCGCGAATTAAGCGGTAACTCGATGAGTTGAACTGGGTCCCGGTAGACCAGGCTCTCGCCCTCGCCATACTTGCGGGCGCAATCCGGACAGACTTCGTCAATGCCTCCAGTTTCGATGTCCTCCGGCAGACAGCCATAGGTGCACAAGCTGCGATCCACATCCGGCAGTAGGTCAATCAAACTTCGAACGGCCGTGGATTTGCCGGTCCCTCGGTTTCCAATCAACAGCACCCCGTCGACATTGGGATTGATCAAACTCAGCAGCAGAGCTAGCTTCATTTCCGATTGCCCGACGAGCGCCAGGAATGGGAACGGCAGCCCTTCGGAAAGTCCCAGGTCTTGAGTTAGCGGCGCCTCAAGAAAACGTTGAGCGCCGGCCGCGGCCAGCAGCTCGGTGATGGTCCTCGCCTGCGGGGTCACTGCGAAGTCTCCTCTGCTTCGGCGCGCACGCGCGCTAAACGCTCGGCCTGCCGCTTTTCGCCGCGGGCCATGCGCCGTCGTTCGATTTCTGTCTCGGCCATCAAACGCGGCACGCGAGTAGGTTTGCCGGAGGAGTCGAGGGCCACATATACGACGTATGCAGTGTTGGTATGGGTCTGCTCGCCTGACAGCGGATCTTCGGCGATGACACGCACCCGCGTTTCGATTGAGGAGTCGCCCACGAAGGTAACCTCGGATTCGAGCGTAACCAGATCGCCAATGCGAATAGGAGAATGAAAGCTCATCTGATCAATGGCAACGGTAACGACCTGAGTTTGAGCGTGGCGAACGGCGGATAGACCGCCGGCCTCGTCTACCAGCTTCATGATCCAGCCGCCGTGGACGGATCCCATCAGATTCGCATATTGAGGCTGCATCAGTTGAGACAACGAAATCCGCGAAGCGGAGACTGGTTTTGATTCCTTCAATCCATGTCTTCCTTGTGTTCGCCATGATCTAACGTGGTCAGGTACACATGATCATCATCGAAAACGTCTATGACCTCAAAAGGCAGCTCGGCCATCATAGGCGGTAGTGGAACGGTGGCCGGGGGACGGATCCTCTCGGGTGTTGCGGGCGGGTTGCGCCTGGCGAGCATCCCTTCCTGTATCCTGCGTTTCAATATTCGGGGCTCATCCGTCATCCAGCCCACGTGATATCCATGCACGTCGTACACGTCTTTCCTTGGGGTAACCCAGCCTATCCATTCTCCGACCGTGCTGTAGATGTATGGATAAACCATCATGGCCACCCAATCGCCAGGAGTGTTGTAGATCGGTATGGGTCTATAGATAGATGCGTGCATCGGATTCGACGTTTCGATTATACAGGCGGGATCGGTGACCGGGCGCGATCAGGACTTTTGGACGTCCGAATAAGTCCACAGCCGATTGACACTAAAATTCCAGAAGAGTACGACGATGACGGCTACGACCAGAGCCAGGTTTTGACCGATGAGCGTCGCCTGAGTGGGGCCGATTTTATTGGAGCCCAGCGTCTCGCTGAGTGTGATCATGACGGGTTGTAAGAGCACGAACACTACGGTGCGGATCGATAGTCCGACGACGCTCACCAGGAGGAACTGGGACGCCTGCCGGCCGACCGGTTTGCTGCGGGAATCAGGATAAGTCCAGTATCGATGCCATACGAAATTACTGATCAGGGCCGCTGAAAAGGATATCGCCTGTGCCGCGGTGGGCGGCATGCCGAACGCGGCCCGCAGCAGATTGAATGTTCCAAAGTCAACCACCGCCCCAATCGTGCCGACAACCGAAAACTTGGAGAAGCGGGCAATTTCTCTTAGAACCTCGGGCTTCAGAGGCGCCTCCGGAAGTCTTCCATCGTTTGGCGGAGGCCATCCTCAAGCGCGATCCGAGGTTCCCAATCCAGCAACTCCTTGGCGCGCGTTATATCCGGCCTGCGCTGCTGAGGGTCGGTCCGATCTCGCCGATCGGCCAAATACTCAATTCCGGATCCGCTCTCTGTTAGGCGCAGCAGGAGATTCGCCAGCTCCTCGATCGACATCTCAACCGGGTTGCCAATATTAATGGGTTCGTGGAAATCCGTTTCCATGAGGCGAAGCAACCCGTCGAGCAAATCGTCGATATAACAGAAGCTGCGTGTTTGCTGGCCATCGCCGTAAATCGTCAGAGGCTCGCCCTGGATCGCCTGGCGAATGAAGTTCGGTACGACCCGGCCGTCGTCCAATCGCATGCGGGGCCCGTAGGTATTGAATATCCTCACGATGCGGGTGTCCATCGAGTGGTAGTGGTGGTAAGCCATGGTAATGGCCTCGGCAAAACGCTTCGCTTCATCGTACATCGATCGCGGCCCGATCGGATCCACGTGTCCCCAGTAGTCCTCGCGCTGCGGATGCTGCTCGGGATCTCCATAAACTTCGGAGGTGGAGGCCAATAGAAAAATTGCCTGATTGGCCCGCGCCAGCCCCAGCGCGTTGTGTGTGCCGAGTGCGCCTGCTTTCAAGGTCTGGATGGGCAGCTGGGGATATCCGTAGGGGGAGGAGGGGTTTGGGCTGGCGGGAGAAGCGAGGTGCCAGATCACATCCACTTTTCCAGAGACAAAAATGAAATCGGATACATCGTGCCGGATGTAGTGAAACCGATCATGGCCGGCAAGATGCGCGAGGTTCTGAGCGTCTCCGGTAATCAGGTTGTCAATTGCGACAACCTCGTGATCCGCTTCGATCAGCCGATCGCACAGATGCGATCCGATAAATCCGGCCCCACCGGTTACGACGACACGCATGGTGCACCTTCCTGGAGGGTAGGCTTCACGGCTTCCAATCCAACGCGATTGTCAGGCCATCTCCAGTCAACTGCTGACCCGTACCACTGGCGACGTCCACTATCCAAACATCGCCACGATAGATAATCGCAAGGCGGCCGCCACCCGGCGACCAGGTGGGAGGCGAGAGTTCATTCTGGGCGATGCCAGGCTCACCGGCTTTCGGGAATAGAGCACGCAGGTTGCTTCCATCCCGATCCATCACCGTGAGCCGATAGCTGCTTGCTTCGCTCTGAAGCGGAGAGAGGGCCTGAAGGAATGCCACCTGCGAGGCGATCTCACCCGAAGCGACAAGTTTGGCCGGGGAAGAGGAAGGATAGGCGAACATGCCGGTTTCAGTCACCAGTGGGAGCGGGGATTCGCCGGGACCGGGAATCGCCACCAAATTAAAGGCCGGCGAGGCCGCCGCATCTTCGATTCCCAGCGGGGGCGCGTGGTCGACCACGTAGAGGGTACGGCTGTTGGGCCCCCAGGCGACTCCGGGAACCCAGGCCCAATCGCTGCCGGTGAGCAATGGAACGATTTCATGCAGCGGCTCGAAGAACGGGTCTCGCGAATCGATAAGGCCCACACTATCCGCGCGCGCATATCCGATATGTACACCGTCGGGTGCCCATGCAAACGACGTGCCCCACCAGCCGTACTGCCCTCCAGCATTGGGCGGCAGCAGCTCTCGTTCTCGAAGCACGCGCCCGGCAGAACTGAGATTGACCAGGATTAAATCGTTGTTGGCCTGCCAGCCGGGGGCCGACGGGCGGGGCTCGGCGCTCGAATAGGCCAGCACGGGCGAGTCAGAGTTGGGGGCCCAGTCTGCGAAATGCACGATATTCCGGACCTCGAGATCTACCGGCCTGGCCTGCTCGTTATCTACATCCACTACCCAGAGCGAATTAAAATCGTCACCTTCCTCATCCAAACTGCGTGTGTAGAGCAGCCACTTGCTGTCGGGCGACAGTCGAAAGACCTGCCCGTCCAGATCGCCGGACACGACGACCGGACGTCGATTGGCGGAATTGCCCTCAATGACCCAGGCATTGCCTCCCGAGAGGTAAGCAAGCGTGCCCTGGATACCCAGCGGCGTATGGGCCGCTTGAGCGCCGATCATGAGAATCTCGGGCAGCGGCTCGATCACCACGGTACGTTTGACCGGCTTACGGGACACCTCGTCGCCCTCTTCATCCACAATACGGAAGGTAATTTCCTCCAGGCCGTTGGATCCGGCTTGAAGCAATCGAGTTTGACCCTCAGGCAACCCTTCATTTCGGATGGTTTGGCGGGAGAAGGGGAGCACCCGCTCCTCAATTTCGAAACGTTCTACGCGTCGGGTGATCTCAATCTCCGTGCCGTCGGTAACCACCGTGTAGCCAGGTGGGTCGACCCGGTCGAGTTCACCGAGCGAGATGCCGCCTTGATCTAACGCAAATTGAACCGTGGAGCCGGCAGGGACGGATACCTCGATAGCATCGCCGTCGACTGTGAGGCCCACATCGATCGTAGCGGCCGTTGCTTGTGGACCGACGCAGGCGGCCAGGGCAAGGGTCGCAAGAGCGACTATCGGAAAACCGATCATCCTCAAGGTGGGTACGGCCATCGTCGTCAAATAGCGGTTGAAATTGCGCGTGGGTATAATGGCGCGCTACCTCGGGCTGCCGATGATCGCCACCTGGCCTTCGGTTACAACAAGCGAGGTGATCCGAATCCCGGTGGCCATGGAGCCCAGTGTGCCAGTAAAGGCCTCGGTAAGCAACTCGGACAGGACCAGAGTGAGGGCCTCCGGTGCGGGGACCGGCCCGAACTTAGCCGTCGTAATTTTGAACTCGATTTCGCCACTGGAACCAACTATCGGTTGAACACTCAACAAAGCGCCGGCTTCGAAGACCCCCGCGCTGGCGGTTCCATAGATCCTAATCTCTCCTTCGCGCAAGAAGACCTGTGGGCGTCGCAGAATAGGCTCCTCATCTCTTCCGAACCGCTCTAACAGGAAGGACGTCAGTTGCTGCTCAGTGATTACCAACCTCACCTCGCCGGTCTCCAGAGACAAGGCGGACTCCCAATTGCTCGTCAATTGCTCGGCGCCGTGTTCGGAGGCCACAATCGACTCCGCCGGCGGCTCGGGTCCTCCGACGTTAATTTGGCAGGCCATGCCAGCCACAACGAGCGAGACGGTTAGAAATGAGGTTCTTAAGCTTAATTTAGATGGATTCATCTGGAGAAATGGCCCGGGATTATAGCACGCACCGCAGTCTTGAAGTAAAGCTGGAAGCGCTGTTATTTGCATCGCCGGGACCGGCAACGGTGGACCAGCTTGCCGTGGCGCTGGAAGTCCGCCCCGCGCAGGTCAAGGTCGCCCTAACTGACCTGGAAGCTCATTACGCAGAGCGGGGTTTGCGCATCCAATATCACAAGGGCGGGGCGCAGATGACCAGTGCCCCGGAGTACGCGCCCGAAATTGAAAGGCTGCTAAAACTCGACAGCCAGGCCCATCTCAGCCGAGCGGCCCTGGAGGTGCTGGCCATCATCACCTACAAACAGCCCATCACCCGGCCGGATCTGGACTCCATCCGAGGAGTCAACTCCGACTCATCGTTAAGGACACTTTTGCGACATGGCCTCATCGAAGAAATCGGGCGCACGAGTGGGCCGGGCCGTCCCATTCTCTACGGGACGAGCGGTGAATTTTTACAACACTTTGGTTTGAGCTCACTTGAAGAGTTGCCTAGGATCGAGGCTTCCGATTCGACGGTGCAAACCGCGGCGCCCGAATCCCGATCTAGCATTTCGGGCGGGTCTACCGTTTCGAAGGAAGAGGCTGGAAATACGGAGGAGAACGACAATACCGCGGACGGGTCTGAGGATCTGGATGAGACCGGAAAATTGGACGAGTCCGTCATCGCCGACGGGTCCGGCGATACGACGGACGAGGCTGGCGATACGGACGGTACCGGCAAAACGGACGAGTCGGGAAAGGTGAACGAGCCGGTGGATCCCGACCCGCAGGTATCCCATGGATCCTGAGGCGCCCAAACTCCAGAAGGCGATGGCTCAAGCAGGGTACGGATCTCGTCGCGCGTGTGAACGCATGATTCGGGAAGGCAGGGTAACGGTCAACGGCGAACGCGCCAGATTGGGCATGCGCGCCAATCCTTCATCGGACAAGATCGTGGTCGATGGCGATCCTATGCGCGAGCCCGAACCGCTCATTTATGTGCTGCTTCATAAGCCGGCCGGGGTACTCTCGTCCCTCACGTCGCAGGGTGGCTGGCCGACGGTGATCGACCTCGTGGAGCTGGATGCGCGGGTCTATCCCGTGGGTAGATTAGATTTGGAAAGCGAGGGGCTTATTTTGCTGACGAACGATGGTGAGTTGGCGCACGCGCTTACCCATCCCTCGTACGCCCATGAGAAGGAATATCGAGTGCTCCTGGATAAGATCCCCAACGAGGATCAGTTGCAATCGTGGCGGGATGGTGTCACGATTGCGGACCTCGGCCAGACGTTGCCTGCGGTGGTATGGCTCGAGGATCCGTCTGAGCCATGGGTGCATGTGATCCTTCGACAGGGAATGAAACGCCAAATACGTGAAACGGCGCACACGCTTGGACTGAGCGTCAAGCGGCTCATCCGCATTCGTATGGCCGATCTAAAGCTGGGCGATTTGGAGCCGGGGGCATGGCGCCAATTGTCGAATCTGGAATCTGAGAGCCTACGGCTGGCGGTAAGAGAGCCGGCCGAGGTGAGGTAGAAATATGGACCCATCCCTATCAATAGGCGGACGCCCCGGCAATTGGCTAGAACGCCTCTTGTCAATCCGAGTCGCCGTGAACGTCGAAACGCTGGTCTTCGCAGGCATTCTGGTAGCGGCCGTGCTCACCCGTTTCTACAGTCTCGAGACACGCGTGATGAGCCACGACGAAAGTTTGCATACTTTCTATTCCTTTGAGCTTGCGGAGGGCCGCGGCTACAAGCATACGCCGCTGATGCACGGCCCACTGCAATTCCACCTGGTAGCGCTCTCTTATTTCCTTTTCGGAGATTCGGATGCATCGGCTCGCATCCCGGCCGCGCTGGCCGGCGTGGCTGCGATCGGCCTGGTCTGGGTGTTCCGCCGGTGGTTGGGAAAAATCGGCGTTATCGTGACCGCGGCGCTTATGCTGATCTCACCCTTCATGCTTTTTTACAGTCGTTACGTGCGCAACGATGCCTACGTAGTGCTCCTGGGTCTCCTGATGTTTTGGGCCGTATTCCGGTACTTCGAGACGCGAGAGAACCGCTGGTTGTATCTCCTGTCCGTCGCGATGGCATTGCACTTTGCCACGAAGGAGACCTCCTTCCTTTATGCCGCCCAAATGTTGGTCTTTCTGGCAGGATTATTCGCCTGGCGGTTGTACGACGAGCGATGGCGCAGCGAGGGACTGCGCAGGTTGTTCTTGGCCGGCGTGCCTGTGGCGCTTCTAGGTACCGGATTTGCATTGGTTACCTATTTCCAGGATAGAAGCGTGGCAGAAGCAGGCGTGGGTCAGCCGCTGGATCCCGGAGCAGAGCTTCTGCCCGGTATCGGCCTTTCTCCAATAATTGCGGCGGGTGCCCTGCTGGCAATCGTCGGCGGGATCATGATCGCGGTGGCCGTGATCCGTGAGTACGGCCGACGTCTGAGAACCGACTTCCCCGCGTTGGATCTACTGGTTATCACCGGTACGCTGACACTGCCCCTGCTATCAGCCATCCCTGCGGATTTCCTGGGGTGGGACCCGCTTGCCTACCAGGACCCAGCCTCGTTCTGGCCGACGTTGGGTGTGCTCCTGGTTCTTTTTGCAACCAGCCTGGCCATTGGATTCGCGTGGGACATTCGCCGCTGGCTCCCGCTTGCAGGCGCATTCTTTCTCCCGGTATTCCTCTTCTATACGACGCTCTTCACCAACCCCGATGGCCTCGCCACCGGTCTGGTCGGATCGCTAGGCTACTGGCTCGTGCAGCAAGGAGTCGAACGCGGCAGTCAGCCATCCTACTACTACGCCTTGATTCAGCTGCCGTTCTACGAATTCTTGCCGGTGATTGGTGGTTTGATGGCCCTGGCCTTCGGTGTGCGGTCCATCCGAGGTCCGCGCAAACGCGACCTAAGTTCGGAGGATCCGGAACAGGCATCCAGAAAGTTTCCGGTCATCCCTTTTTTTGGCTTCTGGGCCATTACTTCGTTCCTCGTATATTCTTTCGCGGGAGAACGTATGCCCTGGCTCACCGTACACATCACCCTGCCATTGATTTTTCTCGGCGGTTGGGCGATCGGCCGATTCCTTGAATCGGTCAATTGGTCCCGGATGCGAAATGGAAAAGGTTGGCTCCTGGCGGCGCTGACCCTGGTCTTGATCGTCTCGGCCGCGCGCGCGCTGGGATACTTGTTGGGCGCAGAGGCACCCTTCCAGGGCAGCACGCTCGACGAGCTCAGGCTGACCAACGGTTTCCTTGCCGCGGCTGGAATTGCGATAGGGGTGGGGGTCGCGATCGTGTACCTGCGGCGCAACTGGCGGCTGGTAAATGTGCGTCAGATGGCGGGGGTCATAACACTCATGATTTTGGGGCTTCTGACCTTGCGGACCGGATTGCGGGCTTCGTTTATCAACTTCAATAACGCGACCGAGTTTCTGGTTTACGCACACTCCGCGTCCGGGGTCAAGAACGTGATGGACCAGATTGAGGACCTGTCACGGCGCACGACGGACGGCCTGTCGATCAAGGTGGCCTTTGACGACGACGTCTCCTGGCCGATCAATTGGTATCTGCGCAATTACGATCAGGCATTATTCTATGGGCCCTCCCCAAGTCGAGATCTCCTGAACTACCCGGTTGTGATCGCGGGGGACAATAATTGGGCTAAAGTCGATCCGCTTATGGAAGACCGCTACTTCAGCTTCGAATACATAAGAATGTGGTGGCCCATGCAGGATTACTTCAATCTGACTCCGCAGAAATTGGGGGATGCCCTGACTTCGCCGGAAATGCGTGGGGCGCTGTGGGATATTTGGCTGAATCGCGATTACGAGGCTTACGGGAAGGTCACCGGCGGGGACTATTCGTTGGAAAATTGGAGCCCTTCGGACCGGATGCGGTTGTACATTCGAAAGGACATAAGCTCCCTGATCTGGGACTACGGCGTGACTCCCGCGCAGCTGGTAGCGGAGCCTTACGTCGATCCGTACCTCGATCGAATCATCACGTTACCCGCCGGCGTGCAGATCGGGGGTCCCGGACTCGCACCAGGACAACTTTCGGGGCCGCGTGGAATTGCGATCGCACCCAACGGGGAGATCTACGTGGCGGATGCCATGAATCACCGCGTGCAGCGTTTCAGCGCGGAGGGATTGGTGCTGGGTGAATGGGGGAGCTTCGCCGCCGCACCGGAGGGCGGGGTCGCGCCGACCGGAACGTTTAATGAGCCCTGGGACGTCGCAGTGGGCCCTGATGGAACGGTTTATGTTGCGGATACATGGAACCATCGAATCCAGCGATTCACGGCGGAAGGCGAATTGCTGAGCAGTTTCGGCTCGTTCGGACAAACTGGCGAACCCACCGCATTCTGGGGGCCGCGCGCCATCGCCGTAGATGCTGCCGGCCGGCTATTTGTGGCCGATACGGGAAATAAGCGAGTAGTGATCTTCGACGCGGATGGCAACCCGCTCGGCGAGTTTGGTGGGTTCGGTTTGGAGCTGGGTGGGCTGGATGAGCCGGTCGGCCTCGATCTTGATGCAGAGGGCCGCGTCTATGTGGCGGATACCTGGAATCAGCGGATTCAGATATTTGAGGAACTTGATGAAGGAAATTTTGTGGCGGTAGACGAATGGCCTGTAGACGGCTGGCTCGGCCAATCTCTGGAGAACAAACCGTATTTGGCGGTCGGCGGGAATGGAGACGTCTGCGTTTCTGATCCTGAGGGGTACCGTATTTTATGTTTCGATGATGAAGGGGAATTTCGAATAGGATGGGGTAGCTTCGGCGGCGGAGACGCCCAGTTTGGTTTGCCTATGGGACTTGCGTTTGCAGATTCCGGTACGCTCTGGGTGACAGATGGGGCCAACGACCGTGTCATGCGATTTGAATTGCCTGGTGAAGAATGAAACTTCACGAGTATCAATCCAAGCAACTCTTCGCTGAACACGGGGTGCCCATTCCTCGAGGCGAGGTAGCCGAGACTCCCGCACAGGTCCGCGCGATCGCGGAACAACTCGGAGGGTCGGTTGCGGTCAAGTCGCAGGTGCTCGTGGGGGGACGTGGAAAGGCGGGCGGTATTCGGCTGGCAAAGTCCCCCGAGGAAGCGGAGCAGCTCGCGGCCGCCATCCTTGAACTGGAAATTAATGGGCTGCCGGTTCGAAAGGTCCTGGTTGATGAGGCGTCGGAAATTGTCACCGAGATTTATCTGGGAGTTACCAACGATCGCACACAGGGCACCCCGGTGATCATCGCCTCTGCAGAGGGCGGCATCGAAATTGAGGAAGTGGCTCGAGATCACCCTGAAAAAATCGTCCGGGCGTGGGTCGATCCGCTCATCGGGCTCAGAGACTACCAGGCTCGGAATCTAGCGGCCGCCATGGAGCTGCCGCGACAGCACTGGGGAGAATTTTCTCGGATGGCGCGCGGCCTATTTGATACATACTGGAGTTTGGACGCGACTCTGGCCGAGATCAATCCATTGGTCATCACCCGGGAGGAGAAGCTGCTGGCTCTTGACGGCAAAATAGTGCTCGACGACAACGCTCTGTATCGTCACCCTGAGTTGGAGGAACTGCGCGACCTCGATGAGGAAGCGCCCTCCGAGCGCGAAGCTCGCGGGCACGGGCTCAGCTACGTAAAACTTGACGGAAACATCGGCTGCCTGGTAAACGGAGCCGGACTGGCAATGGCCACCATGGACGTGATCAAGGGATTGGGAGGTGAGCCGGCCAATTTTCTGGACATCGGGGGAGGGGCGGACGCCGAAAAAGTTGCGGCCGCGATTCAAATCATTCTGTCCGATCCAGACGTTCACGCGATGATGTTCAACATCTTCGGAGGTATTACTCGCTGCGACGAGGTGGCCCGAGGAATTCTAATGGCGCTGGAAGAGGTCTCGCGGGAGGTGTATTTGGTCACGCGTCTGGTAGGGACCAACGAAGAGTTAGGACGCCGAATCCTGGCAGAGGCGAAAATGGATACGGCCTCGTCCCTGGTCGAGGCGGCGGAGATGGTTATTGCCGCTTCCAAGGTCTCGGTAAGCGAATGAGCATCCTCATCGACAAGCAGACTCGAGTGCTCGTGCAAGGTATCACGGGACGGGAAGGCCTATTCCACGCATCGCAAATGATGGATTACGGGACCCAGGTGGTGGCTGGCGTGACGCCCGGGAAGGGCGGAGATTGGGTGCTGGAGGGCAAAATTCCAGTATTTGACACGGTGGAACGAGCCCTGGCCGCCACCGGCGCCAACTGCAGCGTGCTCTTCGTTCCGGCACGGTTCGTTATGGACGCCATGTTTGAAGCGGCAGACGCTGGCGTGCCGCTCGTGATTTGCATCACGGAAGGGGTACCGATACAGGACATGATGAAGGTGCGCCGCTACCTGGATCAGGAGGGGGTGCGGCTCGTGGGACCCAATTGTCCGGGCTTGCTGACGCCGGGAGAAAGCAAAGTGGGAATTATCCCGGGTCACATCACGGATCCTGGCTCCATCGGAGTAGTTTCTCGTTCGGGTACCCTGACCTATGAAGTCTTGTATGCGTTGCAGCTGCGCGGCCTGGGGGTTTCGACCTGTGTGGGCATCGGGGGCGACCCGATCAACGGGACCGGCTTCACGGATGTGCTCCAGATGTTTGAAGATGATCCCCACACCGAGGCAGTTGTGATGATTGGAGAGATCGGCGGATCGGAAGAAGAACGCGCGGCGGAGTTCATCTCGTCCAGTATGACAAAGCCGGTCGTGGGATTTATCGCGGGCCGATCCGCTCCACCTGGCAAGAGAATGGGCCACGCGGGCGCCATTATCGAGGCTGGATCCGGGATGGCGGCGGACAAGATTGCCGCGCTCCAAAGCGCGGGAGTCCGAGTGGCAGAACATCCGGAAGCCATTCCCGCGTTGTTAAGCTGACATGCCCCTGCGCGTCATCGCAGGCAGCTCCAAGGGCCGGCGCCTGCGGATGGTGCCGGGCGACCTGGCCCGACCGATACGCGATCAAGTCAAAGAGGCGCTCTTCAACATCCTGGGGGCGGCAGTGGCCGATTGCGATTTCCTGGATCTTTTCTCCGGAACGGGAAGTGTAGGAATCGAAGCGCTGAGCCGCGGCGCCGCGCAGTCGACCTTCGTCGAGAAACATCCAATCGCGCTGAAAGTGATAGGCGAAAATCTTGAGCTCACCGGACTCACGAATCGAGCTCAAGTCGTTCAGGCAGATGTTTTCGAGTGGATCAATCGGAAGCCGGGAAGTTCGCACGACTTCGTATATGTGGCGCCCCCACAATATTCCAAGTTGTGGAGCAGGGCCGTACACCGGCTGGATCAAAACACTCAGCGATTGAACCTGGATGCCTGGGTCATCGCGCAGATCAATCCGGAGGAATATCGGTCGCTAGAGCTTGAGACGCTGGTCGAATTCGACCGTCGGACCTACGGCAGAACTCAGCTTGTTTTTTACGAACGGCCCGGAGAGTAATAACTTGCGTGCAGTCAAAGGGAACGCCTGAAGATTATTGGTGGGTCAGAGGCGGTAAATCCCGACCGGACCCGATTCAACGAGGGACCGGTTTTTGTTTTCTGGATCAACCATCCACCGTCCGAACGCCGAAGATGCGGTCACCTCCCAGTGATTCGCGGATTAGAGTGTAGAAAGCAAAAAGCTCGAGTGCGAACGGAGGAAAGCCGAGCAAACCCAGCACCGGCATTTGCCCGAAGGCCAACCCGAAGGGACGCAGCTCTTGCGGGATCAGGTACACCCAAAACGCTCCGCCTGCGGCCACCGCCTGCTGATTCCAGGTTTCCCAAACGAATCCAGAAATGAGCCCACCGAGCAGCAGAGCCCATAACTTTCCGCGCGCTCCCAGGCGCCATTGCTGGCGCAAGGAGGGCAGACCCAGCCTCCCATTTAGCGGGTCAAGCAGCAAGAAGAATCCGACCCACACCGGGGCGAAGAGGTACGCGGCGGTCTGAGTAGGCACGGCTAACGGGATGGTGACCATGACGATGCCCGCCAACACCCAGGCCCAGCCAGGGCCGGTGGGCGACATCGATCGCGGCTCGTTTCCTGGCGTTCGGATTCGGTCCATCAACGCTTGCACCAGATCCACGATCTCGAACACCCCGGGCATAATGGTGGCGAAGGACCAAAAGTAGCCGAAGTCGCGCACCAGGCTGATCTCCGGCATACCTTCGTAGCGCCAGTTTCTTAAGTGCAGGTTGTAAGCTTCGAAGAGCAGCCAGACCGCGACCGAGGCCAGGACCACGAGTGGGAATTCGCGGCGCCGCGACGTCAACCAGGATCGGCCCCGCAGCCGGTACACGATCCCGTCCACAAAAAGGATCAGGCCAGTCCACATCACAGGCGTTAGCCAGGTCGCGATCAAAGAGCTGCCGGAAGCTAAGAGTGCCTGACCCCCCAGGATGATGGCCAGGCCGATCCACGTGTGGGCGGGTATGCGTCGGGTCCCTATCATTCGGTCAGTGTAATCTGCAGCTTGCCGTCGTTGTCATAAGAATACGCCGCAAAGAATATCCCTTTTTCCGATCGTGCCTTGAGGGCCTGGGGGATCAGAAAGCCCAGGTCTTCGACTAAATCATGATCCGACAGCTGGTCGACCGGCAGCCAGGCCGGAACGCCTTCGGATCCGGACAACAGGCGCTCGTCACCGCTCGCCTCACCAACAAAAATGAAGAGCCCGATCCCGAGGGCGCCTCCCGTATCGATATTCACCACGCCGCACAGCCTCTGGTCGGTCTCCCATCCGGTCTCTTCCAGGACCTCTCTTCGGGCGGCCGACATCGGCTCCTCGCCGATCTCCACGTGGCCTCCAATCCCATTGTAGCGGCCCGACCAGCCCTCGCGGTCTGAAGCCAGTTTGATAAGCAAGATCTCGTTCTGGCGAAGCAGGAATGAAAGAGTCCGAGGAATAACCGCGTAGCGATCGGAATCGAGGCGTTGACCATCCAGTGACATGGCGGCGATTATACTCTTGGCGTTTGAGTCCCGAAGAGAGTTATTGCGCAAGATATAATCGAATCAAACCCGCCCTTGAGGAGATCGGGATGACGGACCCCATGGATAAAGTCACCGAAGGTAAAGACCTGCTGGGCAAAGTACAGAATTTTGTGTCGGGCTTCGTCGGCTACTACGATCGCGAGCGACGCCGGGATGCAGATAAGCTGCTGCGCGATACGGTTGCCGATCGGTATGAAGAGCATTGGGACCGGGTGTCCGCAATTCAAGCCCGGATGATCGGAGCCAAGATGCTCGAGTTCGTGGACGACGTAGAAGTGGCCGCCATCAAGCTCCGGACCTTTGTAGATCGTGTCCGAGGCGCGCCGCGCGGATATGCGGGTTTTTTCGACGCGGTACGCATCAACCAGGATGAGCTGGAGAGCCTTTATCAATATGATCTAGGATTGCTCGACTTTTCGGACCAGGTGGCGGAGGCGGTCGACGGGTTGGAGGCCGCGATAACCGACCCTGATAACATGCCAGCCGCCATCAAGAATCTAGTGGACGTTGCGGACCAGGCATCCAGGGCGTATGATCGCCGGTCGGAAGCGATTCTAAACGAACAGGAGAGCTGACATGGCCAGGATATTTGACATCGTTGAGTACCCCAATGAGATGCAAAACGAGTTCGTGCGTCGCATCCCGGAGGTCGGCTCGGGCGATTTCAGGATCGGCAGTCAGCTGATCGTTCGGGAGGCGCAGAGCGCAGTCTTTTTCCGTGATGGCAAGGCATTGGACACTTTCGGCCCCGGCCGCCACACACTCACGACCGCCAACATCCCGCTCGTGGTGGATGTAATCGGCAAGGCATTTGGGGGTGAAACGCCCTTCAAGGCGGAGGTGTACTTCATTTCAATGCGCGAATTTGCCAACCAGAAGTGGGGAACGCCTCAGCCTATATTGGTGCGCAATCCTGGGATGGGCCTGGGGCTCGCACTCCTTCAGAGTTTCGGTACCTACGGAGTACAAGTTGCAGATGCTCAACAATTTGTGACCCAGCTTGTGGGCGCGCAGGGAGCCTACGGCATGCGGGACATCCAGGATCGGTTGCGGGCGATCCTGCTATCCAGCCTTCAAGATCTCTTGGGCGAGACGACCGAGGCCAGCAACGTTCCAGAGCTGATCGGATTAATTGAAGAAATCGGCGCGGGGGTGCGCGCCAAATGCCAGGATGATTTCCGAGCGCTGGGTCTCACCTTGAAGGCGTTTTACATCGAGAGTTTGAAACCGTCTGACAAGTCGGCCGAGGAACTGAGAGATATGGGGATGCTGGACATCCAGACCTACACTCAGCTTCAAGCGGCAGACGCGATGCGCGACGCGGCCCAAAATCCGTCCGGCGGCGCCGGGCTTACGGCCGGAATTGGCGCTGGAATGGGGATTGGCAGCGCGATCAGCGAGGCCGTCCGGGAAGGCTCTAAGGGCACCCGCGGTGGAGTGGCGGCTTCAGCTGCCGTACCCGATGTGATGACGCCCTCCGAGGCGGCACAATATCTCAAAGTTTCGGAAGAGGACGTGATCTCGGCCATCGATGCAGGGGATATCAAGGCCAAAAAAATTGGAAAGGCCGTCCGCATAAGCCGTACAGCGCTTGACGAATTCCTAAACAGCTGACATTTGAACGTGAAGGGAATACGAGGCTCCGCATTTCAGGGGGCCTCGTTTCTGTATATACAAGGCTCACAGTGCCACCAAAACGCGCATAGCCATACAGGAACACTAACGCCACGAAGTCGAAGCCGTAGTCTGAGACGTGAGGGGTACAGGGAGCGTAGGTCGAAGCTTGAGTCTGAGATGTGGGGCGAATAGGGGGCGTCAGGCGAAGCCGTGGTCTTCGGCCAACAGTGCGATCTGCTTTTGGGACAGCGTCTCGGCTTTGGGGAGCCGACGAATGGAAGATTTCAGCTTCTTGAGATGGGAAGCGATGGCCGGCGCCTGGTGGACATTCATCTCGGCATTGGAGTGCATAAATACAAACATGGGACGCACAGAAAAGGTGAGATCGAGACGTGAATTGGCCCGATCCACCTCCGCGTCAGCCTCCCGCTCAATGCCACGGATGGATCGGGTACCGGCGCGGCGAATCAGGGAGCCTCTGCTGGTGGTCCTCGTCCAGTTGCCATTGTTGTATTCAATCTTGCCGGCTTCGCCGCGAGGAATGAGGGCAAATACTCCGCCAGGACAAATCAAGAGGTGTCTGGCGCCCAGCGAATAATGGAAAATGGCGAAGCGTTGGTCGAGGCCCTTTAGCGCGCCGTCCAGGAGTTCATCGATTCGCGGTCGGCGATCCCAGCGATTTCGCATCGGTTGACCGATCTGGGAGGTCAGGATACCGACCAGGAACAAGCCGAGGACCGGACGGGTGTCGTTGGGGTTTTGGAACGAGATCACCAATCCCAGGCCCATGCTGGCCAGCCCGCCGAAAGAAAGAATGCGCGCGATGCGAGCATTCCGCTTGACTTTCGCTGAATCGATGTACTGCCGCATCAGACTTTTCGCAAGACCAGGCAGGCGTTTTGCCCGCCCAGTCCGAAGGAGTTGGAAAGGACGACCTTCACATCGGCCTCTCGGGCCCCTTGCGACACATAGTCCAGATCGCAATCCGGATCGGGAGACTCCATATTGATGGTGGGGTGGATCACGCCACGCTCGATCGTAAGCGCCGAAACGACCGCTTCTATTGCCCCCGAGGCTCCCATCGGATGGCCGATCATGGACTTGGTCGAAGAGATTGGAATTTGGTAGGCCCTTTCGTCGAATAACAATTTGATTGCCAGGGTTTCGACCGCGTCGTTTGCCACCGTGGAGGTTCCATGTGCATTGATGTAGTCGACCTCGTCGGTCGAAACTTCAGCATCTTCAAGCGCCCAACGCATCGTGCGGAGCGCACCGGCACCGGAAGGGTCGGGCGCGGCCATATGAAACGCATCGCTCGAGCTGGCGTGGCCCGCGACCTCAGCATAGATATGCGCGCCCCGCTCCCTAGCGCCTTCCAGGCTTTCAATCACGAGCCCGGCCGCGCCCTCGGAGAACACAAATCCTTCACGATCGATGTTGAAGGGCCGCGAAGCCCGTTCGGGATCATCGTTATAGTGGGTTGGCAAGGCGCGCATGGCTGCAAATCCCGCCAGGGTAAAGTCCTGGATCAAAGCCTCGGTGCCCGCCGCCAGAACAACGTCCGCACGGCCGGTGCGGATCATTTCCGCCGCTTCACCCACGGACTGGGTACCCGTTGCACAGGCCGTAACCACACTCATGCTAGGGCCATGCGCCCCATAACGGTTGGCGACATGAAAGGCGGACATGTTTGGTATCGCAGCTGGAATCGTAAAGGGATTGACTTTGGCAACAAGGCCGTGTATCTGGTAGGCCCGATCGGCTTCAATCGCCCGATCCAACCCTCCGATACCCGTGCCAACGCTCACCCCGACGCGCTCAGGTTCCGCCAGGGGCTCTTCGAGCCCCGCGTCCGCCACCGCCATTTGGACCGCGGCCACCGCGATCTGCGAGGAGCGAGCCATCCGCCGCGCTTTCTTGGCCGGGATGTGATCGGTGGCCTCGAAGTCAGGAATTTCGCCCGCGATCCGACAGGGTAAGTTGCTGGCATCGAATTGTTGGATCTTGCGGATGCCGGAGCGGCCTGCGAGCAAAGCCTGCCAGAACGATTCAAGATTTGAGCCGAGCGGAGTTATCACTCCGACGCCGGTAATCACCGCGCGTCGGAGGCCGTTACTCCTGTGATTCAATGATCCGACCCCTCCAGTGATTCTTTGATGCCCTGACGAAGGGCCTGCATCAGGCCGCGCGATACTGCCTTCCGCGCCGCACTCAGGGCACTCATCACCGCGCGCGCGTTTGAACGGCCGTGGCCGATAAATACCAATCCGTCCACCCCTAGCAGCGGGACGGCACCATACTCGGAGGGGTCCAGGAGCTTGCTGACCGTTCTGAAGGCCGGCCGCGCCAGGTAACCTCCCGCGGCGGTAACAGGAGAGGCCTTGATCTCATTGCGGATCATATCGATTAATAATGCTGCCACCGCTTCGCTGGTTTTGAGAAATATGTTTCCGCTGAACCCATCCGTAACAACCACGTCCGCCTCACCATTGTAAAGCTCTCGAGGTTCCACATTTCCGATGTAGTTTAGCTTCGATGCCCGCAACAATTTCTCGGCCGCTTCAACTAATTTGTTTCCTTTGCCCTGTTCCTCTCCGGTAGAGAGCAACGCCACGCGCGGGTCCTTACGCTCCAGGAAGATCTCGGCGTAAATGGAACCCATGATGCCGAACTGCAGCAGGTACTCCGGGCGGCAATCGGCATTGGCTCCAATGTCGATCACCACCGCGGAGCCGTCCCGAACCGGAAAGACGGGGCTTAAAGCGGGCCGCTTGACACCCTTGATGCGGCCCAACTGAAAAAGTGCGGTGGCCATGGCGCCGCCGGTATTGCCCATCGTGACAAAGGCGTCTGCCTCACCGTGCTTGAGCAGGCGCATACCCTTAGCCATCGAGCTGTTGGGCTTCTTTTTCGCGGCAACGGCCGGCTTTTCGTACATCCCCAGAATTTCGGGCGCGTCCACAATATCCACCTGGGCCGGATCCACCCTCGATCCAAGGAGCTCCGCGGGTCCGGTGAGAGTGAGACGCTCTCCCCAAAGTTGATAGGCCTCGACCGCGGCCTCCAGTTCAGCTTCCGGGTGGTGGTCGCTGCCCATAGCATCCAGCACGATTCGCATGGCTAAGACCCGGGAACGGCTCGCTCAGATAGGGCTCTGGTGGTTTCTTGGGAACTGTAGATCACGCCTTGGACGATAAGGTCCGCTATAATACCGCGAATCGTCCCCACCCCGACCGGCGAGCGAGCTCCGCGCGCACTTACGCGGTCGCTTTCACAAGATCGGGCGCGGGAGCGGGCGCTGGTGCTGGAATTGGTAGACAGGCATGGTTGAGGGCCATGTGCCGCGAGGCGTGTGGGTTCAACTCCCACCCAGCGCACCACAGAGGAGATTGCCCACCAGGCAGTCTCCTTTTATTTTTGTGTCAATCTTCGCAGGTTTCGACGGGATTGTCGGGGGCCCAAACAAGTATGGATCCGGGCTCAAGCGGCAGCAGCCGCAAATAAGTAGTCAACAAGTCCTGGGGCGGAACGGAGCTATACGCATGGGCCGGTATCAGCTCCAGGAGCCGATTCAGATTCACATTGGCCGCGTTGAAGGCCGCTTTGCTCCCTAAAGCGATGAGGAACTGCTCCTGTGTGGTCAGGGAGCTTCGTGGATTGCCGTACAACGCCTGCAGCACCGCCGTAACTTGATTGCCCTGCAGTTGCGCTCCGTTGAGCTCCAAGCCCTCAAGTTCATCGATCAGCGTTGAAAAAGCGGTTTCGTCCGCGATGACAAACGGCATCTCCTCAAACGCGGCGAGGAACTCGGGAGCGAGGCCGGCGGATCGATCCCAGGAGAATAATTCCGAAAGCGTAGCGGGTTGATTTCCACAGACCAGGCTGTCAACAGATTGCCCGAGCAGGATGACATCGCGGTTTGCAGGGCTGTAGGTCGCTTGCCACACGGCGACCAGGCTCGGGCTGGAGGCCGAAAGATCGTCTACCCCGATAATCAGCACCGATTCGCTGATTTCCACCTCGAGCGCGCCGATCGGTTCCGGCGTCTGATCCCCGCCGAGCAAGACCGTCAAAAGCCCTGCTGCGAAGAAGGCTGCGATAATAAGTACGACCACCACGGGCCGACGTTGGCTGGACATAGAGTTTAGGAGCAGGATCTAGAACGCAAGAGCGCCCGGATTGTACTCCGGGCGCGCGGGCACAGCAATTGAGCGTATGATCGTTCGCCTTAGCTCACGATGGCGTGTCCGATGACCACTCCAATAAAGTAAGCCACAAAACCGCTTACGATCACCGGCGCATAGGCCTTTCCGCGGACGATCCACTCGCGGTGTGTTAAAGCCCACTCTGCCACAAGAACGGTCGTCCTCAGGGCCAATAAGTTGACAAGAATAATGGGTCGATATCGAATTTGATTCATCATTTCACCTCGAGGTGCTCATGCGTATGACATCACCTTCAGCGTTGGCGACCACCCGTACGATTCTCTTCATGGTTTTTCCCTCCGGCAATTTCGCGGCGCCTTTGAAGATTATTTGATAACGTTCGCTGCCACCTTTTTCCGCCTTGACCGCGGGCCGCACCCCATCCAATTCAGGAAACTGGCGTACCACAGCCCGTGTGACCTTCTCCACCGCTTCCTTCTTCACGTTCGAGCTGCCTGCTCGCTCGGGAGGCTGGGGGAGCTCCTCCGACGCAGGAACGCGGGCACATCCAGGTCATCCATGTCGAATCTCAGTGAGGGGGCAGCGGTGGGTTTTTCCAATTTCACTTCCTGCACCGGCTGGCCGCCAACCCCGGTCACGATCAATATCACCTGCACCCGACCGCGCATGGCCGGCTCAGTGGTTACACCCATAATAACTTCCGCATCTGGCGGCATGTTACCGCGCAGTGCCTCCACTGCACTCCCGACCTCGACGAGGCTCAGATCTTCACCGCCGGTGAAATGTACCAGCGCGCCCGATGCCTGACCCAGGCTGTCAATTTCCAGCAGTGGGTGATGGAGTGCCTGCCGGACCGCGATCTCCGCTTTGTCGGCGCCTTCCCCAATTCCGATCGCCATTAGGGCCCCGCCGCCCTTGCGCATGATCGCGCGCACATGCGCAAAATCGACGTTGATCAGCCCCGGCTTGTTGACCATTTCGACGATACCTTGTATGCCCTGGCGTAATACATCGTCGGCGAATCGAAAAGCTATTTCGAGGCTGGCCTCTCGGGGAACCACCTGTAGGAGGCGGTCGTTAGGGACGGTGATCAAGGTATGTGTATGCGGTTGTAACCGCCGGACCCCTTCGGTGGCATTCTTGGCCCGTTTGCTCATTTCAAATGAGAAGGGCATGGTCACCGTGGCAATTACTAATGCGCCTGTTTCGCGCGCGATTGCCGCCGCGATCGGCGAAGCCCCGGTGCCGGTCCCACCGCCCATGCCGGCCGCCAGGAAAATCATATCCGCGCCTGAGAGTGCTTCGGCCAGCTCGCGACTGCTTTCGATTGCGGCCGCAGCACCTACCTTTGGATCGCCTCCCGCTCCCAGGCCGCGCGTCACGCCGGGCCCTAGTTGGATCCGGGTGGGGGCCAGGCTCGACTCGAGCGCCTGATGGTCTGTATTGGCGGCAATAAACTCTGCCCCGATCAATCCCAGTTCGACCATCCGATTGACGGCGTTTGACCCTCCACCGCCAAGCCCAAGCACTTTGATGCGCGCCTCACCGAATTCCTTTATGGCCGATTCCACCGCGCCTTCGGCTTGGGGCCCGCTCTGAAAAATATCTACATGTCCTGTCATTTTCCGTCCCTGTAAGTTGCTTTCCAGGCCGCCGCAATAATCTGCCCGGGGCCCTTCACTCGGGTGACATCACAGCCGGCCTCCAAGAGTCGCCGCTCGACCGAAGGAGGAATTGCGGCTTCGTCGCCCAGGATGGTCACTCGGTCGGCCTGCAGCGCCTCTTTGGTTGAGAATCCGATCACGCCATCCTTAATCAGCGTTTTGACCGTTGCCCATGTGTCCTCCGACACCGGCCCGTCGGGAAGCAGCACGAAGTGGTCCAGAGCCTTGCCGGTCGATCTTGAGCCGGACAACCCACCCGCATCAAGGAGGCGTTTAGCCGACCCAACGATGGGTCTGGGCTCGGAGGGGGAGGCAAACCACGCGGACTCGAAATCCGGACTGCCCGGGCTCGCGGACAACAGGTAGAAATTAAAACCCAGCACCGATTGGGGAAGCTGCCCGGACTGCACCGCGCGCAAGATGCTTGCGATTTCGCCATTTCCGTCTTCCACGGTGCTGGGCGGCCCCCCCGCCACGACGATCATGGGCAATGTTTTGCCCATCACCGCCTCGGTGGTAGCCGCATACCAGTCAAAGGTGCGAAAGCCGATCTGGTCCTGGGAACCATCGGGGGTGTTGTAGGGCCGGCTGGATGCCCATTCTTCCGGCCCGCCATAGCCCCATTCGAGTGGCTTGCCAAAGGTGCGGGCGAAGATGGCTAAATGCAGGTCGTCAAGCAGGCTCCGGTGGCCGCGACGAAGCATGGACTTCAGTGCAGTCTCCAGAAATGCGGTGTCCCAATAGTCGCCCCCCGGCTCGAGTGGGGGAAATACCGGGTGCATTCCAGTGGCGCGTTGGAGCTGTAATATGGGGAGCATCCGGTCGACAAATCGCTCCACCAGCCCCGGACGCGCCCATTCGTCTGACGGCCACATGGACCGCAGATTCGGACGATCGAATACGACGACCTCGCGCACACCCCACTCCCCATAATTGGCGAGCGCGGGCGAGATCTGGTCGGAGGCTACCTCGTCCACTCGTCCCTTGATCCATACCACCGGCCGAATTCCAGCTTCAATCAACCCTCTTAGGAACGGCTGCGGGATCAGGCGGTTTGGCGTGGCGTGAAGCACCAGCCAATTGGCCGACAAACGCAAAAGCGTCGGGAGCCACTCTTCCAGGTCTTTCTCCGTATAGTGGCTATCGTCGGGAAAATAGTGAAAGCCGAGGCGAGAAATGGGTGCGCTCATAGTGCCCTTATCCGTGCAAGGTTCGTGCCGCGCTTGTTATCTGGAGACGGCCAGTTTGATCACCTTGCCCGAGGGGTCAAGGGTCATCCTGGCGAAGTGAGGATGCAGTATCGATCCCTCGCTCACGTGTTTCGAGAGGGTCACGACCAGGGCTTCATTTTCGCCGGCGGTTTTCATTCCTATCTGCTGACTCGGGCAGCAGTGGTCCTCGCTATCGCACCCATGATGTTGGTTGTGTAGGCTGCAGTCCGCGTCCGTCATGGTGGGCAGATATTGAGCGACGATGGACTGCACCCGATCGCTGATCGAAGAGTAGGCATCATCCGTCAGCAGGTCTGGCCCTCCAAGTGCGCATGCGGTTTTGATCGTGGCCGGCCGCTTGGAACTGCGAGTCACTGCCTTGCTGCCCATCGGTCGACCGGTCAAGCGCGAGGTGAGAAGCGGATCGCCGTACAGCACAAACGAGATCAGCGTTTTCTGGTCTTCGCCATCCAAATATCCCTGACGCTCAAACATTTCCGTTGCGAGCTTAAACTTGGCCAGCCGCAGCGCTTCACCTACGGGAACCGCCGTCCGCAGCTCCTCCCAGAATAAGCGGCCCAACAGATCCGCGGCAATCAGGGGAGGAGTCACCGAGCCGTATGAGATCATTGTTGATCCGATCACGGCCTGGCTTCCGCTCGACAGAAACTTCAGGCTCAGGGCGGTCTCCTCCGTTTTGCCAATCACGTGCGCTCCGTAACAAGCCTCGGTGAACACGATCCTCGGAGCCCGCCCGCTGTTGACTACATCTTTCGGTCGAAGCGCTATCGGAAACTCCACCGAATCCGAAGGATCCCTCAGCGGATCTCGCTGCCCGTACCATTCAGGAGTGTCCTGCAAACCGTGCAGGTTGAAATACGAAAGCCGGCTGGGACGACTCGCCACCGACGGCATGTTGTCGGCCGCACTGGGCGGGGAGGTGATCAAGGAGCGCGGGGCACCGATGGCTCCAAATACCGACAAGGAAGCCTTGCGCCAGATGCTGGCGGTGTATCCGATCGCCTTGGGCTGCGGACGGAAGAGTCGTACGAATCGATCTCCGGCCCAGATCCTGAAACGCCTGGGGCCGGATCTTGACCGCCGCTGCTCACGGTGGGCAGCGGTGGCATTGCTCAGCAGCTTGACCAGAAGATCGGTATCGGAGTCAATGGGCAACCGGCCGACCGGCCATTGGGGGGCGAAGTAATTCTCATCGGTCGCGGCGTAAGGATTGTCCGAGGGCACCGAATCATCGTCGTCGTCGGTTGGATTGGGCAGCAGATGGAAGGGGACGATGTTGTGGCCCCCGACGATCAGAAGCGCTCCGATCATCTCACCCCGTTCAGCCAGCGCCTGGTCAAGATCCGCCAGACGTAACTTGATTTGCCAGGCATTTCCTGGATCGCAGGGCATTAGGCCGAAGGGTTGCAGGGAGCGCGGGTCGTCCATATAGATGCGATAGGCTCCCCATCCGTTCTTGCGCCGCACGACCTCAACCAGATTCATGATGGCTTCGTTCACGCGTTTGAACCCGGAGGGTCCAATTTGCTGCACGAGTCGGGTGTGGCTGCTCAGCACGATGTAAACCGGTAGCCGGGCCTCCTGATCTTCCGATGGACGGCGGACATTGAGGCGCTGCGCCAATCGATCAAACTCATTACGCACCGAAAGCAGCGCTTCATCGGGATCGGAATGTTCGTCGGAACGCGGCCCCTGGAAGGCCTCCCCTGGTTCCGGATCCGGCATTGGAGAAGGGTCTGACGGCGGAGACTTCGCGGACGCTCCCATCACCGCCAGAACATCCTCCGGCACAGGCCGGCTGATCCGCGCCTGCATGTGAACGGGCCAGAGCGCTCGATATGCGTGATCGAGACCCAGCACGGTCTCGGTGATGACACCCAGGGGGTCAGCCGCCGCGACCTGGTGCATTCGCTCAACGCCTGCCGCCGGCCGATCAGAGTCGAGTTGAGCTTCGGCAAGTACCAGTTTGAACGCAACACAGTGCGGCCAGCGATCGTGGCCCGCCTCCGCCAGGCGGACGGCTTCTTGCGTCGCGCCGGTTGCAAGGCTGGCTCTAACGGCAACTAGAGCAGGCAGCGCAAAGCTGGGATCCGCCGCCAGAGCCTCATTGGATGCGCGCAATGCCTCCGCTGGATCATTGGCCTCTAATGCCCGATACGCCCTGGCCAGAGCCACCGCCCAGGAGGGAGAGCTGGAGGCGTTGGGCTGTTCGCCGGCGAGAGCCTTGGCGCAGGCCATGTAAACCGGTATCCGCAGACTGTCACCAGTTTGTTTATAGGCCTCAGCCAGCATCTCGTAGGCAGGTCGACTTTCTGGGTCGACTTCTATTAATAGTGACAACCGGTCGATAGCCGAACTCGCCGCTCCTGATTTGAGCTCGACCGTAGCCAGCTGGAGCGCAACCTCCGTATCACCCGGCCACGTAGCCAGCCACTCGATGGCCAGGTTGCGAGCGTAATCGAGCCGACCCGCAACTTGCGCCGCATGAAGCGTGCTCACGACGGTCTCACGGTCCATTGTTTTAGCCATGTACCAACTCCAGTGCGCGAACGGCCGCCAACTGGTGCATCACGTTTTGGTCGGCCGGCGCAAGTTCAGCGGCGCGTTTGAGCATCTCACCCGCTTTACGATAAGCCTTGAGCGACCGCAGCAGCAGGCCGGCTCGGTAGTGGGCCTGCAGGTTATCCGGTTCAATCTCCAGGGCCTTGTCGTAGGAATCCAGCGCGCGCGAGTAATCCCGTCGATCTTCGTAAACCATCCCGGCCTCTACCGGAACCCGCGGATCATTTGGATCCGCGCCTTCGGCCTGCCTCAGTTCTTCGATCGCCCGGTCGAGATTGCCGGACATGCGCGAGATCCGGCCCAGGCCCAGGCGATACTCTGGATTGGCGGGTGAAATGCGAATAGCCTCGCTCATAGCCTTGTCGGCACCGCTCAGGTCGGATCCGGCCTCCAGGGTCTCGGCCAGCTCATACCAGAGCCGATGATCATCGGGGGCCGAATTCAGCACCTCTTGCATCGCCTGTGCCGCCAGCGCGTGTTTGCCCCACCGAACGAGCGCCTTGCTCTCAGCACGGCGCACATGGCTCGGATCTGCTCCCGCCTCTCGAGCTTCTTTGAAGGCGGACATCGCGGCCCGATAATCTCCGGATGCGGCGCGAACATGACCCACTCCGAGCAACACCCGGGCATCATCAGGAGCCTGCTGGATAGCCGCCTCTAATCTTTCATTGGCCTGCTGTTTGTCACCCCGCGCGATCGAGGCCTTGGCCGATCCGACCAGGCTATCTATATCCGCGGGTTGGAGAGTGATGGCACGTTCAAACCAGGCGGAGGCCTGCTCCGATGCTCCAAGCTGCAGAGCGACCTGGCCGGCCTCGCGGTAGGGGGCCGCCGAATCCGATCCGTAGGCTAATGCCGCGGTGTAACCTTCCAGGGCCTGATTGAGATGACCCATTGCGGCGTACGCGCCGGCTACCGAAAGCAGGTATTCCGGATTCTCCGGGCTGCTGGCGACCGCACCCTGGTAGTGAGCGAGGGCCGAATCGCCGTCTCCGATTTCCAGGAAGGCGGTGGCTAACTTATGCTGCCATCGGTGCTGATCCGGGGCTTCAACAACCGCGGTCCCGATGTGTGTTGCGGCCCGCTCCAGGCTGCCGGATCTCCAATAGGATTTACCTAACAGGTAATTGGAGACCGGGCTGGAGGAGCTCCCCGACCGGTATGCAGCGCGGGCCTCTACTTCGCGGCCGCTCGCTTCGTGGATCATTCCCTCCAGAATGGAGCCCCACTCGGGATCAGACCGGACGAGCCTGACCTGATCTAGCGCCTCCTTGGCCGACGGTAGTTGATCCGCCATGAGATAGGAAATTGTGACCGCCTCTCCAATCCAGCCCATAGGATCCAGGTCAATGAATTCACTCAGTGCCGAAGGAGCCTCCGCCGCTCGCAACCAGGCTGCAAGGGATGGAGCGGCAAGATCGCGCTTCTGGAGATCCTCCAGAGCGTTCTGCGCAAGCCTGGTCAGGTCATCTTCCCGAAGCGGAGACACGGCATCCGAAAGACCGTACAGCCAGAGCGTGTCCCGTATGCGCAAGTAGATGCGCACCTGCTCTTGGGCTGCGGAGGGATCTGTACCCCAACTGTTCAGGACCACCATCGCCTCCGAAATGTTTAGCAGACCCATTTCCGCCCTCGCCAGCCAAACAGCATCGTGCGCCGACTCGACCGGCGCCGTCCGCGCCTGCTCCAGGTATTCCAGCGCACGGCTCCGGTCCGGCGCGGAGACAACGAGCATCGCGAACGTTCGAGTCGTCCCGTAGCCGTGCTCAATGGCTTCGGAGAGAGATGTCACGGCCAGCTCTCGCTTGTCTAATAACAGGTACGCCTCTCCCATAGCCGCCTGGGCGCGTCCGCTGTCTGACAGCGCGGGGTCCAGCTTGCTGAGCAGAGCCAGGGCGTAGCGCGGGTCGCCTGCGCTCAGGGCCGCCTCTGCGGCTTCGTAGGCCAGGGAGCCGTCGTTCGGGGCGGACTTGACCGCCGCGGCATAGGCAAGAAGCCCCCGCCGGACCTGCCCGCGATCGAGATGGGCTACGGCTAAATCACGCCGAAGCGAGGTGTTGCCTGGCTCTAAGGCCACGGCCCGCTCGAGCAATCCCACCGACTGGTCGCCATATCCCAACCTTCGGGCGCATTCCGCATAACGTCTGAGAGGTTCGGATTCGTTCGGCGCAAGTGCAGCACTGGCCTGCCAGGTGTCGTAAGCGCCCTGCCAATCGTTCGCAGATTCCTGAATCCCGGCCAGAACGCCGAGCAGCTCGGGATCGTCTGGACGAACGCGCGCGGCGGCCTTCATCACCGTAAGGGCGGTTCGAACACTGCCGGTCTTATTCAGGAAATCCGCCGCCTCCTGCAATATCCTGGGATCACGTCGGCCGCGCCACACGGCTTCCGCAACAGATCTGCGGACGACGCGTAGGTCCTTCGCACCGGAAGCCAACCTGGCCAGTGTGAGCCAGCCCTGGGCCGCCTTTGGATCCAGAGAACTTAACCTTTCGATTGCTTTCACCGCACCACGAAAATCTCCGGCATTGGCCAGCGAGTCGCCAAGTGCGTGCCAGCCCCGCGTCTCTTTGGGATCGAGCTCAACCGCCTGCTCGGCCACCTCCAGCGCCTTGTCCGGAAGATTGGCGGACAGATATACGTCGGACATGGCCGCCAGGATCTTGGCCGATCTTGGAAATCGCTCCTGCGCCTGCTCGAGACCGGCAAGCGCCCTCGAGATCTGATCCAGTGCTAACGCAGCTCGAGCCGATCCAAGGATCGCCTGCTCGCGCAGTTCATAATCATCTGAGTTCTGCACCCGATCGTAGCGGGCGAGCGCCTCCTCGTAACGCGCCTCAGCTTCGAAAGCGCGGCCGAACCAATAGTCGAGCGACGGATCCGCCCATCCTCCGGCCTCCGCGGCCTCAAGATATTGAAGTGCGGAAATCATCCCCAGTCTCTTGCTGCCTGCCTTGACGGATATGCGCGCAGAGTGGAAATAGGCCTCGGCGGGTGCGGAGGAAGGTAGCGGCCGAAGGATCTGGACCGCTTGTGTCATCGCTCCTTGTCGCTCGTAGGTCTTTGCCAGCGCAAGCGCTACTTGCCAGCTCAGGGGTTGTCGCAACGCCGCCTTGCGCAAGATATCCAGTGCCTGATCGACGTGTCCGAGCTCGCTCAGCAAATTCGCGTACTCCAGGCCGGGGTCGGCGTACTTACCATCTAGCTCCCAGGCGATGGCGGCCACCTCTAACGCTTCGCTGGTTTTCCCCCGTGACCGCAGGAATCTGGCCAGCGAGAGGTGCCCCGAGGGATCCTTCGGATTGGCCTGCACCGCTTCGGTCAACGTGTCGTATGCCTCGGATGGCTCTCCACTCGCCAACTGGGCTGAAGCGAGCGCGTGGTAGGCCTGGAGCTCGCTGGGCGACTTCCGTATCGCTTCTCGATATTTTGCGATGGCCCCTTTGCGGTCGCTGCCAGAATCAAGCAGCATGCCTTCCAGGACTGACCTGCGCGGGCTGCTGTGTGATGTCTCATCCAGCGCGGTTCCGGCAATCTCGAAGTCTTCCGCCGCAATGGCATATTCGGCAAGATCCATGGCGTCCACCGCGGGTACCTGACGCCAGTGTTTGAGTGCCTGGGCATGATTTCCCATACGTTGTTGAATCTCGGCCTGGAGCTTGTGGGACTTCTCGGACTGGGGGCCGAGCGCCAGAGCGATCGCGGCATGTTCATTCGCCGCATCGGCATCGCCGGCCTCAAGCAGCGCTCTTGCCAGGCTCAAGTGTGCCTCTATGCTGGATGGATGATGAGTGACACGCGCCTGTACCGCCTCAACGACGGCAGACCACTCGTCAGTTACCGCAAGCCCATCGGCGAGCAACGCGAACCATTCCTCGTCCAGAGACTCATCGATAGAGGCCAAAGCACGGATCAGCAGAGCTCGAGAATCATGGGTCTGGGATTGAGACAGGCCACTTGCAATCTGTTCTTCAACCGACGGGTCGGCAGCGGAAACAAGGGATAGGGCTTCCCCGGGTTGGTCCAGACTCAGCAAACTCAAGGCCGTCCGTGCCCGTCGGGCCGGCGTCGGAAGGATATCCAGGGCCTTGCGGTTCGCCTCCAGCTCAGTGACATGATCTCCGGATGCCCGGGCCTGATCTGCCGTGAAATCTGCCACCTGGGCCGCGGTCTCCGAGGCAGTCTTCCAGGCCTTTCGAAGCGAGTTACTCGCCTTCCTGTGCTCGCCATTTAATTGACGCGTTACGGCCTCGATAAGCAGGTGCGAAAGTTGGTCCGCGCCTCCGTTGGCGGAGGCAGGTAGCGAGCGAGCTAACCTTGATTCGCCACCGCGGGTGATCTGCTGCAGCATATGCACCGTCGAGCCGTTCGCATTGCGAGTAAGGTAGGCCGCGGCTTCGCTGGGAGGAAAATTGGAAAGGGCGATCTGGATCGCGAGTTGAGAAAGATCGCGATCAAACAGACGACCCATAAAGTTTTCCGGTTCCGAGAGATTGAGCCAGGCGATGGCAATGGGGGAATGCCAGATGGAGAGAGATTCCGCCACACGGTCGAGCAGACGCTCGGGGTCTTCATCGTAACGGCGCGTAAATTCAAGACCCAGAAGCGCGGCATCGAAGAGATCGCGCTGGACCACTACTCCCACCGAGGCTTCTTCCCATACCTGACGTGCCCGGTCGGCATGAGCCTCAGCCAGCCCCGGATTCACTGCCGAATGGAGACTGCCGCCCAGTGCCAGAGAGGCCAGGTGTGAAGGTGTCAGACTTGCGGGTGGAACCGCTGTAACGACCTCATCCAGGAAAGCGGGGTTGTGCAGCGCGGCCCAGGCCTCCGGAACCCGGAGGACTCGGTCGAGAACAGCCGCCAGCGGGTCCTGATCCAGCCGCGTAAGCAGCGCGGTCAGGACTTCTTGGTCCGTGTGCATGGGGGCCGCGGCCTAGAGAACTTGGATCTGTTCGACGACCCAGTAGGAGGCTGCGATCATTCCAATGCCCACCAGGATCAGAAACAATCCCGCCCCACTGGCGGTTTTCACCAGCGAGTTCAGCGCGCCGACCAGCTCCGAAGCGCTGTTGACCAGGCCGGTGATCTCATCTGCCATCCCTTTGCGTCCCAGGCGGGCCGATTGGGTGGCCAGGGCTCGAATTTCCTTGGAATAGCCTCGACTCACCAACACCAATATCCCGAGCACCACACACATGCAGCCCAGAATAAATGCCGTTGCGCCGATGACCATTTGCATATCAATTATGGATAAGGGGATCATGTCTGCCTCCAGTAATGGGATCTGAAGGCATCAGGTGCAATGATCGTGCCAAGCCCGATCATCGTGCCGTGCTCGATCATCATGCCATGCAGGATCATCGTGCGATGCACGGTGTCCGGCCGGCCTCTAAACTAAGATGAAATTAGGGACTGAAATTCAGGGGAGAGGTGGCCGAGGTCGATTTCTTCATCATCACAAAACAACATGGCGCGCTCAATGACGTGGCGCAGCTCTCGCATGTTGCCGGGCCAGTCATGAGCTTTCAGAGCTTCGATGGCTCGCGGCGTGATGTCGGTCACCGGATTACCGGTCCGCAGGCTCTCCTGGCGGATAAAGGATCCGACCAGAGCGGGAACGTCCGCCATACGCTCGCGCAAGGGCGGGAGGTGGAGATCGACAACTTTCAACCGGTAATAAAGATCCTCCCGAAAGCTGCCGTCTTTCATCATGGCTAGAAGGTCCCGGTTAGAGGCCGCAATGATCTGAACGTCGACGATGATCTCGTGTATCCCTCCAACCCGCCGGAATTTCCGTTCATCCAGCACCCGCAACAACTTGGCCTGCATATCGGTCTTGGTGGAGGATATTTCGTCCAGGAACAGGATCCCGCCGTCGGCGACCTCCATCAGACCGGGTTTGCGCTTCGTGGCACCGGTGAAGGCGCCCGCCTCATGCCCAAAGAGCTCAGATTCGATCATTGTGTCCGGGAGCGCGGCGCAGTTGATGGGCACAAAGGGTTTATCCGCACGCGGCCCGGCCATGCGGATCACATTGGCGATAATCTCTTTGCCGGTCCCGGTCTCACCAGTAATGAGCACCGAAACTGAGGCGGCGGCGGCGCGCTCGGCCTCGTCGGCGATGCGGGCCATCTCGGGCGTGTCTCCCACGATCCACTCATATTGGTCCTGGGAGGATTTTCTCAACAGCGCCAGTTCACGTCGTAATGAGACGACTTCGCTCGCGCGCTCGACCGCGCTGATTAACCGTTCCAAATCCAAGGGCTTTTGGAGGAAGTCCTGGGCTCCCTGCTTCATGGCCTCCACCGCGATGTCGACCTCTCCGAATGCCGTAATGAGAATCACGGGGGGACTGGGGTTCTCTCGCTCGATCTGCTCCAGCAGGGATAGTCCCGATCCATCCGGCAGCACCACGTCCAAAAGGACGATATCCGCCGCGCCGGTCTTGATCGCCTGCCGCGCGGCGGCCAAATCTCCGGCCTCGATCGCCTCGTAGCCGGCGTCGCTTAACGCGCCGTGCACAAAGCTTCGGGCTGTTTCTTCGTCGTCAACGATGAGAACAGTTGAGCTCATTTGGATTTAGCGATCGGAAGCTCGAGGGTGAAAACCGTTCCCGCATCCTGAAAGCTCTCCACCCGGATATTCCCCTTGTGCGCGTTCAAAATGCGCCGGCTGATTGCCAGGCCAAGTCCGGTTCCGGACTTCTTCGTGGAGAAAAACGGATCGAACACCCGATCGATCAGGTCCTGTTGGATGCCCGGCCCGGTATCTGCGAATTTGAGCTCCACGCCTTCAGGTCCGTTAGGAGAGATGTTCACCGACAGAGTGCCTCCCTCCGGCATCGCCTGGATGGCGTTGGTCAAGAGATTGATGATGACCTGCTCCAGGGTCCGCTCGTCGGCGAGGACAGGCGGCAGCTGGGGCGAATAGTTTTTATGGGTTCGGACCTTGGCTTGCCTGAAACGCGGCTCCCAGCGCGTAAGGATGCGATCCAGGAACCTGGCGAGATCCAATGGCACAAATTTTAATTCGAGCGGGCGCGCGAAGAAGAGAACGTCTTCCATCAGCTGATCCAGGCGGCCGCATTCGCTGCGAACTTTCTCTATCGATTGATATTGGGGATGGTCCTTCCCCAACCGCGAAGCCACAAGCTGAAGCCCGGTGCTGATATTGTTGATGGGATTGCGCACTTCGTGGGCAAAAATTGCGGCCACTTCTCCCAGCAGGGCGCGTTGAGCCAGCGTCTCAGTCTGGTCCTCGATGGCCTTCTGCTCCGATTGGTCGCTGAGCACGAGCACGACGCGTGTCGGCGCGGGATCCTCCTGGGGGACTGCCCTCATATTCACGGGGAAAGGTGTGCCATCACGCCGATGAAGCGTCATGTGAGCTCGATCTGCCTGGCGCTGGTGGCCTAACACGTCCAACAGCGTGGTCATGAGGTCCGAAGGGCCTACCAAAACATCTTGAATTTCCATGCCGATCAGCTGGTCGTCCGGGTAACCCAACATCAACGAGGCGGCCTGATTGGCCCGCAGAACCCGCAGCTTCGAGTCCAAAGTTAAGACGGCGTCATTTACGGCCTGGAAGTGGAGCTCCTGTTCCTTCTTGGTACGATCCAGGGATTCGTCCAACTGGGTCACAACCTCACGCTGCATATTCATCAAGATGCGGGCATGACATAAATTGGCCAGTATCTCCATAATGCCGATGGCATCCGATGGAACGTCCTGCAGCTCTCGCCATCCGACGACAAGTAGCCCCACCCAGGCGCTCTCGGTCCCTAGCGGAGAAGTGCGCAGCGCCTTTAGCCCGAGCGAGCGGGCCGCCCGCTGGAGCGGATGATCCGGCCGGGTGCCGATGGCCCACTGACTTGGCCGATCCAGAGGGTCGAGGTCGGTGGAGGGCAGGGAGTCGGGAAAACCATCCGGCAGGTGACCCTCCAGCTCGTATTCCGGGCCGGCCGCCGATACGCGGTAGACGCCGACCGCGGCTGCCGAGAGCAGTTCGCCTGAAAATCGGATGATATCGGAGAGCGCAGTGGGTGTAGATTCGAGCAGTAGCTCCGAAATCTTGATCAGCGTAGCCAGCTGCTCTTTTTCGGAGAGCGATCGCTGCTCGTCGCGTAAGCGGTCGGAGGTCGCCGTGACCAGCAGCAAGACTGCCTGAGTAGGGCTGCCCACCGGGTAGGCCCGAATATCCACTAACAGCTGCTCGCCGTCCCGGGTGACGGCCGGTACGGCCTCGATGTTGCCCTCGGTCGAAGCTTTTGCGCGAGCCAACGCCACCACACCTTCGTCGCCATAAAAGAAGTCGGGCGGCGAAATGGCTTCGAGTTCGTTGCGCGTAAAACCGCTCAGGAGCAGGAAGGAGTGGTTAGCGGCAAGAATGGTCCGTGCTTCACTGTCGATAACCAGGACCGCCTCACTGAGCGAATCAGCGAGTGCGGCAAATAGTTCTCTATGGGGTTGAGGTCTCAGCAGTCTGGTAAGTGGGTTCGTTGGCAAGCGTTACCTTTCCTAGGCTGGGGCCGCCTGCGCTTTTCGCAGCCGGGCGGGGAGGATTCCCTCGATCGTCCGATACTTCGCCACCGTTCGTCGCGCGATCTTGACCCCCTGTCGGCGAAGGGCGGCCGCGATTTGGTCATCCGTCAGCGGTTTCATCTCGGATTTCACAATTTCCTTAATTCGATCTCGAACCGAAAGGCTCCGATCGAAGAACTTCGCCAGCGGGATAATCCGGCCATCCGGCAGGGCCATTCCCTTATTGGATACTGCGCGCGAGACGGTGGACTCATGCACCCCGAGCCGATCGGCTAATTTGGCACGCGTCATGGGTCGCAGGTGCCGGTCTCCATTCAGGATGAAATCGCGTTGCGTCTGCACCAAGTCCTTCATCAGCCTGCGCATAGTATTGTTGCGCTGTTGTAAACATTTGACAAATAGGGCCGCGCGCTCCAAATGCTTCTTCCACTCTTCAGAATGGTTTTCGTCGGCCTGGGCGAGTGCGCTGCGGAAATGGGGGTTGACCCGGAGCCAGCCCGGCATGGAGGAAAATATCTCGACCACGAGCGGACCTTCCGATCGCCGCGTGATCTGGATATCCGGGGTGTGGTAGACGTTGGGATCCGCGCTAGCGGGTGTACGTCCGGATCCCCAGAATGAGCGGGCGGGGTAGGGATTCAGCTTTTCTTGAATAAAGGTCGCCGCCGTTCGAACCTTAGCCACAGCCACGTCGAGATCGTTTGCGATGTTATCGAATTCGCGTCGCGCGAGTCGTTCAAATTCCGATTGCAGAATCTGGCGTGAGAGGATCACCTTCGGATCATCCGCGCGGAGAAGATCCAGCTGCACCAGCAGGGCCGCGCGCGGTCCAGAAGTGCCCAACCCGGCAGGGTCAACGTGCGCAATCATATCGACGACACCTTTGACGCGCTCGAGCGAAACCCGGAGTTCGCGTGCCACGAGTGCCGGCGCGTCGGGCAAGAATCCGTCGTCGTCGAGACTGGACAATATATAAGCGGCGATCGGCCGGTCTTCCACGTCCAACTCGGCCGCCAGCTGCTCGAGCACATAAACCGCAAGGTTCTCGGGCGCGGCCGGCTCAAGATCCTCCTTCTCGTCTTCATAACGAGGGGTTCCGCCTCCGTCTCGGGGAGAGATGAAAACTACCGAATCCTCGTTGGCCTGCGGAGTGCTGCACCTCGGGCAGGGACCTTGCGCCGGTAGGCGCTTCCTGCATTTGGGACAGACGAGATCATCGAGCAATTCTAGGGCAGGGTTTTCGGCAAGTTCCTCCAGCACCTTGTCCTGCAGCTCCTGATTGGAGAGTGCCAGGAGGCTCATGGTTTGTGCCAGGTGGGCCGTTGCGACGTGTCGGAGCGATTGGGATTGGATTTGAAGCATTGTTATGCGCCTCAAGCTGGGAAGTATACAGTGGAGTGCAAGAAGCGTGCCATCCCCCTGAATGATAAAATCCGGCCATGTCCGAGGTGACGGTGGTGGGTGGGGGCCTTGCAGGTTCTGAGGCTGCGTGGCAGCTTGCGGAGCGTGGGCATAACGTGCGGCTGTTCGAGATGCGGCCCGGGCTCAACACCGGCGCACATACCACGCAGCACCTGGCCGAGCTCGTGTGCTCGAATTCACTGGGCTCTCAGCTCCCGGATCGAGCCCCGGGCGTATTGCTCGCGGAGCTGGAACACATGGGCTCCATGCTGATCCAGTGTGCGCGCGCGACCGAGGTTCCAGCCGGCGGCGCGTTGGCCGTCGACCGCACGGCTTTCGCGGCCAAAGTCACAGAACGGCTCGAGCGGCACCCACAAATCGACATTGTGCGCGAAGAAATGCGCTCCATTCCCGACGGGATAACGATTATTGCAACCGGCCCGCTGACGTCGCCGAAAATGTCAGATGAATTGACCCGGCTCAGCGGCGAGCAGCATCTCTACTTCTTCGATGCCATATCTCCGATTGTCGAAGCCGATAGCATCGATCGCTCGATCGCCTTCCGTGGATCCCGTTATGGGCGTGGTATTCGGGAAGAGGGGGACTATATCAACTGCCCGATGGACGAGCGCCAATACACGGAGTTTGTTCGGGCCCTGGTAGCCGCGGATCGAATCCCGCTGCGTTCGTTTGAAAGCGCGATTTCATCCGGCGTCCGGGCCGGACTGCACCGATACTTTGAGTCGTGCCTCCCACTGGAGATCCTCGCGGAGCGGGGAGAGAAGTCGCTTGCCTTTGGCCCCCTGCGCCCGGTCGGCCTGGTGGACCCGCGGACGAATAAGCGATCTCATGCCGTGGTCCAGCTCCGTCAGGACGATTTGGCAGGCGAGCTTTACAACCTGGTCGGCTTCCAGACCAACTTGAGATATGGCGAGCAGCGGCGGGTGCTGCGTATGATCCCCGGGCTCGAGAATGCCCAATTTGCCCGCTATGGGCAGATGCACCGAAATACATTCATGAATTCACCGAAGCTGCTGGAGCCGACCTTGCAATTCCGTGGCAGGGACGATCTATTTTTTGCGGGGCAGCTCACCGGTGTAGAGGGTTACCTGGGCAACATCGCCACCGGCCTGCTGGCAGGGGTCAACGCAGCAAGAGTGGCAGATGGCGACGAGCTGATGACGTTACCTGAGGAAACGATGCTGGGCGCGCTCTGCCACTATATTACACATGCCGATTCGAAGAATTTCCAGCCTATGAAGGCCAATTTCGGCATCTTGCCCCCACTGCCTCCCGGAAAACGCATGAATCGACGGGACCGGGCCCGCGCGCGTGCCGAGCGGGCAAAGGCTTCCCTCGCAGAGGTTTGGCCTCCACAAGGGGAGACCTTGCGCATAGCCATTGCGTAGATCGATGCCATCCTTCAGCTCACCACCTCCACAACAAGATTAAAATATAGAAGACCTCCGGCCACCGGCGTGGGAACCTGCCAGACCGCGTGACCTTGGAGCCGCCAATGCGGCCTGCAAAGCCGCTTGCCGGTTCTAAAGAACCCCCAGAGGACAATGGCTAAGTATGAATGCGCCGAGCTCCGATCAATGCGGAATTCGGCCCACAACGGGAAATGGTCTGTGGGTGTTCAGCTGAAACTTCCCGCGGGGTTGATCGATATCCAGAAATCGAGCAGCGAGGACATTTGTAAGCCAGGTCTCGGCGGGGGTCAATTTGGGCCTTTATACTTCGACGGGGGAGCGTGGGCCAATACGCGGAATGATCATGCAATGGAATGCTCCGGTTATCATTTTGCTGTGAATGCTAAGGGGTGGACCGCTCTGAGCGCCGGCATGGCCTTGCTTCTCCTGCTCACTGGCTGTCGACAATCAGTGCCAATCCCAGATTCCCCGGAGCCGAGCCCTTCTCAAGAAACTCTCCAGCCGCAAATTGAAGCCCCCCAGATCACGGAAGAATTCAACCAGCCTTCGTCGAGCTCGGACTCGAGTGATCTGCTCAAACCCACCGCAGCTCTAGCAGCACCACCCACTCCAGAATCTGGCTTCCGCCGAGAGAAAATAGAGGATGGGCAAGGCCTCTGGCCTTTTGTCGCGCTGAACGATCCTGAGTTCGTCGCCTCCGACGAAGTCACCTTCCTGCAGCCTCTCGATCTCGTCTTGGGATTTTCGTTCAACGGCGAGAGCAAGGCTTACCCCACCAGCATGATGTGGTTTCACCACGTGGCCAATGACTCGGTCGGTGGGAAACCGGTGGCCATCACCTACTGAGTGGTCTGCAGTTCAGGGGTTGGGTTCAACCCCGTCGTGAACGGCAAGCGATATCACTTCCAGCTGTTTGGCTTGTACGATGCCGTCATGGTGATGAGCGACGAGGAGACCGGTAGTATCTGGTCGCACCTCGGCGGCGGCGCCTTAGACGGGCCCATGCAAGGTGCTCAGCTTGAACTGATCCCCCTGATTCAGACCACCTGGCAGCAGTGGCTCGAACTTCATCCTGACTCGCTCGTGCTCTCCGACGAGACTCCCTATAAGGATTGGTACAGCGACCCTGGCCTGGGGAATGCAGGGTTCGGCCCTGAATTTGTCCGAAGCATCGTGAACTGGGACGATCGCCTCCCCCCCAACGACTTGGTATTGGGGGTGGGTGTGTCAGGGGCTTTTCGGGCCTATCCCGGTCATGCCGTGAGCACCGAGCAGGGGGTCGTCAATGACGTTCTAGCGGGCGAGCCGATTGTGATCTTCATGGATGGGTCCAGCGCATTTTCTGTGGCTTACTCCAGAGAGGTCGATGGGAGAATCCTGCAGTTCGAGAATGCGTCGGATGAGAACTTGGAGATTTTCGATATCGAGACCGGTTCCGCTTGGAATCTGGAAGGCCGAGCGATCGCTGGGCCTCTCGAGGGAGAAGCTTTGACCTTTGTGACCTCGTATCTAACGGAGTGGTATGGTTGGGCAGCTTATCATCCCACGACCGATATATATCCCTTAGTCGTGGAGGTCAATCTGAGCAGGTAAGCAGCAATCCCCTTCAGACGCTTAGACGGATCCTTTTTTGGTGAGCTAGCGCTGCACTTGAGGGTCTTGAACTACGGATTCAAGAGGTGTATCCGGTCGCCCGGGTTGAGCGGACCAACGAGAGCCGGATTTTCCAGGGTGCATCGCCTTCAAATATCAACCCCTTTTCAGAAGCCTGGTCCCTAGGAATAGGTCGGTAGATGCACTCTCTCAACAACTGATTCGACGAAGATGGACCGTACCGAGACATGCTTAACACATATTCTCAGGACATGGGTAACACTCGCCTCCGCAAAGGGGAGGTGGCCCGTGCCCTGGAAAGCTCGCTGCTCTCGCACGTCGCCTGCGTCTGACTATTGAATGAAGCTTACATCCTCGCTTCACTCGGACTGCGCTTCGCTTCGCCCCACTGCGGCACTTTTTCGCCTCCGGCGCAACGCACCTTGGGTGTGCAGCTTATCTGGCACACATTAGCGGGCACTCCCTAGCAGGATTCGAAAGGGGGTCAGATAGTGCAAAAAGTCGGTTCATTCATTGGATGATTGATTTTTCTCTCTACCGCATAGGGCGTTTTCGACGGGAAATTGGGACAGAGCAGGCTGATAGACCGCGAAACCGATATTTTCTCCCCACCATCACTCCTTCGGCGGTCCCGGTCTCAGGGACGCCACAAACCAATAGCCATCTTTGCCAGGGCTAACAAAGGTACTAGAAAGCTAATTCCCAACAGCTACTTGATGAACAACAATTCGCTCTGCGGACCACCGATAGGTCCGCTAGGAGTGTCCTTCCATCAACCCCTCTTATGGGCCACCGACCCCCTTGTGATATCGCGTGGCTAGGCTAGGTCTGTCGCTATGAGGTCTTCATTAAAAGTTGCCCGCGACCGTCCTGGCCCTCTCATTAGGAATATAGTAATTGGCCCTCAGCGGCCGCGTAAAAAAACAAAGTCCCCGCCGAAGCGGGGCCTCTTTTCCACTCTCATCCGGGCATATCCAACCTCGGTCGTGTTGACGTATATCAGAGTGGGTAGGCTTCTTTGACACATCTTTACTAGAGTGTGTTGAATAGCCAAACGGAGGAGTCGCTAATGAAACGAAAACTGATAATCGTCGTGATTGTTATGTTGATTGCCCTGGTTACTGCTTTCCCAGCCTTTGCTGACGACCGCGGCCCCTGCAACAACTCCGGCGGACCGGGCCACTCGGACTACGCGAAGCACCGCATCGTATCCCTGGCCAAAGACGGGATGTTGGGCAACGACGGGCATAAGCCCGGCGTACACCAGGGCTTCTCGTTCTGCCCTTAGCAGCCGACAACTGCGATACCGCGACCTGCGGTAGCGTTCTCATAGTGCGACCGAAGCCTACCCCGGTCGCATTTTTCTACCACGGGCACTGAATTTACGGTTGAGCTTTTTCCCCATTAGCACAGCTTGTTTCTACCGGCAGTTTATCCATTCTAGCCACCGATTCGCGGGATTAGACCTGCCCCGCCGGGTTGATTCGTGGGCTGAGCAAAAGCCGGAGCCGTATCGGGAACAGGTTTTCGATCAGATTTCCCCAATGATCCTCGTGACAGTCGCTCCACCGTGGATCACCCGGCTAAACTACGAATGTCCCTAGCTCGCATATGACTGCCTGAATTTGTGGCCTCTTTTCGAGGCCGGCCGATCTTCGCAGCCCGATTCCATCGCCCCAGCTATAATGACGTTATGGGAAAACATGCGTTGCCCACGG
>JADFRG010000068.1 GCA_022561385.1 Chloroflexota bacterium
CCTGGCCCTGTATTTTGCCAGGATATTCTATTCCATAAACTCTGATGCTTAGCACTATGGCGATCTCGCCGGCACCAGGCGCTTAAGCTCGGCGGCGAAGTTCAGTATGAGGATCACACTGGTTGGGATCTCCGCACTCGCTGCAGATTGATCTGCTGCAGGCTTCAACATTAAAAATCGTTTGCCATCGGCTGAGACTGCATACTGGTTAAATCCAATGCTGGCGGCGAAGCTTATATGGTCACCGGTGAATAATAGTTGGGGCTGACCTGCCTTAAACACATCTCCCGTCGCCACGGAAACTGAATACATTTCACTATTGCTACCATCGGCTCCGAGCGATCTTCGAAAGAACAATTGCTCGCTGTCTGCAGACCATTGGGGATCATTGCCCCCTTCGATGCTGACCTGCCACCGGTTCGTGTTAGTAGCCGGGTAGGGACGAACATGGATTTGCTGGCTACCACTTTCATTGCTTCGGTAGGCCAACCAACGGCCGTTGGGAGAAATGCTCGCCGAGGTTTCAAAGAAATCGCTCTCAAATAATTTCTCTGTTTCGCCCTCAGGCGACATGTTCAGAGAAAATATTTTACTCTCTCCGGGAGACAAACGAGGAATTTCGGAAAAAAACGCTTGGCTACCGTCGGGAGAAAAAGAAGTGGGAAGTGCGTATGCATTATTAAGGGTCCCGTCAAACAATAGTTCGGTATTACCAAGACCATTCGCATTGACAGAATAGATCTCTCCCCCCATTGTGCCATAAACAATGCGATCGCCTTCGGCATTCCATACCGCGGCAACCGCGGATCTGGTAAAAGTGACGCGAGCCAGTGCCCCCCGATCAAGATCATAGTTATAGATATCGCTAATGCCGGGCTCTACGATAGTCAATAGCACGTTGCGACCGTCGGGAGAGAGCCCGATATTTCTGAAATGCTGTGGCTCCATATCCAGCACAGTCTCATCTCCATTCAATTCCACCCAGGACAAGCTGCTTAGGGGAACTGTATTCATCTGGAACGATGCTCCCGGCAGATAAACCAGGTCGCCACTCTCCGAAAGCGCATAGCTGTACTTGCCAAATACGGGATCGCCTTCGATATTGTCAATCAGTGTGACTTCAGGGCCGGTAATTTGCAGGGTCTCCAGGTCAAATGGTACCGCTGACAGGGATCCGTCCCGGATGAAGGTGAGATGACCAGAATTGGAATACCTGGGTTCACCGACCTCTGTGAGCAAGACTCTATTTTCTCCGGTTTCGAGGTTATACAGCTCCAACCTCGTTTCGGCTGCATTCGGGGAAAAATCTACTCTGCGAAATAGGATATTCTTGCCATCTGGCATCAGCATACTGGAGGCAAGAATCTCAAAATCGAACTCCTGGGCGAGAGCCAGCGGCTCAGTATCGCCGCTCTCTACTGAAATGCGTACCAGACGAAATGCTGAATTCGTAACGATGAGGGTGTCTTGTTGGGTCCAAAAATCTCCGTACAGTACGACGTCATCCGCAATTTTGACTGGAGTGCCACCAGCCACGGAAATTTTCATCAATGTGCTACCGTTGCTGTAGGCAACCCACTCACCATCGGGGGAAAAATCGATCACCGGTTGCAGGGTTGGGTTTATTATAGGTCTGAAAAAAGGGGGGCCCAACTTCCGTGATTCAAGCTGACTAAGGTCCAATAGATGCAGTTGTCTGTCGCCAGAAGAGGTGTCACCATCGATTATCGTCGTGTAGGCGAGCATCGTCCCATCGGGCGATAGGCTAAACAGCGTACGCAGACCCTCACCTCGAAATGCCTGCATTGGGCCCAGATCCAGACGCGAACGAATTACCCGGGAATCGGTGTTTACTGTGGCAGTGAGCTGCTGAGACGTCAAAGAGGCTGAGAGTTCGGTGGAAGAAAAGCGATCGGCTAGCTGAAACCCCGCCACCAACACGACCAATGCGAGAATGGCATAGATGAGTTTTCGGTCGGTAGATTGAGCGGTTAACTGCGCAGGTTGTGCTGCGGCATCTGCCTTGATGCCTTCTGGTGTTATCTCAAATGCCCAAGACAAAATAAGCGCAATGGGAAATCCAAGTAGTAGTAGAAGTGTTACGGTCTGATTGACCCATGCCGGCGCATCAAAGGTGGGCAAAATGGTACTGGTTACTTCAATCAGCAACCAGGCCACAATGGCATAGACAGCAGCTACGCGAAATACTTTACGGCGCTTTAGCTCTTGAAAAAGACTGCCCATAGAGGCATACCCGTTCTTGTTCTTAGTTATCCAGCATTTGCTTCTTTATTTGGATGAAGAGTCTAGCATAAGGCTCTGATTACCTCAGTAGTCGCCATTTTGAGGCCGGAATTGAGCTATTTCGCGGAATTCCCATCCGTCCGCTGTGGGTCGACAGCTGCCGTTCAGCCTCAAGCCCGATCTGCCCACGATTATGTCTGCTTTCGGGTCTAAAGCTGACCCTCAACTATTGCGGCATTTCAATTCTGCTACAGGCAGCTTTCGGCCAGGAGCTGCCATTCATTTTTAATTTCAAAAGTGAAATGCAGCTTCCTTTTTTTGATTTTCTTGTTATGTTCGTGTCGCAAAAGCCACTGTATATTCGTCATAGTCTTTGACGAACCGGACAAAGTAATTGACGCGAGACAGCTCGTGCTTGATGTCGTCGGCCAGGTAGACGGTCGCCATGCCGCCTTCGCCCAATTCGGACTCGATGCGGTAGCGGCCCTCTAGGGCTGCGTTCAGGCGGGCGACGGGATCAGTATCGGTCATGCGCAGAAGATGCGGTGGAGGTCAGTAGAGCGCGAGCGAATCCGAGCGTCGGTGAGTCGAAACTAGACCGCGTTGGCGCTGCTGCTCTACCCGCTCACCCTACCGCCGACGCTCACCACGCCCTCCACGAAGACGCGAAGCCAGGGGATGGAGCGAGTCAATCTCTGCGAGCTTGGTCGAAGAAGTCGAAGATCGCTTGTACGTTGTCGCGATCGCTGGCGATGATTGAGAAGTGGTCCCCGCCCGGGATTTCAATGTATCGGTGGGTCATCCTGAGCTCTGCCATCTTGGCGACCCAGGTGCGGCTGATCTCGACAGAGGTGTCGTCGTCGCCGTGGACCATGATGACTGGGATGTGCGTGATCGCCGAAAGCGCGTCCGGGCTCGGAGAGCCGCCTGGTGCCATCGGGCCTAGCGCCGCCCAGATATCGGGGTACTTGATCGCGAGGTGAAGGGTGCCCGCTCCACCCATGGAGTGGCCCGAGAGGTAGACGCGATCGCGGTCCACGTTGAACGCCCCGAGGGTCAGCTCAAGGACGTTCATGACGTCCCTCTCGCTGAGCTCACTGATGCGTCCGCTCCCCCTACCGTACCCCCCCAAAGGTTTGTATCCCATTGGCGCAACCACGATGTATCCCCGCTCCTCGGCGAGGTCGGTGAATCCCTGATACCGGATGATATCGCCCGGGTAGAAACCGGCGCCGTGCAGGAGGACGAGGAGAGGTGAGGGAGTTGCCGCATCATACGTGGTCGGCACGTAGAGCTGGTACTCCATCCGGAGCCCGGCTTCCTCGAACTGGTAGCTCCGCTCCTGGATCCGCTCGGTAGTACCGGAAACGGAGGTCGTGATCTGCGCCAACCCCGACGCGGCCAAGGTGGCGGAGCAGGGCGCGATGCCTACCACGTACACCCCGGTCATCCGCGCCATCTCCGTGCAACTCACGCTCGTGCCACTGAGAAAAACAGTGTGGCCCGCCCCGAGTCCCGGGTTGTCCAGCAGAGGCTGGACGTTGGCGAGGCCAGGGTTACGGCTGAGGTTGAGGTATTTCAGGCTCGTGAGGTCGCTCAGCACGCCGATGTCGGTGATCGAGTTGTCGTCCAGGCGGAGGAGCTCCAGGCTTGAAAGTCCGCTCAGGGGGCTGATGTCGGTGATCGAGTTACCGCCCAGGCCCAGGTACGGCACGCTCGTGAGCCCACTCAACGGGCTGATGTCGGTGATCAAGTTGTCGTCGAGGCTGAGGACTGTCAGGTCCGTGAGCCCGCTCAGCGCGCTGATGTCGCTGATAGAGTAGTTCTCGTGGAGGCTGAGGAACGTCAGGCTCGTGAGATTCTGAATCCCCACCAGGCTCGCGATCCCGCTCCGCTGCGCTTCTAATCTCGTCAGCCCAGATACCAGGCCGCAGGTGAGATCATCGCGGGCACTGACCGAGAGCGCAGACCGAACCGCCGCTTCCAGATCGGCATCCTCGAAGGTCGCAATGGCCGCGTCAGGACTGTCGCTACAAAGCTCGCTGGGCCGAAGGACTTGCGCTTCAACCGCAGACGGACTGGTGAGGAAGAGCGTCAAGAGAAGGACCGAGGTGATACCAAAGCTCTTCATCTCATTCGCTCCTCAAGGATAAGTAAAACAAACGCCCTATTCATCAATTTCAATTCCTTAACCCTTAAATATCGTGGGGCGTCTAAGGTGCCCGCTTCAGGTCGATAGCCGCCGTTCAGTAATTGCTGATATTTGGCCTTACGACAGGCCGCTCTCGGCCAGGAGCGGACCATTCATTGTGGATCAGGTGGTGCTAATCGCCTTAACTCTTCAAAAAAATTCGAGTATAAGAAGAACAAACGCCCTTTTCTTGGCCACTTTACCCTAAGTAATCGAAGTACGGCAACCAATTATCGTTGTTGAGGCGGCTGGCAATTACTATAAACCAGCTAGTTGCTCGCACAGAAGCTTCTCCTTTGAATTAGCAATGTTTCAATGCTACAGGGAGCTAGTTATGGCCGCTATGGGCACTTCTGAGACGGTCTTAGCCTTAAAGCTCTCCGGCAGCTTACAGCGTAAGCAGTCATTCCCGTAGACCGGCGCTACTTCCGGGTTCGGCCACTTCCAGACTCTCATTTGTGACAGGGATCAGTCTTCGAGCCCTTCTTCACGCAGAAACTCAAGAACAAGCCCGATTGTTTCGCGACCGCGAATCGTATCACTATGTGAGGTATCCAATATTTTAATCTTGGCATGCGGTATTAGCGCGGCAATTTGCCGAGCGTATTTGATAGGAGCTATCGGATCACGTTGGCCGGCGATGAGCAAGGTCGGTTGCCGAATTTGTCCCGCCTCGGCAGAGACATCGGCCACCAAAGAGCTCTCAAGGAACTCAGCGTGTGCGGGACCACTTCCAGAAATGAGCAGGGAATCGGTAAGTTCCTGCTCACTTAGCTGGGTCGACGGACCAACGAGCAAAACGCGAACGGCCGCCACATCCCAGCTCGAACGAAGGAGACCGAGAAAATCATCAAAGTCACCTCGTTCTGAGGGACTGAGACCAGTCCATGCGACACCAAGCGTGCCGCCTGCGATAATGAGGCTCGAGACCTTCTCTGGATGCGCCGCGGCATACGGAATAGCCGCTTCAGCACCTTTGGAGGCTGCGAAAAAAGCGACCTTTTCTGCGCCGACTGCAGCCACGACGGCTTCTAGGTCACGTACGCGAGTGGCGAGCGAAATATCTTCTACGTCACGATCCGACATGCCAAAGCCGCGACCATCGTATCGGACCAGCAGATGTCTCCTAGACAAAGCATTGACGATGTCTGGTGCATCGAAAACCGATCCAAGCTGCAGGTGAGTCGTCCAGCCCACCACGAGAACTAGGGGGGTTCCGGCTCCGCTGGTCGCGTAAGCAATCCGTACACCATCGGTTGTTTCGGTGAACTTGATCTCCTGAGGGACTCGGCTTTCAAGCCATGCAGGTGTGTTGTAAGCCCACCAGAGGGAGAGGTAGTCTCCAGCTGCTAGCAAAACCAGCCCCGAAATCAACACCAGTGCCAGACTCAAAGATGCCCAGAACCTAGCATGCGCACTCCGTTGACCTTTTAGCGCGATCTCAATACCAGACGGTGTCTCAACGATCCGCGAAAGCAACTGAGATAGTTTTTGCTGGTATTCGTCTTCATCAAGCGTATAGCGATGGATTGCCTGACGATTATTGAGGTTGAGTCTAAGACCGTCGGGCAAGTCCGTTTCTTCAAGGTGTACAGTCAGTACCTGAATGTCCTCCTCGAGCGCGAAATTTAGTTCTCTTCTGCAGTTCTCCGATTCAACAGATCGAGGAGTTATGAAGTAGATAAAGTGAGAGCAGCCTTTAATTGCTTGCGCC
>JADFRG010000069.1 GCA_022561385.1 Chloroflexota bacterium
GAACCAGATGGACCGAGGAAAGAACCTCATCAATCAGTTTATTGGGGGACATGGATTTACCGGCCTGATTTATGTCTTCCATCCGAGCTCACCCGGAGAATTGCAGTACTTTTGTGAATCCACGTGACCCATCACCCCGCCCACGAAGAATTCAAAGGAACTTCCTCGACCCTTGAAGCGTCTCTAGCTGGGATCTAATCTTCAACCGGAGGAATAACATGCAAAAGCAGAGATTAATGGTCCGAACAGCGTTGGTGACGATGGCCTTCTTCGCGACATCATGCGCTGTCGATCAGTCTGTCGACGGAACTGTGGGCGAGCCGATCGAGAGCTACGACGGCCTACTGGATGCGCTTCGTGAAAATGGATCCACAGTGGAATCCGTGGGTCCCATTTCTCAACCGTTTTTTGTTCCAGAAGGCCAGTTGATTAGCGTTGATGGCAATGAAATTCAGGTCTTCGAATTTTCTACCCCACAAGATGCGCAATCCTCGGCTGAATCCATCTCACCGGATGGCAGCTCAGTCGGCACGTCGATGATTATGTGGGTCGAAGCCCCTCACTTCTACAGGTCTGGAAAACTCATCGTTCTCTACGTTGGTGAAGAAACCACGGTAGTTGATGCTCTGGAAGTTGTCCTCGGGGCGCAGATAGCGGGTAGGTAGATTGGGCCGCCGGAGCGTTTACTGGTAGGTTCTATCGAGCCAGAGAACGGCCGGCGGACGAGTCGGTTCTCTGAATAAATCTCTGGCCTATCGACCATGCTTTTCGAATGGCGCCGTCCCCGATAGCGCCGTTCTTTTAACAAAACGAAGCGCGACCACAGCTCAAGCCTTGAGGTCCATGTGGCTGCTTAAGGACGATCGTTTCTGCGAAGCCTGCGACTGGAAGAACCAAGCCGAAGATGGAAATTAGACAATTAGAGCCTGAAGGGCGAACGGTGTCGCTGGAAGGCCTTTATTTGAGTCACAATCTTCAGGAATTGTCAAAAAGGGTCGGTCGCCCAATTGTGGTTGCCAATTACGTCACCGACCTAAACGACGTGATCGCCATTGCCAGCGTGCGCGGTTCACCAGAAGAACTTCAGAACCCCTCGGACTGGAGGCTTTTTCAGGAGCTCACTGCCCAGGCCGACGTACTCATTACCGGCACAAGTTATATGACCCAGTTCGCGGAAAAGGGGGATGGGGGTCAAAACGTTCTCACCCAATTTGACAGAAGGAGCACGTTCGAAGACTTGGGCGATTGGAGGGAACAAAATGGTCTCAAGAGAAACCCGGATCTTGCGGTCGTTAGCCGAAGTTTGAAGTTCAGTATTCCTAAGGTGGTTTCTGAAAGTGGAAGAAGGGTTTTTGTATTCACCACACATTTAATGCAAGATGGTGAGAAAGCCAAGGACCTTGAAAAAGCCGGAGCGGCAGTTATCGGGGCAGGGCAAGAAGGAGTTGACGGAGCGGTGATGGTAAAGCGCTTGGACCTGGAGGGTCATAAAGTTATCAAGATTATTACAGGCCCGAGAGTCTTGAAAATATTTATGGACGCAGAATTTAAAAACCAAGAAGAGAAGTTAATTCGTAAGGGAGCTCTTGATCGGCTTTACATAACAAGGGTTCATAGAAGGATAACGGACGACCTTTCGGAGGCAATAACGGTTCTAGAGGGGAGAAAAGTAGATAATCTAACTTCCGATGGCGGAGGGTTTAAGCGAATAGAAAGATATACGCAGGAAAAAGTTAGGAGAAGCGACGGTTTCGAAAGCTCTCAAGAATTTCTCGTATTCGAGAGACTTGAGATCGCGGGTGCAGGGCTGGCAATCGAGCCGGTGAAGATGAATACTCGGTCATGATTTCAGTGTGAAGGCAGGGCTTACAAAGGCCCCCCACGTGAAGGTGCGAATTGGAACGAGCCATATCCGACTGCCCCTCGGCCACTTTGGTGAGCGAGCGCGCGCAAGCTGAACACTGCTTGACGCAGTAAGTGTTGTAAATTTCGTCTTCGATCAGATCCAATTGGCGCGGCGACGAAATCCTCACCGAGTGATTGACCCTCCTGTATTTGGCTCGCAGCATAGGTATCATTGTCCTGTCTCCCTCGTTAGGAGACATTCGAACCTCCAGAACGCCATGCTCGAAAAAGAACCAACGCCGACTCGAATCTCCTACCCACGACTGATCCCGATCATCGTGTCAACCGCGCTCCTCTCCAGCCTATTTACAGCCCTCATATTGACCCTAATCGACTCGGAGGTCCAACCCCTCGCAGATTTACGGCTGCCCAGCTCCCCCTCCTCCGAAGCAGCAGGGACGCAAGATCCGGAGATGGATCCGGAGGATCTGGCGATATTGTTTGATCGCATATCACCTTCCGTCGTCCGTGTCTCCGTGATCACCGCGGAGGGCGGCGGGAGCGGATCTGGATTTGTCATACGAGAGGGAGGTCTCATCCTTACCAATAATCATGTTGTGGAAAACGCGGTATCTGTCAGCGTGACTCTAAAGGATGGTACCGAGCTGCGAGCGGAAGTCTTGGGGCGCGATCCGTCAACGGATGTCGCGCTACTTCGAATCGAAACGCGGTCGATTCCTCCGGTTGAGCTGGGCGACTCGGACCGGGTCCGGATCGGCGAACAAGCAATTGTCATCGGGAGCCCCTTCGGATTCGATCAGAGCCTGACCGCCGGTTATATCAGCGCGCTCGGCAGAACGCTCCGGAGCGGTGACGATTACGGAACCGAAATCGACAACGTGATCCAGACCGACGCGGCGGTGAACCCAGGTAACTCAGGCGGACCGCTGCTTAATTCCGAAGGAGAAGTGATCGGGATCACAACCGCCATCTTCTCCACCGGCGGCGGCTTCCAGGGAATCGGCCTGGCGGTTCCCATCAATACGGCCAGAGCGGTGGCAGACGAGATAATAGCTCGCGGTTATGTCAGGCGTGCGTTTCTAGGGATTGCCGGACTGGACCTGACGCCGCAGCTCGCCAAGCGGCTGGATCTCCCTGTAGATGAAGGAATCTTAGTCCAACTGGTGCACGATGGATCTGCCGCGGCCGAGGCCGATATTCGCGCCGGCGACAAAGAAATTGAGACCCCCATAGGACCCATCGTGCTGGGAGGGGACGTTCTTTTGGCAATTAATGGGGAATCGGTGTCAAGCATGGCCGAGGCGAATCGGCTCGTGCAGAGTCTTGAAATCGGAGAGAGGATCACGCTCGAAATTTCACGTGCGGGCATGCGGATTACCGTGACCGGCACCCTTGGCGAACAGCCGAGGCCAGATTAGCGTTTTTGGAATCCGATTCGATCATAGATGCAAACCATCGACAGACTATATCGAATACCTTTTCTGCTCGCGGCCTTATTGGCGATCGGAGCCAGCATTTATTTTCTCCTGTCCCCCACAACAATCCAAGAAGTTGTGGCGACCACGAGCGCGAATGGGAGCCAAACTATCGAGGAGCTGAGCAGGCAAGCCTCTTGGTATGAGGTTCAAGGAGTTTGGGGTGTTGTTGTCCTTCTCATATTTGCCCTACTCTATTCCTCAACTGCGTACCTTGCTTTGAGAAATCGCCTTGTCGCACTTGCCATCGCGAGCGCATCGGCTCTGATGCTCACGATTCTGGCCGGATTCTCGATCGGTCCTCTCTACATTCCCGCCTTGTTGATGGTGGTGGTCGGGTGGTTGACTCTCGGTCTCGGTAAGATGGTCCGGAGGAAAAAACAAGCCTCCGGCTAACCAAACGATCCGATTCGCGACAGTGTTGAAGCAACGCTCGGGAAGCCTGAAAGAAGCTCAGCGTCCCTAGTGTCGGATCGCCTGGGATGGCGTCCAACGAAAACCAAGAGCAGCCCTACTGTCCGATCGGATCAGTGCTATTCGCAAATATTGCTCACCCTCGGATTTTCTTGGGCGTGAGTTTGCCCATATCCATACAGATCGAAGCCCGCACTCCTCGCTTCCGCTCGATCGAGCTTTTGAGGGCGGTTAGGCTAAACCCCAACCCACCGCTGATGGGTTGGGCGTGGCGGGGCTTGTGATGATTTACATGCCCCAGACGTTTGACGAACTGGAATGTGTCCTCCAACTGGTGGTCGACTCGTACAACTTTGTGGCCGGGCAAAGGCTGGAAGTCACTGAGCTTGGGATGAACGAGGACGAGGCATGGCTGTGCCGAGAATATCAACGCGGGGCTAGCCCAGCGGCCGCCCAAATTTGCCTAAGCGCTAAACAGAATGAACCCCCGCCTGCACAGAGTGCGCTATACTTCTTTAGCCGGCTAAACAAATAATGGGCGACCAGAAGATGGAACAGGAAGCAATTACTGAAAGCACAGGATATTTGTTGGCGCATGTGTGTAAGACACATCGCAACAAGGCAGCAGAATTGCTCGCGGCCATCGACCTGTATGTTGGCCAGGAGATGTTTTTGCTGCAGCTGTGGCGGAGCGACGGGCTTAACTTGTCGGAGATGGCAGAGCTAGTGCACGTGCAGCCCGCAACGGCCAGCCGGATGTTAGATCGATTGGAAGCGGCGGGATTGGTCAAGCGCCGCCAAGATAGCGAAGATGGACGTGTATCTCGAATATTCCTCACGCAGGAAGGCCACAATTTGCGCGAGCCGGTTCGCAATGTGTGGGCCGAGCTCGAAAGTATCAGCATGGCCAATCTGACCACAGATGAACGAATCTTGCTCCGACGCCTTCTTCTACAGGTGTATCAAAACCTTACGGAGGGGAATTAGCTGTCTTTTCTTGAGCATTTATTTAGCCGACTTAGTTGCATAACCTGTTGGGAAACTTGAAATGTTAATCAGCAAAACCATCCAAATTCGGAATGCAACGCTCTTGCTGGGCAGTGCCATGACGGTGCTGGCTGGGGCGGGCCTTTCCACGGCGCTGCCGCAGATGAGCCTTGCCTTCCAGGACATACCCAATGCCGAGTTCTTGGTCAGGCTGATGTTGACAGTCCCCGCCCTATTTACCGCCATTGGCGCGCCATTCTCAGGTCTCCTGCTCGACCGATGGGGGCGTAAGCCTGTGTTGGTCGTGTCTGTGATCCTGTACGGCTTGGCTGGAACGTCGGGTTATGTGTTGGGTTCGCTTTATGGCATTTTGGTCGGCCGAGCGCTTTTGGGCCTGGCGGTCGCCGGCACGGCGAGCGGATTTACCACGCTGATCGCCGATTATTTCTCCGGCCGCAAACTCAGCAAGTTCCTGGGATATCAGGCCGCGGTCATGGCTTTTGGCGGCGCGGTGTTCCTGCTCGTAAGCGGAATATTGGCGGATATAGGCTGGCGATTTACGTACCTACTATATCTTTACGCCTTCGGCGTATTGCTCGGCCTGCTCTTTGCTGTTGCAGAGCCTGAGATTGAGCGAGCAGCAGGCGGGCAGAAAACTCGGGGCGACACGGCCGCGCTGCCTTATCGGCGTGTTGCGTTTATCTATGTATTCGCCTTTGTTGGCATGCTTGTGTTCTTCATCGGGCCCGTGTTATTGCCTTTCCTTATGACGGATCTGGGCGGCATCAACAGCAGTCAGATTGGACTGGCTCTGGCGTTGTCGGCGCTGGTCGCTGGCATCGTTTCATTGCTTTATCCACGCCTCAATGAGCGCCTATCCTTCCACGGCATTAACGCACTGGTTTTTCTAACCATCGGCCTCGGCTCGGTGATCATCGCTGTGTCATCCAGTTATATTGGCATCCTTGTAGGACTGGTGGGAGTGGGTATAGGTATCGGTCTCATGCTGCCGAACTTTAACCTGTGGCTGCTCACCATCATTCCCTCCGCTACGCGCGGCAAAGCCGTAGGTGGCTTGACTACCGCGTTCTTCCTGGGGCAGTTCCTCTCACCCATTGCGATCCAACCCATTGTTTCACAAGAAGGTCTCTCCGGTGCTTTTGCCGTCGCCGGCGGGATTTCGTTGCTTTTAGGCCTCGCATTCTTTTCGATTACCGCCATAGGATCTGCAAGGCGCGCCCCGCGGCAGGATTTGGAGGCCCAATAAACCTGAACATCGACGTCGGAGTGATACGCGACAGCCCCCTATGTTATGTATGAAAGGAAAAACTTGAAATGAAAGTTTTCGTAACAGGAGCAACCGGATATAT
>JADFRG010000002.1 GCA_022561385.1 Chloroflexota bacterium
CGAATGTCCCTAGCTCGCATATGACTGCCTGAATTTGTGGCCTCTTTTCGAGGCCGGCCGATCTTCGCAGCCCGATTCCATCGCCCCAGCTATAATGACGTTATGGGAAAACATGCGTTGCCCACGGGTGGACCGCGGGAGCGGGCGCTGCTCGTCGGTGTGGAGCTCCGGGGAACGGATTCCATCCTCTCCCTGGATAGCTCGCTCAAGGAGCTTGCGCTGCTGGCGGACAGCGCCGGGTTATCGGTGGTCGGAGAGTCCAGGCAGCGGCTCCAAAAGCCAGATCCGAAGACCTATGTTGGGTCGGGCAAGGTCAAGGAGATAAGGGCGCTGGCAGAGGAGACGTTGGCAGACGTCGTGCTCTTTGACGAGGAGCTGTCGCCTCGCCATCAACGCGAGTTAGAAAAGGAATTTGATGAGGAGGTGCGGGTCCTGGATCGCACGGCACTCATCCTCGACGTGTTTGCACAACACGCTCGCACCCGGGAGGGCGCGCTCCAGGTCGAATTGGCCCAGTATGAATATAGACTCCCCAGGTTAACCAGAGCCTGGACGCACTTGGCCAGGCAAGCCGGCGGTGGAGCGGGGCGCACGGGCGCGGCAGGCGGGGTCGGCCTGCGTGGACCCGGCGAGACGCAGCTGGAAGTTGATAAGCGGGAGATCAGCAGGCGCATTCACCATCTGAAGGGCGAAATAGAGAAGCTGCGAGCCCACCGTGGTCGGTACCGATCCAGACGCCGCCACTCTCAGATTCCCATCGTAGCCCTGGTCGGATACACAAATGCCGGCAAATCCACACTGCTCAACCAGCTGACCGACGGAGGAGTTTTCGTAGCGAACCAACTCTTCGCCACGCTGGATCCCACCACCCGCCGGGCTGAGCTGCCGGGCGGCAAGGCGATCCTGGTCACTGACACAGTGGGTTTCATCCAAAAGCTGCCCACAACGCTGGTGGCCGCCTTCCAGGCTACGCTGGAGGAGATCTCGGAGGCAGATCTACTGCTTCACGTAATCGATATTTCGCACGCGGATGCGGCGGCGCAGGCCAGGAGCGTGATCGAGACGCTGCGGGACATTGGGGCCGACACGTTGCCACTCCTGACTGCCGCAAACAAGATCGATGTACTGCCGAATGGCAAGCCGGCATTCCCGGAGGCGGTTCCGATCTCGGCCCTCACCGGAGAGGGGATGCCGGAATTACTGGCTGCCATTGAAAACGAACTCTACATCGTGATGGTGCCGGTGAGGGTCCAGCTGCCGTACGAGCAGGGCCGACTGATCAGCATGTTTCATGAACACGGGCTCGTTGAGCTTGAGCAACATGTCGATGGGGTTGTGAAGATGGAGGGGCGCTTACCTCGACGTCTGGCATGGGCATTCAAGCCTTATCGAGAGGACCTCGAGGAATCCGCGCTTGGTTGACCCCCGCGCGTATGCGGAGCTTCAGGGGCTGCTGAAGGAGAAAATACGCGGGGAAGTCAGGTTCGACCGTTACACTCGATCAATTTATTCCACCGACGCGTCCATTCACAAAATCACCCCACTCGGGGTAGTGCTGCCTGAAACCGAGGAGGACCTCTTCTCGGTGGTGGAAACCGCCGCGAATTTGGGGATTCCACTGCTGCCGAGAGGGGCCGGGACCAGCCTCTCAGGAGCCGCGGTGGGCGAGGCTTTGATTGTAGATTGTTCCGTACATCTGGCTCAGATCTATCAGATCGATCCCGAGTCTCGCACGGCAGAGGTGGGCCCGGGCGTCGTATGTACTCAGCTGAATGCGGCCGCGGCGAAACTGGGCCTCATGTACGGGCCGGACCCCGCTTCGGCCGATCGGGCCACCTTTGGCGGGATGATCGGAACGAATGCCACGGGCGCACATTCCATCCGGTATGGCATGACGGTCGACCACGTGCTCGCGGTCGACACCGTCTTAGCCGACGGTTCGGCCGCACGTTTCGAGGAAATGAGTTTGGTGGCGGCCCGGCAAAGAGCGGAAAATTCAGGTCTCGAGGCCAAAATCTACGGCGCAGCACTTGCCGTGAAGAGCAAATACGCAGAGGCGGTGGTGGAACGATGGCCGCGCACCTGGCGGCGGTCCTCGGGCTACAGCTTGAACTACCTGACCGGTTACACTCCCGATCGGCCCGCAGCGTGGTATCAGGGGGATTACCCGCCTCCGTCCGAGTTCAACCTGGCCCCGCTCCTGTGCGGATCGGAGGGAACTCTGGCGATCCTGCGCAGAGCCGAAGTTCGTCTGGTCCCTCGGCCGCGGTACACCACGTTGGTTGTGCTGGAATTCGACAGCGTGGTGCAGGCCTGCGACTACACGCCCGCCATCCTGGAAACCGAGCCGGCGGCGGTTGAATTGATCCCGCGCACGCTGATCGAACGCGCGCGTGCCGTTCCCGCCTATGCGCGACGATTGGGCTTTGTGGATGGGGACCCGGCCGCGTTGCTCGTGGTCGAGTACACCGGGAATACCCAGTCGGAGGCACAGGCCGCGGCCCAGCAACTCGGGAGAGACGGTCGAACCTTGTCGGATCCGGCAGAACAAGCCGATCTTTGGGCCGTGCGCAAAGCCGGTCTCGGATTACTGATGTCGGTGCCCGGAGATGCCAAGCCCATCACCTTTATGGAAGATGTCGCGGTTCCGGTCGAGCAGCTGAGCCGTTACGTCAAGGAAGCAGACCGCATCCTGAAAGAAAACGGAACCTATGGAGAATGGTACGCACATGCCTCGGCCGGGTGCCTCCACATGCGACCACTGGTCGATCTGAAAACCGCCGAAGGCGTCCAGCAGATGCGAACTATCGCGGACGCGATCGTGGACCTGGCGGTCCGAATGGGGGGCAGCATATCCGGGGAACACGGTGACGGGCTTTCACACACCGAATACAATGCCCAGCTTTTCGGTACCGAGCTCATGCAGGCCTTCGGTGAGATCAAACAGGCGTTTGACCCAGCGGGCATCCTGAATCCGGGCAAGGTCGTCGAGCCGGCGAATGGGGACTCCCGCATGGACACAAACCTGCGCTACGGACCCAGCTACAGGACGGTGGAGCCCGAAACGGTTTTCGCGTTCAAGAGTCAAGGCGGTTTCGTAGGCGCGGTCGAGGCCTGCTCCGGCGTAGGCATCTGCCGAAAAGCGGGCGGAGTCATGTGCCCATCGTTCCAGGCGACGCTGGACGAGAGGCATTCGACGCGGGGTCGGGCGAACGCGCTGCGGGCCGCGATTTCAGGTGGATTGCCCTCCGATGCATTGAGCAGCCACGAGATCTACGAGATCTTGGACCTCTGCATCGAGTGCAAAGGCTGCAAAGCGGAGTGTCCGACGCAGGTGGACATGTCGCGCTTGAAAGCGGAATTTCTGGGCCAATATCATTCGGTCCACGGATTGCCTCTGAGGAGCCGGTTGTTTGGCGAGATTGCCAGAATTTTCAAGGTCGTGCAGCCTATGGCGGGACTTATTAATTTCGCGGGTCGAACAAGGCTTTTTCGATGGTTGCTGGGCCAGACCCTGAATATTTCGCCCCAGCGCACCTTGCCGGCGCTGGCGTCAAGGCGCTTCAGCACGTCGTTCGCGCGCAGGCCGTTTGCGCGTACGCGGGAGGGGAAGTCCGGCGCGCAGGTGGTGCTGTTTCTGGACACTTATACCGAGTTCAATAACCCAGAGATTGGGGAAGCCGCCGTTGATCTTCTGGGCGCGGCCGGTTACGAGGTCACCCTGGTCCCTGGACAGGTCTGTTGTGGACGGCCGCTGATCTCCAAAGGGATGTTGGGGCGCGCGAAAGCGAACGCGATGCGCAACGTGCGCGCGCTTGCACCGTACGCCCGAAGTGGGGCGAAAATTGTTGGACTGGAGCCCTCCTGTATTTCTGCCCTGAGGGACGAGTACCCGGATCTACTTCCGGACGATCCATCTGCAATGGATGTTGCCGATGCCGCAATCTTAATTGAAGAGTTTTTCGTGGCGGAGAACCTGGCCGATCGGCTGGCGTTCAAGCCGGGGGAAGATCGCATCGTGTTGCACAACCACTGCCATACCAAGTCGCTGATCGGCAGCCAGGCGACCCTGGAAATGTTGAGGGCCACCGGTCTTACGGTAGAGGAAATTCCATCCGGCTGTTGTGGAATGGCGGGCTCGTTTGGTTATGAATCCGAGCACTACGATATCTCTCAGAAGATCGGGGAATTGGAGCTGTTCCCGGCCGTCCGTCGTGCGATCGATACGCAGGACGGGGTCCAAATCGTGGCGCCCGGAATGTCATGCAGAGCTCAGATACGGGATGGGACCGGAGTCGTGGCCCAGCACCCGGTTCAGCTGCTGGCCGAGTTATTGGTCGATAAATAAACCTCTTGAGCCCTCTTAACCGCACCTGACATGCGTATAGCCATTCATTTATTCAACTTTTTCGGGGGAAATGATACCCGATTACAGCCATCCATCCCTAAACGGGGATTGGGCTGAAAACGATTCGGGGCAAGCTAAGACCGAATCTGGTTGAGAACGCTTGGATTAGTCGAATCCTACGGCGAATCGTCCTCGAAAATCTCGTGGTAGCCGCGGTCCAGCTCGTTGTCCGAGAGATGGGCGTAGCGCTGCGTGACGGCGATGCTCTTATGGCGGGCGAGCTCCTGCGCCAGTTTTAGATTACCTCCAGATCCACGTAAAACGGTAGTGACAAAGTAGTGCCGGAAGGAATGCGGCGTGATTACGGCACTTTGCCGGTCGCCTAACGCTTCACGCGCGCGCGCGTGCACGATAGAGCGGGCGGTCGTGGTGGAGATTGGGAGAACACGCCTTCCGGCGCCTTTGTCGTGGCGGGCAGACATCGGCAGGGCGCTCATCGGGCGACCCGAGGCGCCGTCCAGAGTTGACCGGCGGTCGAGATAGTCCTTCATGTAGCGCAAAGTGCGGCTGGAGAAGCGCACTACCGCCTCGCGATTGCCTTTTCCGATCAGGATCGCGCGGCCCTCGTTCCAATCGATGTCTCCGCGACGCAGGCCGACGGCCTCATGAACGCGTAATCCGGTGTCGGCAAGGGTAAAGAGTAAGGCACGGTCACGCAGGGCGCGCAGCCAATCGCGCTCATCCGCATCGTCAGCGCCCTTCAAGGTCTTGGCGTATTCCAGGATGGCCTCGATGTCCTGGCGAGGAAATTGTGGCAGGCGCTGGCCGGGCCGCCTCGCTCGGCGGCGTATGAGCAGGCGAAGCCGGGGCAGATTGATCTCGGCCCGTCTTTCTGCGGCCAGGTATTCGTACCATCCGGTCAGGGCCGTCAGGTACAGTCTCTCACTGGCGGGCGAGTACGGAGCTAGGTGGCGTACGAAATCGACGATCCAGTTCTCCGACACATCCCGGACGTCGGTGGCCTCCGGATCCCGTCCTTGATCCCGCAAACTTGCGCTGAACGCGTTCACGGCGTTCCTGTAGGTACGCGCAGTGTTTGGGCTGCGAGACATCGCAACACCATCGAGATAAGCCGTCAGCGTGTCGTGGACGCTTGTTGTATTCATTCCGGGCTTATGTTAGCCCCAGGAAAAGATTCGCGAAAGTTTGTCATTTCGCACCTCCCTGCGCCTACAGCATGTTTGCGATAATAGAACTTATCATAACCATACAGAATTATAGGGACAATCCCCCGCGAGTCAAACACCTCCCCGCGTTGTCAGATTTCGAAGGAAATTATGAAGAATGTCGTCGGCTGCCTGACTGAGCACCTGCGACCCGTGTTTTTCCTCGTCAACGCCACTGGAAATGCCCTTCCCTACCACGGGGGTACCCGTATGATGCCAGAACTCAAATGGATGACAGGGCCACTTTTCTGGTCGTGGAGGACGATCCGGCTACGCTGGTTGCTTTCCGTGATATTCTGGCGGGCCCCGGACGCCCGGGCAGCGCCCCACACCGGCGTCGCGGTTCGTGATGAGTGCGTGCGGAGCGAGACGGCCTCGCGATTTACAAGAAGGTGAGTTCAGCCAGGCGAATTTCGGGCCCTAAAGTGGGTAAAAGGGGACGGTCCAACCGCTCAAGCGCTTACGCCGCGATAATAATGCTGTCTTCTTCTGCGATCGATTGAACACTCTTGTGGATCTTGGCAATATCTCCGCGATGCCAGCAGCTCTCAAAGGCTTGCACCATCGCGGGATCAAACTGCTGTCCGGATTGAGAAAGGATCTCCTGAAACGCTTCCTGAGGGGACAGAGCCGCCCGGTAGGGTCGGTCTGAGGTCATGGCGTGAAAGGTGTCGGCCACTGCGAGCAAGCGGGCACCGATTGGGATGTCCCCACCCGCAAGCTGGTCGGGATAGCCGCCACCATCCCACCGCTCATGGTGGTGGCGAACTACCGGGAGCGCGGATTCCAGGTAGGGATTTCCCTCGATCATGTGCGCGCCGAAAATGGTGTGCATGCGCATCTCGGCCCACTCGTCCTCGTTCAGCGGTCCGGTCTTGGAGAGCACCTTCTCAGGAACTCCAATCTTGCCCACGTCGTGCAGGATCGCGCCGAATTCGAGAGCATCCAGGTCGTCTTGAGTCCAATCCAGCTCGAGACCGAGCGCCTGGGTGTAGGCGTTGACGGCCTCGACGTGGCGCAACGTGTATTCCCCGGCGCGTGCTTCTATGGCGTTGGCCATGGCGCGCAGGACCGCCTTGAGCTGAATGAGCATCAACTCATCTGAGCGCTGCAGCCGAGCTCTGACGGCCGCCAGCAGCTCATGGCTGGTCACCGGCTTGGTGATGTAGTCGTCTACCCCGAGCGCTTTGGCCGCAAAGATATCTTCACGAGTGCCACGAGCGGTCACAAAGATGAAAGGAATAGCGGCTCCATTTGGACTCTGACGTACGGCCTTGTAGAGCTCCACTCCGTCCATACCCGGCATGGAGATGTCTGACATGATCAAATCTGGGTTATCTTTTTGGAGCGCAGCCAGGGCATCCGTGCCGTTCGTGGCGGTGCTGACCACATATCCCTCGCGCTCCAGGATATCCCGGAAGGCAACCAGCATGGCCGGATCGTCCTCCACAATCAGCAGAGTGGCACCATCATCCACTTGAGTTTCGCTCTTCACAAGGCAACCCCTAATCTGCGACCCAGAGAGCCCTGGGCAGGTCCAATTATTGTCACCACCCTGCATTGGCGCAATGTTACGCTGGTTTATTCGTGAGGGATATACTCACTGCTGCCCCGGAAACATAAGCTGTAGGAATCTGACTGTGAGCAAACGAATCGTCGCCAGGAACCGCAAAGCCGCACGCGATTTTGTGCTCGAGGAGCGGTTTGAGGCGGGAATCTCATTACTTGGCTCGGAAATCAAGGCCGTCCGCGCCGGACAGGTCAGCCTCAGTGAGGCGCATGTCAACATCGAATCAGGCGAAGCGTGGTTGTTAAACGCGCATATTGCCGCCTACGAGCCGGCTAGCCAGCGAAATCACGAGCCGCGCCGGCGCCGCAAGCTACTTCTCCATCGGCGCGAATTGGATCAGATGAGGGTCAAGATAAAGCAGCGCGGTTACACCCTCATCCCGATCCAGATGTACCTCACCCACGGCTTGGCAAAACTCGAGATCGCATTGGCCAAAGGAAAGCGCAAGTATGACAAGCGGCGTCAAATCGCGGAGCGCGAAGCGCAGAGAGAAATGCAGCGGGCTTTCCGGCGCAGGCGTTGAGCCACCGGCTCCACCTTCCCCAGAGAGCGTAGACAATTACCACTCCAAATTCAGACTAAGATTATGTCAATTGCGCATAGCCGCTTGATTTGTTGTCGGAAAAATAAAAAATACATGGCCTGTGTGGGTGAAGGGGTTATTAGTGGCTATGCGCATTGGCTACAGGGCAGACCCCCTACCCGTGTTATAAGTCGGCATATTGTCCCGCATGTTATACTCAAGTTTCGGGGATGATCGGCATCGACGAAGGGGGTTGGAACTGGGTTGCAAGCCGAGAGGCGCCGAGCTCGATAAATCAGCGTACAAAAACAAGTGCCAATCGCACAAACTATGCGGCTCTGCCGCTTGCTGCGTAAAGGAGCGAGCTAGAGCTGGCCCTCGCTAAGAGGGCTCGCCTCCCGTAACCGCCCTCGGCCGGGTACGGTGTAGGCGGCAAAAAGTCGGGGTGCCGCAGGGGAAGCCCCTAAACCTGCGAAAGACGGACTTTCGGGTCCTAGCGGCTGGCCAATGGTGAGCCCTTCCGATCGGGCTCCCGGCGGCGAGAACATAATAGATCGGCTAAGCTTGTAGACACCTGGTTACCTAAGCCTTCGGACGCGGGTTCGATTCCCGCCATCTCCACCTAAAATAACAAGCGCGCGACCGAATAAGTACCTCGGTCGCGCGCTTGTGACTCAGCCCCGCCTCATCTCGTTCGAGGCCGCTCGGTCGCAATCTAGATCGGATTGTTCAGGCGAAAGCCATGCCCACGCACCGTCGTCACGTAGCCGTGGTCAGGATCCCCTTCGCTAAGCCGCTCTCGTAACCTTCGGACGAGGGCATCAATGGCCTGTTCCGATACTCCCTCGCTCACCGAATCCGGCCATACTCCTTCGACGATCTGGTTTCGAGTCACCACTCGATCCGGATTTTCGTACATTAATCCCAGCAGCCTGAACTGCGGTGGAGAGAGCGGTGGCTCGATTTCGACCGAACCCAACCATACCCGATGGGCCTCCCGGTCCATACGCAACCGGCCCAGCCCTAACCGGGAGAGGTCCGCTGATTTGAGAGGGATGGTGGCCTCGAGCCCCACATAAATAAGCTTCATCGCCAACGCGATCTGAATCTCATCTCCGTCCTGCAGCAAGACCGCTTCCGTCACTTCCGTGCCGTTCAGGTGGGTCCCGTTTTTGCTGCCCAGGTCCTCCAGAAGATACCCGCGTTCGGTATGTCGAATGCGCGCATGGTGCCTGGACACCTGGCGGTCGGGGACGATCAGGCCACAATCCTTGCCGCGGCCGATGATCAGCTCTTCAGAATCGAGAACCCACCGACCGCCATCCAGCTTTCCGGTCTGGGCTACCAGAACGGGAAACTCGCCTAACTCATCCTTCATCGCCCTCTAAGATGCCGAAATTCTACCGCTGAGTATAATGACTCTTAAGGGATTCCGGCTGACCGTCGCTCCCCATAAAATATGATTGCACCGGTAAAGTCTGGCAGGACGCTTCGTGAGCGGTATATCGTTACCAAGGTGATCGGCCGTGGTGGAATGGGATCGATCTACCTTGCCGAAGACAACCGGCTCTCCGGGCGCATATGTGCCATCAAGGAGGTGCATCAGGCGCGCGACTTGCCGGAACAGGTGCGCGCCCAGGGGCGGGATCAGTTCTATCGAGAGGCCTCAGTTTTGGCTCAGCTGGATCATCCGAATCTCCCGAAAGTATCCGACTTTTTCACCGAAGACGAGCGTGACTACCTGGTCATGGACTACGTGCCGGGAGACGATTTGAAGTCGTTGATGGACAAGTCTCGGCGGAAGTCCGAGTTCCTGCCTCTGGAAGATGTTTTAGCCTGGGCAGTGCAAATCTCGGAGGCGCTCGAGTACATGCACGGTCAGGACCCGCCCGTGATTCACCGGGATATTAAACCCAGCAATCTAAAGCTCACACCGAATGGGCTGATCAAGCTTGTGGATTTTGGCCTCGTCAAACAGTTGGTTCCAGACGAGATAACTGTCACGATCATTCAGGGACGCGGAACCGCGACCTACACACCCCTCGAGCAATATGGGGGCGACACCGGACATACCGACGCGCGGAGCGATCTCTACGCACTTAGCGCCACCCTGTATCATCTGCTGACCAATCAGCCGCCCCTGGAGGCCAAACAGCGCTTCCTGCGTCCCCATGGGCTGAAACCGCCCAGCGAGATCAATACGAAAATTGGACCTGAGCTCGAGGCGGCCGTCCTGTGGGGAATGGCACTTCATCCAGACGAGCGCCCGGACAACGCGGCATCGTTTCGTCAGGCGTTAACTAGCGGAAAACCGGCCGCACCACGCACCTCCGCGGTGCCCGGGCTTGCTTTTGACTCAAGCTTGGATCGTTGGTTGGCCGGGGCGGTCATCGCGCTACTTCTCACTGCGATATTCGCCTCACTGTACTGACCTGCGCCGCCCCAGATATGCAATCAGGCTCGCCGCAGAAGCAAACACCACCGCCATCGCCACCCCAGAATACAGGCCCAGCGACCGGATCACCACCTGGCTGCCTGGAAATCCAAGTGCAACGTAGTTGTAGCCGGTGAGGCCCCCGACCACAATCATGAGACCGATGCGGGTACGATCGGGCTCTTCTGGAGCAATAAGCGCGTAGCCTAACGCGGCGGCGACAACGACTCCCGGTATGGCGAGCGCCAGTTCACCCAGACCGATCGAAGGTGAGGCTTGCTCCGGAGGCGCCCCTCCCGGCGAATCGGACTCGGGGGTCGGCGTTTCCTGCTCCGGTGTGACCGAGGGCGTGGGCGCCGCCGTCGGCGCCGTGGTAGGGATGATCACCGTGACGATCCCTTCCTGAACATTCAGTTGTAGGAGTTCAGAAAATCTCGCCGGCTCGCTCAAGGCCTCCAGCATCAACACTCCCAGACGGTCCAGCGTGACGGATATCAACGCAGATCCGCCCGCCGTCACGGAGTTAAGAACGGAGCTCGTGGCCTCTCCCTGATACGACAAGATGAACTCCACGGGGGTCCCATCGGGAACGGGATTCCCGTTGTGATCGAAGATCACACCGGTGGCCAGCTCCACGATATCGCCCACGGCATATCCCTGTGCCGCTTCGTCCTCCTCACCTCTCCCAAGGATGGAGAGGCTGATCAGCTGATCCGGATCCGGCGAGGTCACTTCTATTAGGTCGTATCCCACGCCGGGAACACTTACCGGGGAGGAACCGGGCGCCGATAATTCCTGAAAGAGCAGCCGCGCGGCCACATCCACAAAGGATGTGGTTTTCCCGAATAACGAATAGTAGAGATCAATTTTGCTGATATCGGTGGCACTGAGGTCGTAGGGTACGTCCATCGAGAAAACAACAACCCGTTTGTTTCGGACTAAATCGGGTCGGCTGTCCAACAGCCGCCTTAGGGCGTTCGAGCCGAATATGTTCGGATCCTCTTTGAGGGTCACAAAAATCAGCCAGTCCGCGGGTCGCATCAGCCGTTCGACGTCGTCCGGCGCGAGGAGCGGAACGGATGGAACGGAGGGCGGGGCATCCCCCAGGAAGAAAGAGAGATCGGCCATCGAGAGCGAGGTCGAATTCCAGGCACCTACCTGGCCGGCCGCCCCAGTTCCGTAGAGAGCCAGGATCGTCTCCTCTAGCTCCGTAAGCCCGACATCCTGGAAGGTTTCGCACCTGCTACATTGGGCATAGTTGCGAACATCGGAGATGAAGAGCATGCGGTCTCCGATCTGCGGCGGCCCTTCAATCAGATTTGGCAGCTCCGTTACCGACGGGCTGAGCAAGGTAGCGCCCTCCCGAGCCACCTGAAGGGCGATATTCGATTGACCGATGCCTTCTAGCAGGTCTACCGTCTGCAGGACGCTCTCCGGGTCGAATTCTCCACCATAAAGCCGAAGCTTGAAGCGGAGAATTCGCAACACGGCCTCGTCAACAGTTTGAGCGAAGATGGCATCGTCACGGTACTTTTCGGCGAAAAAACTCAGGGTATCCTGAACCGTAGTCAGCTGGTCTGGATCGCCATCCGATACAAACTCAGACAGATACAGCAAATCATTACCGGTTAAGAATGCGTCCCGCGCCACAAGGTGCCCCCTGTAGGTCTGGCCGAGGGACTCGTAAAATCGGCGCAGGGCACCCGAGCCCAGAGGACCACTGACCGTGACGCCGCCGCCCGCCCGCCATGCGGCAAATGGCTCAGAGGCCATCAGCTGACCAAATGCATCCGGGTCAAGGCCAATCGGCCGAGTGGTATCTCGAATGTTTCCCTGAAACCCCTGGTATCGGATATGAGCCGAAAGAAGTCCGTCTGCGATGCCAGGTGCCTCGCCCGGTGAGCCGTCGGTCACTGCAAAAAACGGCGCCAGCTCGATTTGCTGCAATTGCACCAAGGATTTCCTGACCGTGGAAGCTTCCTCTTCAATGGGTCGGTCGCTTCCACCCACCCCCGGAAAGTGTTTGGCGATCACGCCGATTCTCCCGTCAGAACCCTCGTGGACGCCCTCGACAAAAGCCTTGCCCAGCAGACCGACCCAATAGGGATCTCCCCCAAATGACCTCACGCCGATGTCGCCCAGATCCAGCTGCTGCGGGTCTTCTAAAACGTCCAACGAGGGCCCAAGCAGCATGTTGAATCCCATAGCGCTTAATTCCATTCCAAGGACCGCGCCCGCCGCACGGGAGAGCTCGGGGTTCCAGGTTGCTCCAAGCGCCATTTGCGAGGGCATCGGCGACAGGCCGGACATAATCTCGGAATATTCTGGCCCGTTGCCTTCCTGAATTACTCCTATCAGCAAGGGTATATAAGCTCTCGACTCGACCTCAACCTCAGCTCCGGTTTGCGGGAGCGAAGCCTGGTATTCAGTGGATTGCAGCGATGTGATGAGTTCCTTTACCAACCGAAGCGTATTTTCCGGACCGGAAAAATTATCGTTTCCCGATCGAAGTACGACTCCGGAAATATGGTTGTCGCGGATCAGATTCAGGATTGGATCGTCGGTATCGAGGCGCGAGCCGTCAAACGTGAGGAGAAAAAGCTGCCCGACGCGTTCCTCGGGCGCCATTTGCGCCAGAAGCGATTCCGCCGGGTCGCCCTGAGGCAGCGGCGCAAATGCCGATACGACCGCGAGCAGTAGGAGAAAAATGTATGTGGTGGTTCTCATCACTCACCCAGAAGATTGAGTGCATCCGACCAGGGAGAATGTCTACCAATCTTAAGATTGAACATCCTGTTCAATAATCGCGCGCAGTGCGGCGCGGCGCGCTCGGCCCGTAAGCATCTCGAGCTTACGTAAGCCCAACGGGTCGATCTCCCTCCTCAATATTCTAAGCTGCCGATCGTTCGGCAAAGCCGTTGTTTGGAGATCATCTGCGATGGCGAGCTCGAATTCGGTCTTAGCCACCACCCGATCGATATTTACACCCGGATGAAGGTGGGTGAGACGCATGTTGCCACCCGCAAAATCAAACTGACCCAGGTCCGAAACCAGATATTGGGGGCCGGACCCGGCATTTCTACCTTCGCTGTGGCCAAGCCCAGAAATAAAGTCGAGTTTCTTTCTAAATACCATGCGCGAATGCCTGGGCACATACAAACTCATCTGGCTCATGAAAACCGACACATCCGGTATCCCACCCACACCCGGCATGCGAAGGCGGGGACGCCGATAGTTTTTGCCGATCGCGATATTGTTGGTATTTCCATGCTGGTCAACCTGGCCGGGACGGAAAAACTCCCTCGGCTTCACGGCGGGCAGATAATCGGCGGCACCGGTCACGAATCCCGAGGTGTTGAGCGCGGCCTCGATCCACCGCCCCTCCGCATCCGTAAGACTCAGTTCGGGTGGATCAAGCGTGATCGAGGTCGCGATGGCAGAGGCGATGTAGATTTCAGGCGCGTGCATCTTGCGCGCAAAGAGTGCCGCCACAGCTCCGAGGGGAGTGGCCAGGCCCAGCGCTACGACGTCCCCATCGTGGATCTGCCTCGCCAAACAGAAGCAGATTATTTCGTCTATCGCGCATTCCAGTTCGGTGCCTGCTTCGAGGTCTTTTATTAACGTTGCCATGGCAAAAAACAAGACGCCCCGCCTTGTGCGGGGCATGGCTGTGGCTGGCTCCGGAGCCTACAGGTCCACAAAATACGCCTCGGCGGCCCGGTCGATCAACTCCTTGCTCATCACCGGCTCTACGCCGAGGTAGCGGGAGATGTCCAGAATCTGGTCACAAATGTCGCGCGGGTGCGAAGCCCGGAGTTTTCGGTTGCGCTTGATATACCATTCCTGGAGCATGTAGGCCAGGCCGCGATCGGAGTACGGGATACCTTTCTTTGCGGCCGTGCGCTTGAAGATCTCGCGATAGGCTTCATAAGAGGGATCTGCAACCTCAATCTTGTGACGCAGCCTTCTCAGGAAGGCCTCGTCCACTAGGTCTTTGGGAGGTAGATTAGTCGAGAAGACCACGAGCACATCGAACGGAACTTCGACCTTGCGGCCGGTGTGTAAGGTCAGGAAATCGATGCGGTTCTCCAGCGGCACGATCCAACGATTCAGGAGATCACGCGGCCGAACTTGCTGCCGGCCGAAGTCGTCGATGAGGAATACACCGCCGTTAGCCTTTACCTGGAATGGGGCCTCATAGAACTTGTTGACGTCATCGAATACGAGATCTAGCCCATCCATCGTCAGCTCGCCCCCTGCCACGATAAACGGCCGGCGGATCTTGACCCAGCGCGGATCAACCTTCAACGCGCCGGTCCCTCTGCCATCGGTCTCTTCCTCAATATCCGGCGACAGCTCATGATTCACAGAATCGTAGAGCTTTACAACCTGGCCGTCGATATCGATGGCGTACGGGATCGTCATATCTTCCAGGAGAAGCAACCGCCCGATGGCGCGGGCAATGGTCGTTTTTCCATTGCCTGGCGGACCGTACAGGAAGATAGAAGCGCCTGAATTGACCGCCGGTCCGATCTGGTTAAAGGTTGTCTCAGATAGGATCAGATCCTCAAGTGCTCGTTTCATGCTCTTCGGATTCACTGTGGGTCGGCTGCGGCTCTGGCGGTCGATAGCCTCGTTGTAGACGGCTAATGGCACCGGCGCCGGGCCCGCGTATTGGCTCCGCTCCAGCGCCTCTCGGGCGCGGGCAATCCCGGCCTCCGTGATACCGTACTGGTAGGCCCCTTCGCCGATACCGACCTGCGCCTTCACTTCCACGAACTTCTCGCGCTTCAGAGCTTCCAAGATCAGGTCGGTCAGACCCGCATACGGAAGCGCCATGGCTTCGGATACCTTGAAGCCGGTCAGATAACCCCTGAAGTAGAGGATTTTAAGCGCTAGATCCTGCAGCCACAGTTGCGACAGACCGGTATCTTCTATCTTATTGATGGCCGGTGGAACATAACGTAGACTGCCGGTGGTCGGCATGTCCGCGGTCCGAATGACTCGGGCTGAGGTACGCGGGAGGGTCATGTCTCAGATTATATACGCCGTAAGTACCCGTAGCAAATCGTCGGTTGCTCCCATTCCCGAGGCTCTGTAAAATACCCGAAATGGACCTAACTTTCCTTGTGCCAGTGTTCAATGAGCGAGCCACGGTGGAGCAAATCCTCCGAAATGTGGAGGATACTGGGCTGGCGCATCGCATCATTATTGTCGACGACGCCTCCACTGACGGGACCCGGGAATTGCTTCAAGGAATGGTCGGCAACAATCCGCTCCTGGAGCTTCATCTCCATAACCACAATCAGGGAAAAGGCGCCGCGCTTCGCACGGGCTTCGCAAAGGTAGAAACCGACCTCGTGCTGGTCCAGGATGCAGACCTGGAATACGATCCGCGCGATGTTGCCAATATGCTGCTGCCGATCGAGGAGGGCAAAGCAGATGTCGTATACGGTTCGCGTTTTCTCGGTGGTCCTCGCCGTTCGACCATGTTCTGGCATATGGTGGCCAATAATCTGCTCACCTTGATGACCAACGTGCTCTACAACTCCATCCTGACCGACATGGAAACCGGATACAAGCTTTTTCGTCGGGAAGTAATTCAAAGCATCGTTATCCGCTCCGATCGCTTCGATTTCGAACCGGAGATCACCGCCAAGCTGCTCAAGAAAAAGGTGCGGATCTTTGAAGTTCCGATTTCTTTCAACCCGCGCGAATATTCTGAGGGGAAGAAAATAGGGCTGCGGGACGCTTTCGCGGCGGTCTGGGCTCTGTTGAAGTACCGCTTTATGGATTGATGATTAAAGCGGCCGAAGATCTTGGACGTTGAGCTGCAGGCTCACCGCTCCCCTGAACTCGTTTCGCTCCAGTCTGTACGCCAGCTCCAGCCGGTCCGGCAGAGCCCCAGCCTGATCCCCGAAGCCAAAGGCAATCGCGTCGAAGACCCTTCCAGCCTGGCGCACAGTTAATTTGAGATGTCGGCCCCCCTGACCCACCGTCCGTTTGGAACGCACCTCAACGCTTGACGTGGAGAGCAGCGGATAAGGATTTCCCTGGCCGCAGGGTTGCAACCGATCGATAAATGCCATGAAGTCATCATCCAATTGGTCAAAATCCACGTTGGCGTCGATGACCAGGCTGGGCCTGAGCTCGAGACCGGCCAACCGGTCGGCGGCCAGCTCAGAGATGCGGTCCACGAACGCTTGACGGTCCGTAACACGGAGAGAGAACCCTGCAGCTTGCGCGTGTCCACCGAACCGCAGCAAGAGATCATCACACGCCTGCAGCGCCTCCGTGATATGGAACTCAGGGATGCTGCGAGCGGAACCGCGCAGCACATCCCCCTCAATCCGGGCCACCAGGACCGGCCGATAGAATTCTTCGACCAGTCTGCCCGCAACCAGGCCTAACACGCCTTCATGAAACTCTTCATCCGCAACTACCAGCAGGTCCTCCGACTGGGATTCTTCTAGGGCGATCGTTCGGGCGCGTTCCAGGGTCTCGATGGTCAACTGTTGACGCTCTCGGTTGAGCCGATCCAGGGTTCCCGCGTGTTCCCAGGCCTCCGATCCGTCCGTCGCAAGCAGCAGACCCACTGCCACGCCCGCATCGGCCAGTCGGCCCGCAGCGTTGAGACGCGGCCCCAGGCCGAACCCTATCGACGAGGACGTAATCGATCCCTGACTGTAGCCAGCAAATTCGGAAAGGGCTCGAAGGCCAGGGCGCGCGGCGTCGTTTAGGACCTCTATTCCCGCACCGACCAGGCTTCGGTTTTCATCGATCAGCGGCGCCAGGTCGGCGACCGTACCTACTGCAACCAGGTCCAGATATTGCTCTAGATCCTCGCCGCCCGAGGATTGAACGAGTCCCTCGGCGAGTTTGTAAGCAAGTCCTACCCCTGATAATCCTTTAAATGGGTATGGGTCATCCTTGCGATTTGGATTGATCACTGCGACCGCGGGTGGCAGCTCGGGTCCCGGAAGATGATGATCCGTGATGATGAGATCCAGGCCTAACGCGTTGGCAGATTCAACAACCTCATTCGAACGAATGCCGCAATCAACGGTTACAACCACCGCCGCGCCGGCTTTGCGCAGTTCGGCCAAGGCGTTTGGGTTCAGGCCGTATCCCTCCGTAAACCGGTTCGGGATATACCATCCGGTGTCCAGGCCCAGCGAGCTAAGCACTCGCGTCAGCAATGCGGTGGCAGTTGTGCCATCTGCATCATAGTCTCCGAAAACAACCACCCGCTCCTCGCCCGCCCGAGCGGCCTCCAGTCGATCCACGGCCCGGTCCATGTCTCTCAGTTGAAACGGATCCGTCTCCTGTCCGTAGTGCCGATCCATGAATGCTTCGATCTTTCGCTCGGTGTTCAGCCCCCGGCGTTCTAAAATGGCGAGCTGCGGGGCAGTAAGCCCTGAGACAAGCTCGCTTCTCGCGGGTTCAGGGCCTATCCAGCGTTTCTCAATCATCGGTGGGTGACCGGCTTTGGGTATATATCAAAAGCGGCCCACGTTGCCGCGGGCCGCCCTCGCGTCATTTCTGGGTGAGCTACGCCCAGCCCTGTTTCTTGGCGAAATCCGTGATCACTGGAATGTTGACATACTCCCCTTGATAGGCCTTGAATCCCCAATAGACTCCGGCGCCCCACATCAGGACTGTGGGTATAAACAGGCAGATGGACGAAGGTACGGAGACAATTAGAACGACAATCCCCCAAATCAGAGCTTGTGCATTGTGGGCACGAATAAAAGGCCGACTTTTCTTGTCTTCCATCAACAGGATTACGATCGGCGCGAGCGGCGTCAGAACATAGGCCAGTAACACCACCAACTTGTCGTCACTTGATACTCCAGCATCTTCCTTCGGTTTTTCGCTCACTATTAACCTCCTGGTAGTTGCTTCACTCGGGTTTGTTCCTTGACAATGATACTGCTAGATCGATTTGTACAACCCCTTACCGTGGCCGCGGTTGCTCGGAGTTCGCCGGGCGCGTATGCTAGCATTGGGGCATGCGGGTCGTGTTCATGGGTTCGCCGGCGTTTGCCGTACCAACTCTTAAAACACTATCTGAGCAGTATTCCGTCGTGGCGCTGATCTGCCAGCCTGACCGGCCAGCGGGTCGCGGCAGAGCAAGCAGGCCGCCCGCCACAAAGGTTTTCGCGGTCGAGGCGGGAATTCCTGTGCTACAGCCGCATCGCCTCCGCGACGCCGAAGTGATCTCACATATTGCCGGGCTTCAGCCTGAGCTGGTAGTGGTTGCCGCGTATGGCCAAATCTTGCCTCAAAGTCTGCTCGACCAATCCGAGAACGGAAGCCTGAACGTTCATGCGTCTCTGCTGCCACGTTGGCGAGGTGCGGCTCCCATTCAATCCGCGATTCTAAGCGGAGACAAACAATCCGGCGTCACCATCATGCAGATGGATGCCGGCCTCGACACCGGCCCCATCCTCAGCCAGCGAAAAGTCAGAATTGAGCAGGATGAAACCGGGGGTGCGCTGACAATGCGCCTATCCCACTTGGGTGCGGAACTGCTCATCGAGTCGCTCCCTGGTTATCTCTCGCGCGAGCTGACTCCGGTGCCTCAGGACGAAACTCTTTCGACCTACGCCCCGCTTCTAAAGAAGACCGACGGTGCGCTCGATCTTCAGGAAACCGCCGAACATTTGGCCAGACAAATACGCGCTTTCGATCCCTGGCCCGGTACTTACATTCAATGGGACGACCGAAGATTAGCAGTCAAACGTGCGCACACCGTCCCACACAACCACACAATTGCGGGGGAAATTGCGCTGGTCAATCGCACGCCCGCAATCGGCACTCGCCAGGGATTGCTGGTTTTGGACAGGGTCCAACCTTCCGGCAAGCGCGAGATGTCGGGGGAGGCCTTCATACGCGGCGCGCCCAAGTTTGTCGGCGCGCAGTTGCTTACCTAACGAATCATGGAACTGCAAATCGTCCGAACCCGCCACCCACCAGATGCCTATCTACAACAGCTCGTCACCCTTCTGCGATCCGAATATGCGGAGATAAACCTCGACGATTTGAGAGGGAGATTGGCCCTGTTGCCAGATGACGATCGATTCTTTCTTGCGTTAGATGCGGAAATACTCATTGGTTATGCGCATTTTAGGGTGACACACGGGCTGGCCCACGAGGAAGGTGTCGAACTGCTCGATCTGATCGTCTCTGCCCCGCATCGCAGAGAAGGGGTGGGCCGCCGGCTGATGACAGCCGGTGAAATCTGGGCGGTGCAAGCAGAACGCGCCAAGCTTGTCTTTCGGGCAGACGTAGTGCGCACTGAGGTCCTGGCTTTCTTCTCCGCTCTCGGATACGAGCCGACCAGCACTTCACAGGAATACGTGCGAGATCTGGGTGCCGCTCGGCGAGCCGAAGCGCCCACTCGACCTCAATAGCTTCGCACGGCCCGGCACGCACCAGGCGACGATGCTCGTCGTCGTACCCGCTCAGTCAGTCCGGCTGGGCACGCACAAGGCGACGATGCTCGTCGTCGTACCCGCTCAGTCAGTCCGGCTGGGCGCGCACAAGGCGACGAGCATCGCCTTGGCGATAAGTCAACCCGATCGAGTCGAGCTGTTCCATGAGGGCCAGCGCGTACTTACGCGATGTGCCGAACATGTCTCGAACCTGTGCGATCGTAATTTCGCCGTCCGCTCGAAGTTGCTCGGTGACGCGATCTCTCATTTCGATGTAAGCCTCTCCCTCAAATACCACGCCCTCCCCCACTTTGACCAATTGTCCGCCCTCGATCAGCCCCTCCAGCAGCTCAGCCCCGACGGAATTTCTGCTTTCCTTCAAGGTCGGCGGGCTGTAAGGACTGTCGGTAAAGCGGTCCATGAGGGATTGAACACTTCGCGCCTGATCCGCCGAATATGCGATCTCAAAACCCGGCAGGCGCACTCGATTTCCAATTCTGTCAATGACGCGTCGTTCGGCGAGGGCTTCCAATAAATCTCTTCCTGAGTGCCCCAGCCGATTGCGGAATTCCTCAACTGGAATCCCGCCTCGCAGCGGATGGGCTTGGTGATAATCCGCGAGCAGATCTCGGGCCCGGGTCACATATTTTTCCCAGGTCGCCGCGCTCAGAGCGGTCCAGTCCAACTGCGGCGCCTGCTCATTCAGGAGGACGAGGGCTTGCGTGCTCTGAAGCCGCAGCACTTCGTCGGCGGCCGATGAAAGCGACATTCCAGCCTCCTGCGCGGCATCTTTCAGAAGTACCGGCACCTGGCCGGCGATAGAGGCCAGCAGTACCTGCTCGGGTACGCCGCTGACCAGACGTTCAAGCCCCTCGATGACGGCGGCGTCCTTTCGTTTGTGGCGTCTCACCGGGTGGGGGTCCGCGATACTTCCGCCCCCGAGCGTAGCCCCGGGAGACGGCTGGCGGAGAATGAAATGATCTCCACGCCTGACGACGACCGGACGCTCGAGCTCGAGCTGCAGCCACCCATTTTCGCCTCCCTTGAGCGGCGTCTTCTGAAGCAAACGCACACGGGCCATGCGTTGTGCGGAGCCAGAGAAGAACTTGACCTTTGCATTGTGGCGGATCGCAACAACGCTGGGTTCGACCACGCGAAATTTCACGTCGATTCTGGAAGTCGGCACATCCGTACCTGGCAATGCCATAACATCCCCTCGCTCGATTTGATCGACACTTGCCCCAGTGATATTGGCCGCAACCCGACTTCCGGGTTCCGCTACCTCGACATTTTCTTTATGCGTTTGGAGGCCTCTGACCCGCGCAATCAGTCCCCGCGGTAGAAGTTCGACTTGATCCCCCTTCTTGAGCTGGCCATCAATTAGTGTCCCGGTCACGACCGTCCCAAAACCAGCGATTGTAAATGCCCGATCGATTGGCAGCCTCGGTCTTTGGGTATTCGGTCGAGGCTTAGAGGATTGCAGCACACTGTCCATAACTTCTAGAAGCTGGGGCAGCCCTTCCCCGGTCACGGCCGACACACGCACCATCGGAGCTCCAGCGAATCGGGTGCCCTCCAACAGCGCGGCCGTTTCCTCTTCGACCAGGTCGACCCATTCTGTATCGGAGACTAGATCGACACGGCTGAGGGCAACAATCAAACCATTGATCTCCAAGAGGTCCAAAATTGCCAGATGCTCCCGAGTCTGAGGCATGATGCCTTCATCCGCCGCAATCACGAGCAGGGCGGCATCGATTCCGCCCACCCCGGCCAACATATTCTCAATAAAATCACGATGGCCTGGGACATCCACGAATCCCAGGCCAGCTCCACTCGGCAACGTAGTCCAGGCGAAGCCGAGGTCGATGGTCATTTGACGTTCTTTTTCTTCGCGCAACCGATCCGGATCGATCCCCGTCAGGGCTTGCACCAGAGTAGACTTTCCGTGATCTACATGACCTGCCGTTCCAATTACGCGCATCGGTTAATCAGTCATCTATGTATCCGCGTTTCGCAGCTCAGCACCCCACTCCTGTACAAGATCCACGAGATCTTTAATCCTCCCTGCGCTCGATTGATCCAAATTCTCCACGTCGAGAAGCATGGTTTCGAGGCGGCCCTGTAGTTCCTCTAGCTGCTTCGATATGGGTTTGTGCTGGCGGTCATGCTCCTTCCACTGTTCCTCAGAACTGAGCTTGTAACTGCTCCAGCGCTTCTGTTCGTCCGCTTGAAAAGTTGACCACTCCTGCTTAAATCTGCCTTCGCTCAATCTTTGGATCTCGCTCACTTCCGCGATACGACGGTCGATCTTCTCGATGATACTTTCAAGCTCATCCCGCAACAACCGAAGCCCACGATGGGTCTCATCGTATGCCTCAATCCGCTGCTTCAGATCGTCCGATTGAAGTTCGAACTCTGTAAACCGCTTTTCCCACACATTCCAGGAACGCTCAAACTCGGCCAGCCGTGCAGATTGCTGCTCGGTCCACAGGGTCTGGGACTGACGAAGCTCCTTTTCACTCCCCTCGAGCAAGCCGGCTTGGGTTGTCAGCTTGCGGATCTGGTCCTCGGAGGAGTCGAACCGCGCGCGCAGCTCATCTACGCTCCGCACTGCGGATGAGGCTCGGCTCTCCAACTCGTTTATGCGCTGGTTGTCTCGATCTTGGGCTTCTGTGATCCTAACGACGGAACGGTTTTCTTGTTCGACGGCTTTGCCGGTCTGGTCCATCTTCTTCTCGATCCCGTCCAGCGACCGACTGATTCGCAGCTCTTCATGCATGCGCGTATCGAGCGATTCGTTGATCCGGTCCAACTCCTGGAGTTTTACCTTCAAACCGTCGACTTCTTCTATAACTTTCTTTTGATCAATTTTCCGCAATGATTCCAGCTGCTTTTCCCGCGCGATCCGCCTCTCGCCCTGCGTCTCAAGTTGCTGCAAGATCTCAGCCCGATGATTTGCGATCGTCTCATCATATTGAAGGATCCGGGCCTCGAGTGCGGAAATTCGAGCGACTTCGCCCGAAAGATCTTGCAACTGCCGAGAGTTTTGTTTGGCGGAGTGGTCAAGCGCCCCGAGCCTCTCCTCCAGTCGAGTCAGCTCCTCCGCGTCTTTACGCCGCTGCTCGTCCAGCCAGCTCACTCTCTTGTCGATTTGCTCAGTCTCCAACGGTCCTCCCGGAATTTTCAAGCGCAACCGCGCCCTGAATGTGCACTTTTGCGAGTATAGCATGCGGCCCCTGAAGGGGGTTCACGACGAAATCAGGGCTTCAGATTAGGCAATCCTGCCATGGCTTGTGCGACCCATGGGGTTGCCAACTGGGGGAAGAATCCAAGCAACAAACACGCGCCGGCCATGAGTGCCACGGCCAGCGTCGACGGCGACTTTTCGACATCATCCCTTTCAGTCGTTCCCGACTCGAAGAAAAAATGCGTCCAGCGGAGCACAGCCCACAAGATCGCCAGCATGCTGAATATCATCAGGAGCATGCTGAAGCGGGAGCCTTCCGAAAGATTATCCAGCAATGCCCAACGCCATGGAAACCCGGCCGTCAACGGTAAACCTGCCAGACTCAGCAGGCCGACAAGTCCCCCAGCGGTGGAGAACGGAGCTTTTCGGCCCGCACCTCTCGCATATCCAGTTCTGGACATCGAGGCAGAGCCCAGAGCCCACAGTGCCAGACTGATGACCCGTACGCCCGTCAGACCCATGGCGATCTCGGTTCCAATCGTCAATCCTGAGCCGACGGCGATAAGGGATACTCCAATGTCAGCCAACAATACATACGCGGCGATCTTAGGAAATGAGGTCTGCGTGACGGCCACGAGAGTTCCATAAACGATCATCAATCCCCCCGCGGCCTGAATCGCGGCAGATACCCGAGGATCGGCGCGCATCCATGCAAAGTTATCCAGGAATCGCAGCAGGAAGAACATCCCTGAGCTTTGAAGAATAATGGCAACAAAGGCGAGTGAGTACGGATTGACTCGATGGGCGATGCTGGGGAGCCAGTAGTGAAACGGAGGGACAAAAAGGAGAATAACGAAACCCAAACCCAGCAACAAAATGACTCGCAACGCCAGCTCCGGCGTCACGCTCGTTACCCCAACGTTTTCTAGCAGCCAGCCGGTGAAGAGGATGGCCATCATTGCCATCGAGTACAGGACCAGCAGATTCAGCGCTCCCCGCTCACTCCGAGCGCCCGGTGGGATCAATATGAGCACACACGCCATAGCGGCCAGCTCAAGAAAAATGGCCGCGAAAAGGAAAGGTTCAACCGTCAACGCCCCGGCCAGTAATCCCAGAGCTATGAGACCACCAGGAACGAATGACCGGCCGGGCGCCACCGCCCAGCCCAATCCGAAAAACAGGGACCCCACCAGAAAAAGAAAACCGACTCCCGCTCTGTCCTGTGGATCGAGGCTCAGGGGCCTGCCAAGAATTTCCCAGCTGCTAGCGAGCCTCAACGGAATCCCAAGCAGTGAGATAGCCTGATCCAGCGGAGCATACAAAACAAACAGTCCGATTAGGCCCGAGGAGACGCCGGCGAGTGCAAAGGGCAAGAACGATCTGCGCCTGAGGCCGAGGGTTGCCACGACCAAAACGGATATCAGGACGAATATCAGTGCGGGTGCGCTCACTCGCTACCCTCGACAACGTCAGGCGGCTCCGCCTCAAGCGACAGGTAGCTGACGACAATTGCCAGCCCGATGTGCACGCTGGCGAGCAGCGCCAGGATCGCCAGCGCCGGTTCAATCACGCTGTACGCAATTTCGAATCCACTAAGCAATGTGATGATACCGATAGACACTCGCAGGGGGTTCCGAAACAAGCCGAGTTGAAGCAATCCCATCGACATCAGTATGGCGGCGGCCATGATAGCCTCCGGCCGGATGTCGGGCACTCTCATCCAATTTGACTGACCAATGCCAAGTGCGGCCGCCATGATCAGAATCCCCGCAATCGCTCGAAAGGCCCTACCCGCTATACCGGAGGCAGACTCGGCCGCAGGGCGGCTCTTCGCCACGGTAAGCGCCAGAATTCCGCAAGCGATCAGGCCCGCCACAAGCTTGACCGCTGCGACCTGTGGCGGTAACGCCAGCGAAGTGAGCCAGGCTACGGAAGAGTATTGGATCGCCAGAATCCCAATCTGAATCCCGGGTCGCTCGACGACAACGAGCGCGGTGGCCGTGGCCGCCACCAAAAGTAATGGAATCCAGTTCATGCCATTTGGAGCCCGATGATCACAATCAGGAGTACCAACAATATCCACAACACGGCGCTCTCGCCCTCGAGCACGTCCGCCGTTGTACGGACGCCTGCGGCCAAGGAGTCCAATACCGCCCCGCCCACCCGCCGCGCGGCCGCTATCGGCAGGCGGGTCGGCAGCCGCGCTTTAATTATTGTGGGATGGGCCCGGCCGATTGCGTAACCGGCCACAAGGCCGAGCCCAGCGGCAACTGCGCCGCTCAGATTAAGCAACCAGCCAGAGCTTGATAGGGCCAGGGCCGCGGCCGCAAAAAGCACCACGATCGAGCCGGCCACCAGCCGGCTACGCACCGCACCCTCGCTGCTTCGCGACTGCAATCCGGAAATAGCTGCCAGTGCTGTCGTCGAAAGCGTCGCGAGTATCCATACCACCGGACCTGACGGCGCAGCGAAGAAGGCAAACGGAATCGCTGCGACGCTCACCCATCCAAAGCGGAACCCATTGGCGTGATAGAAGCCGACCGTCGCCACCAGCACCGCCGCAACGGCTACCCAGACCGCGGTCCGTGCCGCGGGCGGTGCCATGAAACCGGCAGCCGTCAGGGCCAGGGCGAACAAACTGAGCCGTGATTTATAGAACAGAGATTGAACAAGCCCGACTAAAATAACTGTGCCTGCGATCCATGGAAGTGCCGCGGTCGGAGATGAAAACCGGCTGATCGCCGCTATCGCTCCCAGGGGCGCCAGGACCGCCAGGCTCGATGCGGACCGTAACCCCATTCCCCCCAGAGAACGTATTAACATGGCCAGCCCCAGAAGTACCGTCCCCTCTTCTCCAAGAAATCCCGCGGCCATGGCAGCCAAAACCCCCATAAATTGTGCCCCAGACGTACCCAAGACCCGCCCCAGATCGACCCTGGCTGTGAGCCGAAGCGCAGTCTCAAGAACGATCAACGATGTCCAGAGCATCGTTAGGGTCAGGAGATTCCCGGCCGCGATTGCAGCGAGAGCTAAAGCTCCGTATACCAGTCGCATCGCACTTCGCCCGTCGAGCAGCGCTTCGGAAAGCACCACTGCCGACCCGAGCAGCATAAAGGGCCAGACGGTATCATCCATTCTGAATAGGAATCCCGAATCGAATAGCCCGCTCGGGCGCCACAGAGCGATGCTTGAAACTGAGGGCAACCGCTGGTAAAGCGCCAGGATTGCTGAAAGCGCCAATCCCGCTCCGATAACCGACACGGACCGAGACCCGCGGCCGCGAAGCGAAATGAGTACCAGGGAACTTAATAGGAGTGTGAGGCTGGGGAGTAGCGCCAAGACGGTCTCTCGAGGCTGACCAAGAATACCATGCAGAAGGGCCAAAGCGCCTCACATGCTATACTTGGGCGCGTTTTTCAGTGGGCAGAGTAGCGAACCTATTTCTCAAGCGGGGACACGGAGAGCCGATGACGGAGGTCGTGGCGGTGACCGCGATTTCAGGCAAGGGCTTCGTGGGAGATGTCTCCTTCGGGCGAAAAAGTCGTCAGGTGCTCCTTATCGACCTGGAAACTCTTGACAATTTTGGGATCCGGCCCGGCGACGTGAGAGAAAACGTGACGCTCGAAGCGTTTGAACTCTCCGCCCTTTCCCCAAACGATGAATTGACCATCGGCGAGACCCTTTTAGCGGTGACAGGCGATTGTGAACCGTGCTCGATGCTTGACGATTTGCAGGCTGGTTTGAGCGCGGACATTCGGGGGAGACGTGGCATATTGGCCCGGGTCATTCGCGGGGGCGAACTGAAGGTGGGGGATTCGATATCCTTCGCTCGGAGTGAGCCTGCTGCAAGCGCGCCACGTGGCGCAGTCCCCAGATAGTCGCATTTCCATGAGGAAAAAATAAGGTGGAAGACTGGACCGGCCGCGTCCTTTCAAAGGTGCGGATCGAAAAGCTTATCGGACGTGGGGGCATGGCGGACGTATATGTCGGCCGTCACACGACGCTGAATCGGCCGATGGCGGTAAAAATTCTTCACCAGCATATGACGGTCAACGCGGATCTCCGTCGCCGCTTTCGCGATGAGGCGCAAGCCGTTGCCGCTCTTCGCCATCCCAACATAGTTCAGGTCTTCGACTTCGATGTGATTGAAGACCGGCCCTACATCGTGATGGAATTGCTAGTAGGGATGCCGCTTAACGAATACCTCAGCGCGCTTCACGCGAAGGGGCATACCCTGCCTTTGGACACGGTCAGCCACATAATGAACTATTTGACGAGCGCTCTGGATTATGCTCATGACCGCCAGATCGTCCACCGAGATGTCAAGCCGGCCAACATCATTCTGCGCTCCGGCGACACCCCAATCCGACCCGAAATGCCGCTCGCGGCAGATGTCGAGCCGGTACTGACCGACTTTGGCGTCGCACGGATCGCGACCTCATCCACGCCGACCATCTCTGGAACCATCCTGGGAACCCCCGCCTACATGAGTCCCGAACAGGTTCGTGGCGAAGCGGTAGATCGCCGCTCCGATATTTATGCCCTTGGGATCATCCTGTACGAGGTCCTGGCTGGAAAGCTGCCCTTCAATCCTGAAACTGACACTCCAGCCTCGATATTATTCAAACACGTCCACGAGCCCCCTCCGATCGTTCCGAATGTTTCTCCCGCGATTCAACGCGTGGTCGAAAAGGCGCTGGCCAAGGATAGAGAGGCTCGTTTTCAGCAGGCGGGGGAACTGGCGGCAGATTTCAAAGTGGCCACGAAATCGCGAACCGTCGCCAGCCCGCCCTCACCGGCCGTAACCGCGGTATCCGCCGCCCCCGCACCGTCCAGCGAAATCCCAGCCCCAAGCGCACCCGCGCGAAAATTGCGGCCATCGCTGACATTGATTGCGGGGATCGTGGTCGGCGCAATCGTTTTGGTAGGCGGGGTGGTAGTCGGCGGGCAGATCGTGGGAGGTTCCTCCGAGGACCCCACGGCCGCCCCGGTCCAGACCGAATCGGTTGGGTCGCTAGCGACCGAGGCCGTTGCTCAAACTTCGACCGGGGTCTCGGAATCAGCGACCAGCGCTCCGGCGGTGGAGATCGGCCCGATCGCGGCCGTTATCGTGCGGGACGGCGATTTGGAGGCTCAGATTCCGGGGGTTGAAGCCGCGCCCGCCGGGCAGTCCTACCATGCCTGGTTACTGGGGGCTGGGGGTGTCCCACCCCTCCACCTGAACTTAGAAGGCACGGTAAATGCGGTAGGCGGCGAATTGCTGATCTCTTACTCGGACTCCGAAGGCCGAAACCTCCTGTCCGTCTACACTAAGTTTGTAGTGAGTTTGGAAGACGAGGGCAGTGTTTTGACCGCGCCTACGACGAGCGTCTTCGAGGGAAATTTCGATCCGGCGGTCGCCGAGCTGATTCAACTAGCCGATCAAGAGAAGGGCGAAAAGCCGGTGCTTGCCAACTTGAGATCCTGGCTGCCGCTCCAAGCGGGCCATTTTAATACACATTCTGGATTCGTTCTGGACGGGATCCAGAGAGGCGATCTAGCCTATGTCAAGGAGCATTCAGAACATAGTCTCAACATCGTTGAAGGTCGAATGGGTGAACTTTATTTCGATTGGGATGGAAACGGTATCGCGGTGAACCCAGGCGATAAGGTGGGTGTCGTTCCGTACGTCCTGCTCCTACGAGCCGCCTCTGAAGGCGCATCGCGGGCGGAAATTCAACGTGGTGGTTCGGGCGAAACGGGTATTGAAATCGCGGACCGCGCCGGCGACCTCGCGGACCTCCTGTTCGACATTCGCGAAACACTTCGCCAGATATTGGGAGTTGATACCGTAGGCGACATCTCAGGATTCGGCCTGGAATCGAATCTCACGCTCGAACGCGAGCTCCAATCGCGGATCGTTCAGCTGGTGAGCGACTCAGAGGCCCTCGATCTCGCATTCTCGATCGACATCTTCCGCTCCCAATAATCTTTTGCACCCTATTTACAAATCGCACCCGCCTGATCTAAAATGCGGTTGCTAGAGTTTCAAACCTAAGCGTCCGTTCGCCACAACAAAGTCGGTGAGTTCTATCTAACAAATTGCCTGCCGAGCCAGGCCGAGTCCAAGATCGCTCGCACAGTTAATGCCCAGACGCTCTGCTCTGCTAATTCTGAACTCTGAATACACCGATCCTGGGATAGCCGGGCTGCCGCGCCCCCAGGCCGAATTCGAGTCGCTATCCGATGTGCTCAGCTCGCCGAAGGCGGGCGGCTTCGAAGTTCAGGTGCTGCTTAACAAGGATGTGCAGACTCTGCGCGAGCAGATTGCTCGCCTTTTCCAGGATCGGCAAGAGGACGATGTCGTCTTGATCCACTATGTGGGAGCAGCACTTCAAAACCAGTTTGGCGATCTGTATCTGGCGGCCTCGGACACGCAGTCCGACGTTCTCGACGCGACCGGGCTGCCGCTCCGCCTGATCCGCGATCAACTCGATCGGACTCGCTCACGCAGAAAGCTCATCGTTCTGGACTGTCCCACCGTGGCTGTTTATTCCGGCGGTCGCGACGTTCTCGGGAGCACTTCGGGGATCTTAGAGGCCCTGGAAGGCGATCGGCGAGGTCGCATTATCATCGTCTCGAGCGACATCATTACGGGTGCTTTAGAGGGCGTACAGGTTATCGGCGATCCTGCTGCGGGCTCCCTAACCCGGTATCTTAGCGTGGGCATAGCCGAGGGTGAGGCCGACTTAAACAGCGACGGACATATCGGCGCCGACGAGTTGTATGAATTCGTATATCGCGAGTCGCAGTCCAAAGACCCCACGGGTCCCATGCCACGAAAATTTTCAAGCGTCGACCTTGAGTCGTTTATTTTAGCGAGCAATCCCGTTCTTCAGCCCACGGGTCTACCTGAGGAGCTCAAGGGAGCGTTAGGCAGCCCGTTAGCCTGGATGCGTGAAGGTGCGATCGGCGAGCTGGAACGGCTCCTTGAGAGCGAGGACAAGAGCGCCTCGCACGCTGCGCACGAGGCACTTTCGACGCTGGCCAGCGATCCGACCCCGCAGGTCTCCAAATCAGCGACCGCGATCCTGCAGTCCCATTCGGCCTCACTTGGATCCATAGGACCCGATCCATCGGGCGAGGCCTTACCCCCAACTCCATCGCGCGGCTACCGTATTCCCGCTTGGGGGTGGGTGGTAGGCGGCGTTCTACTGCTGTTTGTCGTGGGACTCGCGGCGGGCCGAGCTGGCCTCTTTGGAACACGGGGCGCGGCCCCCCTCCCCACTCCGACGTTTGACGTCGCCCCGGCCACAACGGTCCCGGTTGTGGCCACTGTTGCCGAACCCCCCACAGCCGGGCCCACTCCCGCGGCTCAACTCTCACTACCCTCCTCGCTCGGCATGGTCGCGATTCCACCTGGAACGTATCCCATCGGAGTGGATCGCGCCATCGACTTAGGCGACTATTGGATCGATCGATTTGAAATCTCAAATGCGTCCTTTTCGGATTACCTGGCTGCAACCGGCCAACCGCTGCCACGCTATTGGGCAGAGCTAGATATTCCTAATCAAATGGCAGACCATCCGGTACGAGTGGTCCCCTGGGATCAGGCGCAGGCGTATTGTGAGTGGGATGGCAAACGTCTGCCCACTGAGGCTGAGTGGGAGGTCGCCGCCAGGGGTAGCGACGGCCTGGCATTTCCGTGGGGAGCGGAGGCCTCCGCCGTGGCTCTTCCCTCCAGCGGCACGTACGCGGTCGGATCTATTCTTGACAATCGAAGCACCTTTCGCGTGTTCGACATGGCTGGCAACGTCTGGGAGTGGGTCGACAAACCCTACCTGCCGATTGAGGAAGGTTTACGCGTATTAAAAGGCGGCGCCAACAATTTTCTGAACGACATGACCCGCCGCCTCATCGGCGAGCCGGATGCCAGCTCAATGATCTCAGACGCTGGTTTTCGCTGCGCTTCGAGCGCGGCGCAGATCGTTCCCGATGGCAGCCTGCTCCTTACCGACGAATTCGCGGATGTGTCGAGCGGCTGGTATCAAGCGGCTGAACCCGTGGAGGAATACTTTTATGGTTATCACCCGACGGACTTCTATCACGTTCAGGTGACCTCCGCTGAAAATTGTCTGGCGGTCCGGCACGAGGCTCCATTCAATAACTTTATTGCCGAAGTCGATATTTTTACGGCGAAGACCGGTACGGAAAACGGCGATTACCGGCACGGCCTTGTAGTCCGCGAGGCCGAGGGGGAGTTTTACGCCTTCTTGATTTCCCCGCGATCGCGGGCCTGGCGGGTGGTCAAGAATCAACTGGCCGGGATGGACATTTTGGACCAGGGAGTGGCGGCGGCTATTCGGGGAGAGCCACAAGACGCGCGGGACCGCCTGACGGTGACCGCCAACGGGCCGCGGCTGAGTTTCGCCATCAACGGCAACCTGGTGAGCACTATATTCGACGACTCGTTCCGGGAGGGCAACCTGGGCTTCATGGTCCAGACGCTTGACGAAGCGCTCGCGCACATTCACTTCGACCGGGTGTTCGTGTGGGCTCTTCCCGAGAGCGCGAACCTGCCGGAGATGCCGGAATTGGCGGCTGCGGGCTCGAGTATCGTTGAGCCGGCGTGCAAGGGAGCGGTCACTGGCAACGATCTTCTACAAAACTTCGTCACCTATACTGTGGCCGAGGGCGATACTCTATCCGGAATTGCTAACTCCTTTGGGCTTTCGTTGGCGGAGGTCAAAGGAGCCAACGGTCGGAGAGTGACCGATCCCAACGTGATATCTGTGGGCCAGGTACTGATTATCCCGGAGGCATAGGTGCCCTCCCAGGAGCGGTGCTATAATCTCCGCTTGATGTTCGTACAAAGGTACCCTCATCAAGCCGCAAAACTTCTGGAGGCCACCGCTTAGGCCTGCGATTTTCGCGTTAGGTATCAACGGCGCGGGCGGTGCCCCGGCCGTTTTTTTGTTATTCGAGGAGCCGTGTCATGGAACCCATCCGCCCGGTAAAAGGAACTCGGGATTTCTTCCCCGAGGACATGACTTTCCGGCAATGGTTATACGCAAAAATCCGAGGGGCATCGGAACGATTCGGTTACCAGGAATACGACGGGCCTTTTTTGGAGCGACTGAGCCTGTACGCCGCCAAATCTGGCGAGGAGCTAGTAAAGGATCAGTCTTTCATATTCGAAGATCGCTCGGGGGAGATGGTGGCGCTTCGACCTGAGCTCACTCCCTCCCTTGCACGTATGGTGGGGGCCAAAAGCAAGTCCCTGCCGCGCCCCATCCGTTGGTGGTCCTTCGGTCCCTTTTGGCGCTACGAACGCCCTCAAAGAGGGCGATCGCGGGAATTCTTTCAATGGAACATCGATCTGCTTGGCATCGACTCTCCTGAGGCCGATGCTGAGATTGTGGCGGCCGGAGCAGAATTCCTGCGCGGAGTGGGGCTCTCGCCAGAGGCGGTCAGAATTCGGATAAACGATCGAAGGCTGGCGGAAACCCAGCTAGACAAGATCGGGATCGGTTCCGATCGGCGGGCGCTAGTTTATCGCCTCATCGATCGCCGCGATCGCATGTCTCCCGCCAAATGGCTGGATTGGTCGCTGGCCGAAGGGTTGAGCCCGAAGGAACTCGAAGCGATACGGAAGCTGCTCGACGATCGGGAGGCCTGGCGCGGCTCGGCCCCGCTGGAGCGGTTTTTTGAAGCGGCCGACTCGCTTGGGGTAGGAGATTATGTTGTTTATGACCCGACTGTGATCCGCGGGCTGGATTACTACACGGGCACGGTTTTTGAGGCCAGAGATTCTGCTTCTAAATTCCGCGCTATTTTCGGGGGTGGCCGATACGACGATCTGGTATCCGCGGTGGGCGGGGATCCGGTTCCCGGGACCGGATTTGCGATGGGCGACGTGGTCCTACGTTTGGTGCTGGAGCAGTACAATGCTGCTCCCGTTCTGGATTCAAGGCCCGCGAAAGTTCTGGTCACGACCTTCGATGATAGCGGCTTGATGCCCGCGCTGAAGCTGGCGACCGAATTTCGAGGCTCTGGGTTGGAAGTGGAATGGTATCCAACGGTCGCAAAACTCGCCAAGCAGCTGAGGTATGCCGACCGCGTCGGAGCGCGGGTCGCCGTTATTTTGGGCCCGGATGAAATTGCGGCTGAAACTGTCACGATTCGAGATCTGGCGTCGGGGAAACAGCAAACGGTGCCTAGGGGCGAAGCCGCAGCCTTCGCACGAGGGATTGTTGAGGGGTCAGCATGACCCACCTTGACGCTGCCCGGGACGCTCTGTAGAATACGAACTCAAGCAATCCGTCATGGCGAGCGTAGCTTAGTGGTAAAGCACCGCACTGTGGCTGCGGGGACCGCGGGTTCGAATCCCGTCGCTCGCCCCAAATGAGTACGGCGTTGACCCGGGTCAACGCCCTCTTTTTTTCCGGAGAGCGCTGGGGCGATCTACTTAATCAGATGGTGGCGCTCCATACATTCATACAGCTTATTATTTGCGCGTATGTAGCGCATGCGCTCTGTCCGTTCGCGTTCGTGGGCTTCCTGCATCTGCCGGAAAAAATCCGGGTGGAGAGGTTCGACCTGTGCCGTGGGATCCGAGGGCATCTTCACCAGGTATTCGCGGGTCGCTTCGGCCGCCTCGACCCATGCATCGATCGCCCGCCTGAGATCAGCGGTCTCTTTTTCACAAGGTGATTGCGTTTTATTTATTTCAGACATCGGTCCGTCGCAATCTTATTCTGACCGAGCGGTGATCGGTGATCACCGGGGCAGGACCCGGCGATTTCGAGAAGCAATTTGATGCACGCGATAACGAAACCCGCCCCTTTTCCCCGATTCTTGCTTGCGGCATTTTCGCCTGCGCTGCAGGCTGCGGCGGGTATGGGGAATTGCTCGCTGCGCCTCTAACTTGCAGGAAACTCGTACAGCCAGAGACGATTGGAATTTAGCGGACGATCTGCCACCATGCGCCAGACGCGTTCGGCTTCGAGATCGAAGAAAATTCCGGCGTTTAGCGCGGAAAGTTCGTAGGATTCCATCTTCGTCCGGCCGCGGGTCGCCATCCGAAATTCTGAGGGCAGCGGTCCGGTCTTGGTCCGCCTGTGCGGCCCCTTCAGCAGCTTCTTGACCTGGCTTGGCTGAACCGGAGAGAACATCAGATAGCCGCCGTCTGAAGCCGTGACCACAATAGCTTCGGGATTGTCCAGCACTTTCGCGATCGCCCTCAAATCCCAGGCAACCCCAGTGGCCTTTTGAGCGGCGGCATTCAACCATGCCAGGGGATCCACAATCTGGATCTCGCGAGAGGCGGTCTCTCGCTTGATCTCGAGGTCCCGGAGCGCCCAGCCGTGCAAATCCTCCCTCAGCTGCTCGATGGCCTTCCGCTGCCGCTCGTTGCCGATCGAGATCAACACCCCCACAACCACTACTGCCGCCAGTACGCTAACCGCCAGAACAACTTCAAGCATGCCTGCTCCTATTTCTCAAGCGATTTTCGGATCATCGAAATGTCATCGCTCAGTGACCGGAGTGCCTTCGCTCGAGGATCGGATACTTTGGCCACGCCCACCGCCGACAACAAGCCGATCCATGCGACCGCCGGCCAGATCCAGGGTTGGGCACGAATTTGCTCGATTCCCGCTTCCGAGATGGCGATCTCGGGTTCTGAGTTAAGATTTCTCGGCTGGATAGTATCTGCTGGAGCCAGCGGCGCGGGAACCAGCTCGAGCTCGACCTCTGGGACGATGATCCGGCCAACATCGCTCGCCCGGTTGCCGACTCGGTCCCACGCAGTTGCCACGACCCTATATTCGCCAGGTCCTGCCAGCTTCCCATCTGGCATACGGCCGTTCCAATTCACGGCCCGCGGCACACTCGAGCCATCATATTCAGTGGTGAGCAGAATGTTTTCGCCGCTGCTGATTACGACTTCAACGCCGCCTAATCCGATCCCGCCCTCTTCCACGGTCAATTTCCCCGTTTCGCTTACCAACCACATATCAGGGATGTCGACGTAAGGAGGAACATTGTCGACCCGCAACGTAATCCGAGCGGTGGATTCCAGGTTGCCGGCGACGTCGGTAGCTCGAACCAGAATGACATAAGTGCCGTTGGGAAGATCCGAAGAATCCCAGGACACCTGCCAATTGCCGCCGGCTCGCTCTACAACGCCCCAGCTCTCGCCCTCGTCGTAGGAAATCTCCACTGACGCCAGCCCCGAAGTGCGGTCGCTGCTTTGTCCGATTAACGGGATGACGCCGGATACCCACGTCTCAGAACCATTCGGAGGGTTGATAAACGCCGATTCGGGAGGTTGCGTATCTATTTTGATAGTCGGCCCATCCGCCGTCTTTTCGTTTCCTGCAACGTCTTGCGCTCGGTATCGAGGGGTGTAGGTTCCGTCGGCTGAAATCATGAGCGGCCCGGATTGCCATTCCCCCACGCCATCGCTCACCTCGATCTTTGACACTCCCGAGAGACTGTCCGAGGCAGAAGCGAAGACGCTGACCGGCGAGACATACCATCCGTCCCGGCCTTGGGTGCCACTTAATTCGGGAATCAGGGTTGGCGGCGTTCCATCGATCCGAATCTGTATCGAATCGGTCGACTCGTTTCCAGCTCGATCGACGACTCGCGCCTGGACGTTGTAAACCCCGTCGCCTCCCACTTGCGCTCCGCCGGCCCAGCCGCCTCCATTGACGGAAACATCCGCAGCCGCAACACCCGAAATCGCATCCGTACCGCTCACCGACACATCGACCGTGCCGCCGCGATACCAGCCACCATTTCCTGCTGAGCCCCCGCTCAGTCTGAGGTCGATGCTCGGGGGGCTGCCATCGGCTTTCCATTCCGCGGATGCCTTTTCGCTTGTATCGCCGTAGGATGAGAGCGCCCAGAATTCGATGGTAAAGTTACCCTCGCCCCCACCAGCATATGAACACGCAACGGAAGCGGAATCGGCCGGATCGCACAACAGACCGCCGGGATTGCCTTCGATACTCTCTATGACCTTTCCCGAGAGCGGTTCGTTGGCGCTGAGTTCCAGGGAGGTTCCCCCCCGACACCATCCATCATTGCCGGGCGAGGCGCAGCTCATGGAGCCGCTTACGATTGCGGGAGGCAAGCTGACTGTTTGAGTCGTGTAGGATTCGCGGCAGCCACAGGAGTCACCCGGCGAGGGCCAACCGAACGCGCTCATCTGCGCGTTGCCGCTGGGGTGTGATCCGCCTGCATCGGGGCAGGGATTGCCCGGTGCGAACCAACCCCGCGGATATCCGGATTTATCACAGTACCAGCGATCGCCACTCGGATTCCGAACGTCTTTAGTGGTGGTTCTGCTAGGCCCCGTGAATCCAGCCCAGGCGACCGCGACCACGGCCACCGACAGCGTAATGCCTAAGAGGAAGCCATTCCAAAGGCTTCTGCGAACGATAATTTTCAAAGTGTTTCGGGTAGTGCCGGAGTACTATATGAAAACTCAGATCCGCTCAAACGCAACAGGACCCCGGTACTACCCCCGTAATAGGGGCGTATTAGACACGGGCAAACGCAGGGTAGAAACAGGCATTGCCATAACCCTGATGGCTATCGGAGGCGCAATCGGAGGCTGCACGAGCACGAAAGCAACCGTACTCCCGGAACCGCCGGTTGAGATTCGAGAGGCCTCCGCCATCCCAAGCGGCAAGCCCACCGCAGCGGCTGCGCTCCCCACCGACCGGCCTCCCACGCAGGCTCCAGCCCAACGCGACCCGCCGAGCACTCAAGGCCCTGTTTCGGTTGAGGTGGCTCCACTATTGGTCGCCGGAAAATTGACCCTACAAGCTGAAATACCGATCATCCGGAGCGATTTTGGAGTCAGGTTCGCCTTTTCACCCACCGAGGATGTGTTGCTTCATTCGGGGGCCGGGCTACAAATCCAACGCGTCGACTGGGAGCGCAATCAGACCCTCGATGCGATCACGGGGTTCGAGAACTACCCGCCGATCACGATCTCACTGTCCCCCGATGGATCCACTATTGTCGCGGACGATGGTCCCCTGATTCGAGTGTGGGATTCCCTGAGCGGTGCACCCGTGCAACAGCTGCAGCTCTCACCAATTTCAACCATCATCGACGCCGGATTCCAAGCTGAAAATCTGTACTTTGCGGTGGACTACTTCGGGAATGTGGCCCTGTGGGATCCAAATGGATGGGGAGAGATCTCCCGCTTCAGCTCTCCCGGGCGTATCGATTCGGGCCTGCTTTTTCCGGGCGGGCAGGCGGTGGCCTTACAGGATCGCGATCGAAGAGAAGTCCTGATATTCGATCTGGAAGGTCAGAAAATCGGATCCGTCCCGATTCGGGACGAGCATGCAGAGCTGCTTTATGGATCCCCTCAAGCGGACAGGATCATGTTACATGTCAACCGTGGACTGCCATCGGAGGGCATCAAGATCCTTCGGATCGATTCCGGAGAATCAGTCCTCGATCTTCCAATGCTCAACTTCCGCTATTTTGCGGTTTCGGACGAGTGGGACCTATTGGCGGCCATGGACGTGTTTAATCGCCTGAGGATCTATAACCTGCCGGAAGGAGAGCTCGTGCTCGAGCAAGAGCTTGAAGGGGTCGTGCGTACCCTGGGTCTGGCGATGTCACCCAATGGCAGCCATCTGGCGGCCTACGTTTTGAAGGGTGCCGGCGAAGGGGGTGCCATACAGATATGGGGGGCGGGAGAATAGGGGATCCAGTCGCCTTAGCCTTGTTCTTGCGAGTTACTGGCCGTAGATCGAACTTTGGGGATGATAGGCTGCCCACCCGTACCATTCGGTGACAAATGAAGTTACGTAGGTGAGATTCGAGCCGGCCTGCGGGCCGCTAATGGCCTTTCCTGAGATATCCCATCGAGTTCCTTCTGAGTCGATAATCTGATCCCCCTCGGCCGCAAAATACAACCGTTCTCCATCCACCGCCGCTTCAAACGCCAGGCCAAAGTCGGTACCCGGCTCAAGGAAAACTACGATCGGCATCCCGCCAAGCGTATCTTCGATAACCTGTAACGCGCTTCCGAATTCTGCCAGGACATAGGCGCGGTATTCCGACCCGGCGTTCACGCCAAGCACCAGTTCGTTCTCCGACAAACGGTCGTCCCAGTTGAGAATTGTGGCCAAGAATTGGGGACCGAGCCCACCCCGGCCCGGCTCGATACTCCGGTAACGAGCTTCGAATTCCGGATACCAATCCAGTACCGTCGTGTCAGGATATGTTGCCAGCCAATTTGACCATGTCGTATGCACGATAGGCCGCAACTCGAGCGCAATCCCCTGCTCGGCCAACGGACCGGTCAGAATCGAACCATCGTAGTGCGTCCACACCGACCCGGTCTGCCGGTCGGCCATCACGAACAGGCCATTGTAGAGGCCATAGACGTCGAACGTGTAGCGAACTCCATTTACCTCGGGGTTGAACCCAACCCCGCTTGAGCAAACCACTCAATAGGTGACCAGGTAGGGTTCGCCGTCTATTTGATCGTTGGCGATGTGATGGTAGGCCATCTGGGAGATCGGATAGGCACGCGCCTCGTCGCCCACCACCACCCCCAGGACCTGTTCGTCTGGAGCCAGCCAGCTCGCCTGGACGCCTGGGACCACGGCCGGGTCGTTTAAGGCAATGAAACGCGACCCTGGGCCGATTGCTAATCCTTCCGGGTCGAATTCGACCTCTAACTGAATTTCTCCAGGCGCAACCGCCGTGTCGGCGCTTGAGTTCGCATATTGCGGTTGCGCAGTGGGCGCGGCGGCGATCGATGTCGCCGATGGCTCGGTTGGAGAATCAGCAACCGCGTGTTGCGCAATGGGCGGCGTGGCGCATGCGGCCATCACAGCAACCGATAATACGTAGAACAAACCTGTCGCGATCGTGAACATTGTTCCTAATTTAACTCCGACGCGTGTTTAGAATGTAACCGGCCTGTAAGTGATTGGTAAGCGTACGCGGGTCACCTTGTGGTGGTAAACTCGCCGCCCAAATGCAATCCGAAGCTGTCTCGCACCCAAATATCGCGTTGATCAAGTACTGGGGAAACCGAGACAATGAATTGCGCATCCCCGCCAATGGATCAATTTCCATGACGCTCGGAGGGTTGGAAAACCGGATGACCGTGCAATTCGACGCAAAATTCGAAACCGATACGCTCATGATCAACGGCAAATCAGCCGCCCCCCCTATGCTCGAAAGAGCCAGCCGACACTTAGACTTGATGCGCCGCCAGGCCGGGATCGACGCTGGAGCTAGAGTGGAAAGCGTGACCAACATCCCGCTCGGTGCAGGCATCGCGTCCTCTGCGGCCGCCTATGCGGCCCTCACCCTTGCGGCCGCCTCCGCCCTGGGACTGGAACTCGACCAGCGAGCGCTCTCCAGGATCGCCCGGCGGGGATCGGCGTCGGCGGCCCGCTCAATTTACGGCGGATTTGTCGAGCTTATAGCCGGTGACGGCGACCACTCGAGTTTTGCAAAACAAATCGTGCCCGCGGATCATTGGCAGATTATCGATCTCATCGTGCTCGTGGACGAGGACATCAAACACACCGGCTCCACCTCCGGGCACGCGCTTGCCGCTTCCAGCCCGCTGCAGCAGTCCCGGATAGTCGATGCCCCGCGTCGGCTGAAGGTTTGCCTGAAGGCCATTCTGGACCGAGACTTTGAGTCTCTGGCTCAAATAGTGGAGCGGGACAGCGACATGATGCATGCCATCATGATGACGTCTGAGCCACCGCTCCATTTCTGGAACGGAGATACCCTTCAAATTATGGCCGTCGTCCGCGATCTCCGGGCGCAGGGTGTTTCGGTCTGTTATACAGTGGACGCCGGCCCAAACGTGCATTGCCTCTGTCTTCCAGGTAGCGAAGCCGATGCCTTGCAGGCCCTCACCGACGCCGGAAAGCGGCCCTGGAGGGTACTCCGCGGGCACCCCGGACCTGCGGCAAGGGTGGTATGAATGTCCGAGTACGGCACAGATAGGCCGGGTGATATAATCGAGCGAATTTCTCGAAATGAGCGTCGGCAACACTTCTAATGACTGATTTTGTCTTGTTTGCGCTGGTGCTGGGGGCCCTGATCGTCGGCCACGAATTAGGGCACTTCATCGCGGCTCGCCTCACGAATGTGCGTGTTAAGGAGTTCGGCCTGGGCTTTCCGCCACGCCTGGTGACCCTTTTTGAAGCCGGCGGCACTCGTTTTACACTGAACCTGATCCCGCTGGGAGGTTTTGTTCGCCCCGATGGCGAGGACGATCCTTCGGTGGAGGACGGTTTGGCGGCGGCAAACAAGCGCACCCGCGCTGCGGTACTCATTGCCGGACCGCTCGCCAATGTGTTGCTCGCGGTTGTCGCATTTACGGCGGCCTATAAATTTGCTGCCCCGGATCCGGAATTGGTCTTGATTACCAGCGTCGAACCTGGCTCTCCGGCGGCCTCGGCGGGCGCGCTGGCCAAGGACATCATCCTGGCAATCGATCAAGTCGAAATCAACAATTTTCAGACCTTGCAAGAGGCCATCAACGATCGACTGGGCGATCCGACATCTATGCTGGTACGGCGGGGCGAGGAATTAGTTAGATTGCCGATGACGCCTCGCCTGAACCCCCCTGAAGGTCAGGGGCCGGTGGGCGTGACGCTTGGGAATCCGACGCGCGCCGTGGGTTGGCTGGAGGCCATTGGCTTAGGCCTGAATTCCACGCGATTTCAATTCACCGCAATGGTGTATCTGCCCAGCCGGTTGATTCGTGGCGAGCTCGCTCCGGAGGAGGCGCGGATCAGCGGCCTGAAGGGTATGTACGATATGATGGTCTGGGCAGGCCAAATCGATCGCTCTTCTCAGCGACCCTTTTTGACCCTGAACCTCATCGGCGTCATCAGCGCCGGGCTGGCATTGGCAAACCTGCTTCCGATTCCGGCCCTGGACGGCGGAAGGTTGATGTTCGTGGGCTTCGAAGCCGTATTTGGCAAACGGGCCCTCCCCGAACACGAGGGACTTGCGCACACGGTCGGTTTTATGGTGTTGCTGGCGCTCATTATCTACGTGAATCTGCAGGATTTCATCAACCCCATCAATCTCCCCAGGTAGTAATCCAGTGGAAGATTCCTTCGTTGATCTGCTTCAATCGCTGACCAACGACGCGGAGCCAGTAGCGGAAATCCCGCTGGCAGGGCTTTCCGATCTGGATGCCGCCCGGTTGGGAATGTTTGCCGACGTTTGGGAACACATGAGTTCCGATCGGCGGCATTCGATTCTGGAAGAGCTCCGCTCAGCGGCGGACCAGAAAATCGAACTGACTTTCGAGGCCATCAACCGACTTGGATTGGAGGACTCCCACTCTATCGTACGATCACAGGCAATTGAGAATCTCTGGGAGAGCGAGGACCCGGGACTTGTCAACAAATTCCTTCTGAGATTAAAGGAGGATTCTGCCCCGGAGGTCAGGGCCGCCGCCGGCCAGGCGCTCGGCGTCTTCGTGTTGATCGGCGAGACTCGCGAGCTTGACCCAAACCTCCGGAATAGATGCGAGGAATCGCTCCTTCGCGCGGCGAGCAGTGATGCGAGTGAGGAAGTCCGCAATGCCTGCCTCCAATCTCTTGGATACTCATCCCGCCCCGAAGTGACAGATCTGATTCGGAAGGCCTATGGCGCAGACAGTGAGAGGAGACTTACAGCTGCGCTGCGTGCCATGGCTCGCTCCGCAAACGAAAATTGGACAGACCAGGTCCTGGCCCGGCTGAACGACCCATCCCCCCATATACGGCTGGAGGCCGTACGTGCGGCGGGTGATATCGGCGTGCGGGAGGGCATTCCCGACCTGATTGAGCTTCTTGAAGATGTCGATGAGTCGGTCTGGCACGCGGCCGTGTGGTCGCTGAGCCAGATTGGCGGACCTCGGGCGACAAAAACGCTTAAGGAAATGGCCGAAGGTAAGCTAGATGAAGGCGAGCGGCAGCTTGTACTCGATGCCATAGATCATCTTGAATTTTTCGAAGACACGCGGGACTTCATCGAGTTCGATCCAGACCATTCGCAGGACCTCAAGGCTTGAGCGAGCTGCTCAACCTTTTTACCAATAACATCCTTCCAATCCTCCTGGTGGCGAGTGTCGGCTTCGTGCTTCAGAAGCTGCTTAAATTTGATCCCCGCCCCCTCTCCCAGGTCACATTTTATGTGCTGTCGCCCGCGCTAGTATTCACCCTTCTAGTCTCGGCAGAGATTGAAGGGGGCCGCGTCTTGTCGATGATGGCCTTTGCCGCACTGGTGGTGTTGTTAACTGCCGGATTGAGTTTTGGAGTTGGCCGGACACTCGGACTCGGAGGCAAACATGTGGCCGCCTTTCTGCTGACCACAACCTTCATGAACGCCGGCAACTATGGTCTCTCGCTAAATAAGTTCGCCTTTGGTGACTTCGGCCTGGCGCTAGCCAGCATCTATTTTGTGGCCAGTCAAATGATGACCCACTCGCTGGGTGTGTACATTGCTTCCGTGGGGGGCAGCGGCACGCTTCAAGCATTCAAAGGATTGACCCGGGTGCCCTCCGTTTATGCCATCCCGCTGGCGCTCGGAATTCGAGCGCTCGATATTGCGGTCCCCCTCCCTATCAGCCGGCCCATTGAACTGCTATCGCTTGCTACGGTGCCTACCATGTTGCTGCTGCTTGGAATGCAGATCGCCCGCGCGGGGGTGCCTCGCTACCGGAAGTCGCTTAGCGCGAGTGTGGCCATTAAGCTGCTCGCGGCGCCTGCAATTGCGTTCCTGATCGCACCCCTCATCGGACTTGAAGGCCTCGCACGCGACGTGGGTATCCTGCAATCGGCAATGCCGACGGCGGTAATGACCACGATCATCGCTACCGAATACGATGCTGAAGCGGCTTTCGTAACCGGCGCGGTACTGGTGACCACGCTTCTCAGCCCTCTCACCCTGACGCCATTAATAGCCGTACTGCTTGGTTGAGGCCAAAGGGCGTCAAGTACCCCGAAGGGAGCTACTGTAATCACGTCCGAATATTTCGAGCTTTACGGTGGGAGTGCCGAACTTGGCCGGACAGTATTCTGGAGGAAGCAGGAGCATCCCAAACGCAGAGCGACTTTGCTGATCGGGCCTGGAATCAAAGGGCCCGCCGGTTATGGCGGGCCCAATTTTCTATCGGGTGCCGCTACTGAGGCCGCGCGTCAGGAGCTTGTGGATCTTGAAGTTGCAGGTCGTGGAATAAGGCCTTCCCTTCGGCGTAGCAGGCGGTGGCGGTGTACATACCGGAGTTCAATACCACCATGAAGCGGAGCTGCCCGCTTTCATAGACCCAGGCAAAGTCTTGTATCGCGTCCCGATCCGGGTCGAACAAGCCTAGATCCTCCAGGTCCTGCAGGAAAAGGACGGCATTCAACCTGGGGTCGGTCACCCGATACGTCTCAGCGCAATCTGGGCCCTGGTTATTCTCAATCACAATCTTCGCGGTCCAGGCCGCGCCCCCTATGAAGGCAACTAATGCAAGGTTCCAGAACGCAAGCGTGGCGGTATCGCCTACAGAGTGCTTCTCCCACCAGTTCCAAATTTTCACTTTCATCTCAGATCACTTCGGCGTTTATGGAATCATCCTATCATTCAATCCTTGGATTCGAACTTACAGGGCGCTTACGGAGCTGTTCGAGTCAAATCCCAGCCCCTTGGATTTGAGAGATATGAAACGTCCGGCGCCGATCACCAGGTGATCGAGCACTTCGATGTCCAGTAGGCGCCCCGCGTTTACCATTTCGCGGGTTATAGCCACATCCTCCGGGCTCGGCGATGGATTCCCACTTGGATGATTGTGAACGACGATCACTGACGCCGCATTTGCACGGACCGCGTCTCTGAAAAGCTCCCCAACCCTGATCAGCGATGAATCCAGCGATCCCTGATAAACCTCGGTGATACGAATGAGGTGATTGCGGGTGTCGAGCAAAAGGACCCTTAAATGCTCCTGGTTTAAGGCGCCCATCTCGTACATTACGAGCTCGGCCGCCTGTTCCGGGGACTGGATCGCCGGGCGCTCCCCCGGAAGTGATACGGCCAGCCGCCGACCGAGCTCGACCGCCGCGCCCAACTGGGCCGCTTTTGCCGGGCCGATGCCGCGCGTCTTGACCAGATCGTCATAGTCTGCCCGGTGTAGCCCGGGTAATCCACCAAATACATCAAGCAATTCTTGGGCTAACTGAACGGCGTTGAGGCCCGGCGTTCCGGTTCCTAACAGAATCGCCAGAAGCTCCGGATTTGAAAGCGCCTGCGGGCCCTGCCGTTCCAGCCGCTCGCGCGGTCGATCGTCGGACCTCATATCCTTGATACGATGAACCGTATACATCACAATCCTTCCATGCTCCCTCAGTAGTAACCCCGCCCACGGATCGAGCTACCGCCGAAAACCGCCACCCGCTGTATAATCGCGCCGGTCTCCGAACCTACCTTGAGCGGCCTGACGACCTTCTTCCAGTATTTCACGGCATTGCTTGGAGCCTTCTTGGCTGCCCTATGGCTGGCCCTGATTTTCTGGACCTACCGTGATATTCGCTCCCGCACGCAAGACAATTTGGTCCAGATTCTCGCCGCCCTGCTTGCGGCTGTGATGGGACCGTTCGGCGTCTTGACTTACCTGATCCTTCGCCCTCGGCTTACGATAGACCAGGAATATCAACACACTCTCGAAGAGGAAGCCCTACTGAGCGAAATTGAAGAGGAAACCACCTGCCCAGGATGCGGGAGTCGAACGCACGTAGACTGGCAACTGTGTCCGACCTGCCACACGCACCTGCGAAAGGCGTGCGACCACTGTGATCGTCTTATGGAATTATCGTGGCCGGTATGCCCATACTGCGGCACGCCGGTGGAGGGAGTCTCGACAGAACTTCAGGGCGCAGGTACCTAATTTAGTTTGACCTGAGCGCGGACCATCCGGCGTACTCCGCCGCCTCTCCCAAATCACGCTCGATCCTCAGCAACTGATTGTACTTAGCCACGCGATCCGAGCGTGCGGGCGCCCCAGTTTTTATCTGACCCATCCGCAGCCCAACTGCCAGATCCGCTATGGTAACGTCTTCCGTTTCCCCGGACCGGTGCGAGGAAACGCAGTTCCAGCCCGCCTCCTGGCATAGCCGAACCGCATCAATGGTCTCGCTGAGGGTTCCGATCTGATTTACTTTGACCAGCAACGCATTACAAGTCTGCTCGTCAATTGCCCGCTTTACACGCTTTGAATTTGTGACCAGGAGATCGTCCCCCACGATTTGGATTTTTTCTCCCAGCTCTTCGGTCAGCAATTTCCAGTTCAACCAGTCATCCTGCGCTAAGCCATCTTCGATGGATACGATGGGATAACGTTCGACCCAGTCCTTCCAAAAGGCTACCATTTCGGGTCCGTCGAGCGTACGCCCCTCCGTCCGAAGGTGATAGCGGCCATCTTCATAGAATTCCGAGGCAGCCGGATCCAGCGCCAGTCCCACCTGCTCGCCGGCCCGATATCCAGCACGGTCGATGGCTTCCAAGATCAGTTCCACCGCCTCCGAGTTGGATTTGAGGGCTGGCGCGTATCCGCCCTCGTCCCCAACAAGCACTGTGTAACCCCTGTCCTTCAGGACCTGCTTGAGCGCATGATAAATTTCTGCTCCCCACCGGAGCCCCTCCGCGAAGCTCTCGGCTCCGAGAGGCATCACCATGAATTCCTGCGCGTCCGTAGTTTGCCAGCCAGTATGTGCCCCGCCATTTAGAATGTTGAGCATTGGCACAGGCAGGAGGGTCGCCGCGTCGCCTCCCAGCGAACGATAAAGCGGCACTCCGTGGGCGGCTGCGGCGGCTTTGGCGGCCGCCAGACTTACCCCCAATATGCCGTTCGCCCCGAGGCGTGCCTTGTTGGGACTCCCGTCCAGGTCGATCAGCGCCTTGTCCAACTCCACCTGGTTGGCCGCGTCCATCCCGATTACGCGGTTTGCGATCTCGCCATTGACGTTCGCAACCGCCTTGCCTACGCCCTTCCCCAGGTAGCGCTCCGCATCACCGTCTCGTAATTCCAATGCCTCGTGTACGCCGGTTGAGGCTCCGGAGGGGACGATAGCCCGCCCCCGGCTTCCGTCTCTCAACCTGACTTCCACTTCCACGGTTGGATTGCCCCTAGAATCAAGTACCTGCAGCGCGCGTAACGAGTCGATGTGAGTGTCCATAGCGGAGTGGATTATAACCATCACCCCTCCCTGATCCGGAATGCCTCAATTGCGCGCATGTTAGAATCCGCCGGATGCCGGCCTATCTAGACTACGCGGCAACCACCCCGCTAGACGAACGAGTTCTTGAGCGCATGCTCCCCTATTTGGAGCAGGATTTCGGCAATCCTTCCTCGATCCATGCCTGGGGCCAGCGAGCCGATTGGGCGGTTGAGGAGGCCCGGGAGCGAGTGGCGGACGGTCTCGGCTGTCGGCCAGAAGAGGTGATCTTCACCAGCGGCGGTTCTGAGAGTGATAATCTCGCACTCAGGGGGGCGGCGTTTGCTGCGCGAGAGAACCGGGGAGCCAACCATCTGCTCATTTCCCCTGTCGAACATGACGCGGTAAGTCAGACCGCCATCGACCTGGCCGCGCGGCATGCCTTTGAGTTGGAGTGGTTGCCGGTTGATAACTTGGGCCGGGTGGATCCGGACGACCTTCGCAAGACCATCCGATCCGATACGGCCCTGCTATCGGTGATCTATGGCAACAACGAGATCGGGACCGTAAATCCCATCCCAGAACTGGCGGCGATCGCCCGCGAGCGGGGCGTAACGTTTCATTCAGATGCCCTGCAGGCGCCGTGCCAGCTCCCAACCCTAGTGGGCGATTTGGGAGTCGATCTGCTCTCGATCGGCGCGCACAAGTTCTACGGACCCAAAGGGGTTGGGGTCCTGTTTGTTAGAAATGGATCGCAGCTGCTGCCTATCCAAACCGGCGGGTCTCAGGAGCGGGGATTGCGAGCCGGAACCCATAACGTGCCGCTCATAGTGGGACTATCGGTGGCACACGAGATTGCCCTCGCCCGACAGGAAACGGACGCGAGCCGCTTCCGAATGCTCCGAGACTTAATCATTGATGAAGTACTGAAACGCGTGCCGGGGGCGCGATTGACCGGACACCGCGTGGATCGGCTACCCAACAACGCCTCCTTCGTAATCCAGGGTATAGATGGAAACTCACTCCTTGCAGCGCTCGATCTGGCAGGTTTCGCCTGCTCCTCCGGTTCGGCGTGTAAGACGGGCGATCCGGAACCGTCGAAAGTCCTTCTTGCGCTGGGCATGGAGACGGAACTTGCATTGGGCTCGCTGAGGGTCACGGTTGGAAGGCAAACGACGGAGGCTGAAGTCGGCGAATTCTTAGAGGCGCTCCAGGAGGCGGTTGTTGGGTTCCGATCTCCGGTCGCGGATGCCTCGTGAGCACTAGGCGAACCATTGCCGTCGCCATGAGCGGCGGGGTGGATAGCTCCGTTGCGGCGGCGCTTCTGGTCGACTCGGGCGAGAAGGTGTTCGGATTAATGCTCCGGTTGTGGAGCGCGGGTCCAGAACGACCCAACCGATGCTGTTCCCCCAGAGATGTGTCCAACGCGCGCAAGGTAGCCGGCCGGTTGCGAATTCCCTTCTATGTGCTCGATGCGAAGGACGAATTCAAGAATCGAGTCGTCGATAGCTTCATCAGCGGATACGCGGACGGCCTGACCCCCAATCCTTGCCTGCGATGTAATCGCGAGATCAGGTGGGGATTGCTGCTGGAGCATGCCACGAAGCTCGGTGCCACACATCTGGCTACCGGCCACTACGCGCTATTACGCAGGACAAATGGGCATTACCGACTTTATCGTGCCCTCGACCGCCGGAAAGACCAGTCCTATGTACTCAGCGTGCTTGGACAGAAACAACTGACCCGGACTCTGCTCCCTCTCGGCGAGCTGGATAAAGAGAAAGTACGGGAAATTGCCCGAGATCTGGGGTTTGTGACTGCCGACCGTCCAGAGAGCCAGGATCTCTGTTTTCTCGGTGGAGGCGACTATCGTACTTTTCTTGCCGAGCGTATGGAGGCCACACCCGGTGCTATTCTCGACAAGCAGGGCAATTCGTTGGCCACCCACAGCGGCCTGGAAAACTTCACCATCGGGCAGCGCAAGGGCATCGGTATTTCCGGTCCGGAACCACTCTATGTGATCGATAAGGATGTGAAGAGAAACGCATTAATAGTGGGTCCCAGGGCCGAGCTGGGCCGGACCCACTTTACGGTCCGGGAGCTGAATTGGGTAAGCGGGTCCCCGCCTTCAGGAGAAACACCGTTGACGGTTCAGGTTCGCTACCGAACTCCCGCTGTATCTGCTCAACTTGAAACTTTTCAGGATCGAACGGAGGTAGTTGTTGAGAAACCTCTGACCCACATCGCTCCGGGTCAGGCGGCAGTCTTCTACGACAAGGATGAATGCCTGGGCGGCGGCCTTATTTCAAGGTGACCGTGCCGGGGATCTACCTTTCGCTTCTAATCTCAACCGGTCTCGGATTGCTCTTTCATTTGATTCGCGGCGGCAGTCTGGGTCGTCTGGTGCTTTATCTTGCCGCGGCCTGGATTACTTTTTTGGCGGGCCACTTCGTTGCAGAGTGGTTAGACTGGAATTTTTTTCGGGTAGGGTCGATCAATCTTTTCGCCGCAGTTCTGGCGGCCGTTATCGGCCTGCTGGCAGCGGCTCTGCTGGCTGGTCCCGAACGATCACGCCGAGGCAGGGGCAGGCACAGGCGAAAAAGCTAGTATGCTATAATTCGCGTTCTGAGCGAAATCGTGGCTTTACCCGCCTCCGAGAACGGTGCAACGGCCGCCTCCAGCAAGCGCAAGAAATATGCGCTTATCGCTGGGGGCGTGGTTTTCGTGCTTGTTGTACTTGCCGCCCTGGTATTTGCCACGGTGGTATTACTTAAGGATCCGGTGCGCACGGAGACGATTCGCGATATCGTGATCATATTCTTGGCGGCCGAAGCCGTGGTATTTGGCTTAGTGCTGGTGATCCTGGTGGTCCAGGTCGCTCGGCTGACAGCACTGATCGAGAATGAGCTGCGGCCGATTCTCGAATCGACAAACGAAACGCTGGGTACGCTCAGAGGGACCGCCCAGTTTGTGAGTCGGAACATGGTAGGTCCGATAATTCGAGTGAACAGCTCTTTTGCGGCACTGAGGCGAGCGCTAGGCGCGTTTCGGGCAGGCCGCACTCGCTGATCTCAGTTAGGGAGGATTCATAGATGGCAGACAACGATGATTTTGGCGCATTTCTCTCAGGCTTCATGATTGGTGGTCTGATTGGCGCCGCGGCGGCACTCTTGCTAGCCCCACAGTCGGGCGAAGAGACCCGAGTATTGATCCGCGATAAAGGGATCGAGCTAAAGGAACAGGTTGAGAGCACGGCCGGCGACGCCAGGGCCCGCGCGGAGGAAATGGCTCAGGACGCGCGGACGCGTGCCTCGGAAGCCCAACAGCGCGGTCAGGTCGTGCTTGAACAGCAAAAATCGCGCATCGAAGAGGCGATTGATGCGGGAAAGAAAGCCGCTAAGAACACGAAGGCGGCTCGAGACGGCGGCAAAGGCGATAAGGCGAGTAAGGCCAAGTCCTAGTATCAGCCGGAGCAACGAGGACAGAGCCCCGGGCACTTCGCCTGGGGCTCTGTTTATTCCCTAGAGGATATTCGGTCGCTGGCCAGGCTTAATTCGCAGGCGGTGAATGCTCCAACTCCGCGATCGCGCGCGGTACCGCGGCCGCCACGTCCCCCGCCAGAACCGAGGCCGCCGTCCCGATCGCCTGGGCGGCCAACAACCCTGCCCTGGCATGTATGTAGCACCCTAATATCGAGGCCTCGAACCCGGGGAGCCCCTGCGCGCGGTATCCGACCAGCAGACCTGCAAGCACATCCCCCGTTCCAGCGCGAGCTAAGGCGGGAGTTGCGATGGGGATCAATGCCGAACGGCCATCCGGATGCGCGATCACCGTAAACGCCCCTTTCAGGACCACGATGTGGCCCCATTCTGCCGCCTTTTCCGTTGCTAGCTCGGAACGATGCTCCTGAATCTCTTCGGTGGGGATGCCGGTCAGGACGCTCATCTCGCCCGGATGAGGGGTCAGAACGGAACCTTGCGGCAACATAGATTCCCAGCCTTCGACGCGGGCCATTAACTTGAGTCCATCGGCGTCGACAACCGCCGGTGGGAGCGGCGTGCCTGCGCCGATGAGCGCCCTGAGAAAACTGGCGGTCGTGGACTTAAGACCAAACCCGGGTCCCAAAAGCAGTGCCTGAGTGCGTTCCCACTCGACCGCTAGAATATCAGCGGTGGCCTCATCCAACGTTTCGGCTAGCGGCAGCCAGGTGCACTCGGGGAGCCCACCGGCTATCATGGTCTGTACGCTAGCGGGCACGGCCAGTGTCACCAGACCGGCTCCCGCCAGGTAGGCCGCTCGGCCGGCCAGGGCGGCGGCACCCGGATAGTGGATTGATCCGGCAACAATAAGCGCCCGACCGAATGTTCCCTTATGGGCGCTTATCGGCCGGGCCGGCAGCCACTGGCGGGCGGACTCGGCGGTCACGAGTTCGGTCTTGATCGATGCCAGTTCTTCCTGATCAGGCGGAAGGCCTATATCGCCGACAACCAGCTCACCTACGTACTCCGCGCCCGGAAAAAGGAACAGTCCTGGCTTGGCAGCCGCCAGGGTCACCGTCAGATCGGCAGCCAGAGTTTCTTTCGCAATCTCTCCCGTGTCGCAATTAAGCCCCGAGGGGCAGTCGACCGCCACAACATACGGACGTGTTCGGGATTGTTTTGCCACCTTGAGCACCTGCCTGGCGATTCCTTTTAATGGCAATTTGAAACCAGTTCCAAGGACCGCGTCCACCACTACATCGGCTCTCCCCAACTGCAGCTTGAGAACCCGGCTCCGTTGGTCTTGTTCTCCGACCGCGATCAAGATACCGAGGTCACGCAGTGCAGCCAGATATGGATCGTCCTCCGATCGGTCCTTCGTGAGATAGATCGCCAGCGTTGCCCCGGCCTCTGCCAACCAGCGCGCGGCGACGAGTCCATCTCCCCCGTTGTTGCCGGATCCTGCTAACACAAGTACATGTTTATCTTTGATGCCAGAAATTCTGGCCAGCAGCGCGTCGGCCAGAGACTTCCCTGCACGCTCCATCATTTGGGCGTAGGAATGTCCCGCGGCCTCCGCGGCCTTTTCAATTCGAATCATCTCTTCGATTGTGACAATTTTTTGCAATTCTCTGTCCTTACGTCTGGTTCGAAGGCCTCATAGTGCGCTTCCGGGCCGGTCCGCACTCGCGGCCGATCGCGGCCGCCTCAAGGATTGATTTATTATGGGCACGCGGTTTCGAAGGACCGCGCCTCCCGGGCGAATTATCCGCGATGCCCAAAAGCGTGTCAACGGGGGAAGAATATTTTCCCACTTGTTGACATCGACCGCGCCTGTCATTACACTCTCCCGCCTATGCGCACGCGCGAACGTTTAGAAGAACTCGAAACCCATTCCCTGGCGCCTTTCGGCCATCGCAGTCGCGACTCCCGCGGACGAGAATTTCCCGAAGACGAGCCCAAATACCGCACCGCATTTCAACGCGACCGGGATCGTATCCTTCACACCACCGCCTTCAGGCGCCTTGAATATAAGACACAAGTTTTTGTTATTACAGAGGGCGACTATTATCGGACACGGCTCACACATACGCTCGAGGTCTCGCAGATCGGCCGCACGCTGGCGAGGGCGCTGGGCGGCAACGAGGACCTGATTGAGGCCATCTCATTGGCCCATGATCTCGGGCATCCGCCCTTCGGGCACTCCGGAGAAGTTGCCCTGAGTCGATTGATGGTCGACCACGGGGGCTTCGACCACAATAAACAATCTCTGCGAATTGTGACCGATCTGGAGCGTCGATACCCTGACTTCTCGGGTCTCAATCTCACGTGGGAAGTGCGGGAGGGTATCGTTAAGCATGAAACGGAGTACGACGTCTCAGATGCCGCGGCGTACGATCCCGACAGACGAGGCCATATCGAGGCCCAGATAGCAAATGCTGCGGACGAATTGGCCTACACCGCACACGATCTGGACGACGGCCTACGCTCCGGCCTCATCTCGGTCGGGCTGCTGCAGGGAATATCCTTGTGGGAGATGATCCGTGAGAGCATCGGCTGGACCACCGATGTGCTGGACGAGCTGACTCGTCACCGGCTTATTCGGCGGTTGATCGGCCTGGAGGTTTCCACTTTGCTGGAAGCTACTCAACGACGACTCGCGGGTGCCAGTCTCAACTCGGTCGAGGAGCTGCAGTTGCTGGACCACAATGTCGTTGGTTACTCCGATGAGTTTGTGACCATGAATCAGCAGATGAAGGACTTTCTATATGCCAATATGTATCAACATTACCGGGTGGTTCGCATGCAGATGAAAGCCGAACGGTTCATTGAAGAGCTATTTAATGCCTATGTCGAAAAGCCTGAGATCCTTCCAATGAAAGTTCAGGCGCGAGCCGACACGCGTGAGTTTTATCGCACGATTTGCGACTATTTAGCCGGGATGACCGACCGCTTCGCACTGAAAGAGTACAGTCGGCTCTTCGATCCATCTACTCTGCCTTAACATGACGGAAGAAAATACTTACCTGACTCCCGAAGGGGCGGACAGCCTGGGCAAGGAAGTGGAAGAGCTCAAGGGCCCGCGGCGAGATGAACTGGCGGCCCGGCTGCGGCATGCCGTGAGCCAGGGAGATCTGTCCGAGAATGCGGACTACATTTCCGCCAAGGAGGATCAGGCCTTTCTAGAGGGACGCATTCAAGAGCTTGAGCTCATTCTCAAGGAGGCGACGGTCATCGACCGGGGGGCATCCTCCAGCACAGTCCAGGTAGGCAGTACGGTTGTCGTTCTCAATGAGAATGAGATTGAGGAGACCTTTCACATCGTTGGCGAGAAGGAGGCGGACCCCCGGAACGGCAAGATTTCGCATAAATCTCCTATAGGAAAATCCCTTATGCGAAAGGCCCGCGGCGATGTAGTAACAGCCAAAACTCCGGGGGGTGAGCTGACATTTAAAATCTTGAAATTGAGCTGACATCGCAACCCTTCAATAAAGTAAAAGGGCTCGCCGTTGGCGAGCCCCTACTTTTAAGTCTGTCCTGAGTGGAGCCTAGGTGGCTGGCTCTCGAGACCAAGCTCGAATTTCGATCGTAAGCCGTTCAAAGAAGCTTTGCGAAGGTAGAGCGCTCTCGCCATAGGTCAGGTCCACGATGCGCGCTTCCACCTCTAGTGAGGCGGTCTGCAGCGAAATCACTCCGCCTGGCTCCGCAACGATCGGGTCCCCCTTTGCCGATAGTCGGCTGCGGGTTTCGGCATCGTTGTATGCATAATTGCTCATTAAGACCTTCGTGACGGTCTGAATATCGTTCTTATCGAACAGCCAGACCTCAAAGGCGGAGACCTTATTTGGTTCTCCGGCCCCCATCAAATCGCCGATTCCGACGCCGCACTCACCCAAGAAATCGCCGGTCGGACTCTCGATGCTGAATGAGTCGTCGTAGTCGTCATCTCCCAGGGCGTAAATGGTCCTGAAAGTGGCTAAACTATCGTCTCCGGTCGCTTCAGAGTCGAACTGCAAGGCTTGCTCGGAAGGCACGTTCGAATCAGAAAGCCTCTCCGAGACGATCTCCCCCGAATCTGGAACCTCGGGAGCGACAAATCCCTCTTCGTTCTCTCGGCCGCGGGCCCTCATGACCAGAACCACTGCGAGCACGAGCCCGATAACTATCGTGGCGCCGCAGATCGGGACAACGAATCCGGAGATCTGTCCCAGTATCCCTGAGCTTGATTCTGCAGCGTCACCCGCTCCTGCGCTCTCTTCATCAATTTCAATGACGGCCCGGAATCCCTGAATGGCATTAGGGCTCAACGCTCGAGGGTTTTCTGAAACGGCTACGAGCGCGAGGTTCCCGTTTTCGCCGAGGGCCTGATAACGAAGCACGGCCAGTTCGGCATCTGTGTTTACCGCGTAGGAGTCAATAGCCATCCGCAGGAAATCTTCCTGCAGATCCGCGCGCAATTGTTGAGGCTCTCCGTTGATCCACTCAACCGGATTGATCACCCAGGCATAAACCATACCGACGGCGACGCCGATGATCAAGGCAATAAGCGGGAGTACCCACTTTCGATTGGTGATGTCTAAGATCGATTCCACAGTTCCCCTCTTCCCCGGATCCTACTGGAACCTTGCAGAAACCCGGCGAATTCTAGTCTGATCGCAAGGCCAAGGCAACCGTGGTGTTGCACGTACTATGCCAGATCCGCCTCTTTGAGGTGTATTTCATCATGTTCGTAGACGTTTTCGCATTTGAGGCATTGGAGATGCCTACGATTCTGATGCACGAGCAAGCCACCGCAATTCGGACACGGCGTGGGTTCAGGCCGTTTCCAGGAAGTAAATTCACATTCAGGGTAATTTGAGCAACCGTAGAACGTACGTCCCTTGCGGGTGCGCCGTTCCGCGAGCTCGCCACCATCCAACGGGCATAACACACCAATCTTTTCGAGCCAGGGTTCGGTATGGCGACACTCCGGAAAATTGGAGCAGCCGATAAACTTGCCATATCTACCGTAACGAATCAACAGTTGGTTGTCACACTCCGGACACTTGCGGTCGATGAGCTCCGGTTCGGCCTTGACCTCGGGCATCAGTTCGCGGGCCCGCTCCAGCTGCACTTCAAAGGGCTCATAGAACTCACGCACCACATCTACCCAATTTCGATCTCCTTCGGCCACCTCGTCCAATTCCTGCTCCATGCGCGCGGTGAACCCCAGGTCCACGATATTGGGGAAGTGGTCGACGAGTAGATCGTTTACCGTCATTCCAATCTCAGTGGGAATCATCCTTCGTTTGTCGCGCTCCACATAACCACGGCGCTGGAGAGTACTTAAGATCGGAGCGTAGGTGGATGGTCTTCCGATCCCATTCTCTTCCAACGCTCGGATCAAGCTGGCATCGCTATACCGAGCGGGCGGCTGCGTGAAGTGCTGCTCGGGGAATAATTCTTTGAGCTCCAACGGATCGTCCTTGCTTAACGCTGGAAGGCGTTCCAGGCTGGCAGAAGCTTCAGGTTCTTCGGATTTCCGATCCGCCAGCACTGCCAGGAAGCCGGGGAACCTCAGACTGGAGGCGTTGACCTTGAAAAGATACTCATGTGCCTCCGATCTCCCCACCGCTTCGATGGAGAGCGTGTCGTATTCGGCCGGCTTCATCTGAGACGCAAGGAACCGGCGCCATACCAGCTGGTAAAGCTTGTGCTGATCTTTGCTCAGCAAGCCCTTGATCGATTCTGGAGTTCGGGCAATCGAGGTCGGGCGTATGGCCTCGTGTGCCTCTTGTGCTCGCCGCGCGCGCGTTTTATATGTGGGCGGCTCTTCCGGTAGGTGTTCCTCGCCAAATTTAGAGCGAATGACCTGGCGCGCCTCAGCCTGCGCCGACTTGGACACTTGCGTCGAGTCGGTCCGCATGTAAGTGATCAGTCCCGACGGTTCGTGGCTGTTGAGATCGATACCTTCGTAAAGCTGCTGAGCGATAGCCATGGTTTTGCGGGCAGAGTAGCGCAGCCGACGGGAGGCAGATTGCTGCATCGAGCTCGTAATAAAGGGCGACGGTGGCTTGCGAGTGCGGCTGTCGAGCTTCACCTTGCCCACCTTGTACTCCGCCCCACGCAGGTCGGACAGCAACCCATCCGCCGTTAATTGGGAAGCAACCTCTAGGTCTTCTCCGTCCACTTTTCTCAGGCCGGCCCTGAACATCGGGGGCTTTTCTGAATTCAGAAAGTCGCCATCGATGGACCAGTATTCCTTGGGGTCGAAATTCTCGATCTCTCGCTCTCGGTCAACGACCAGCCTTAGAGCCACCGATTGGACTCGACCCGCCGATAGGCGGCTGCGGACCTTGGTCCACAATATGGGACTGATGTTGTAGCCAACAAGGCGATCAAGAATGCGGCGTGCTTGCTGTGCGTCAACCAGATTGGTATCGATGCTGCGCGGATTCCGGAATGCCTCCTCAATGGCCTCTTTCGTTATCTCGTGGAATACGACCCGCCGGGCTTGATCGGCATCGATCTCGGCCGCCTCGAGCAGGTGCCAGGCGATGGCTTCCCCCTCCCGATCGGGGTCCGTCGCCAGATACACTTCTTCCGCTTGTGCGACGGCCTTCTTCAACTCCTTGACGATCTCTCTCTTTTCGTTAGGGACGCGATACTTGGGCTCAAAGTTATTCTCAACCGCGACCGAGATTTGCGAACGAAGGAGGTCTCGGACGTGTCCAATCGACGCCTTAACCGTGTAGCCCTTGCCCAGGTAGCGACTTACGGTGCGCGCCTTGGCCGGAGATTCAACAATAACCATCTTCCCCTTTCGGCGCACCTTCGAGCTCTTGGTTCGTGGCTTGACCTCCGAGGGCTCCAGCCCGTCGTGTGCCGGCGTCCGGCCCATTCGATACAGTTTGGAACCACAGACCGGACACACGCCACGCGTGGCCGGAGAACCGGCGGAGGTAAAGGTGGCCTCCAGGTTCTCCATGGGTCGCTTACTTTTGCACTTCAAGCAGTACGTCTCTAGGTCAGGCATAATCCTCCAGACCGGATTCAGATAGCCTTGCAACCAGACTCCTTACCTCTTCCGCCCGGCCGCGATCGCAAATCAATATCACGTCTTTGGTATCCACGATAACAACATCCTCCAGACCCAGGGTTGCGATCAGGCGGTGCAGGCCTCGCTCCTGATAAATCACCACCCCTTTGGTATCCGACAGCAGGGTATCGTTCGCCCGGACGATATTTCCGCGCGCGTCCGACTCCAACAAGTCTCCGAGCCGATCCCAACCCCCAACGTCCCACCAGCCCAGATCATCGGCCGGGATCACGACCACTCCCTTAGCGCCTTCCATAATTCCATAATCGATCGTTTGGCTCTCCAGTCCTTCCCAAACTCGGGCAAGCACTGCGGATTCCTCTGGGGTTCCAACCGACCGCTCGATCTCTTTCAGCGCAGAGTGCAAATTGGGCATCAATCGCTCGATCTCCTCCAGAATTCGCTCCGCGGTCCAGACGAACATGCCCGAGTTCCATACGTACTCACCACTCCCAACATATTCGACGGCGGCAGGATAATCAGGCTTCTCTTTGAATTGTGCAACTGAACGAACGTCGAATCCCGCCTCGGAATCCAGCTTTTTGCCCAGGTGGATGTAGCCATAGCCGGTGGATGGTGCGGAAGGGGCGATTCCCAGGGTAACCAGTTCACCTTTCATCGCCCGCGTCTCAGCGGCTCCCAGCAATTCCAGAAAGCGAACCTCGTTGCGGATGATGTGGTCCGCAGTCAGGCAAGCCATAACCGTGCGCGGATTCTGGCGAGCCAGCACGGAGGCCGCATACCCGATGACGGATGCCGTCCCACGTGGCATCGGCTCATTCAAGAAGTTGTCCGCGGTCAGCGAGGGGACCTGGCGCTGAAGGATGCCAGCCATAGATTCGACCGAAACGACCAGGATCCGATCCGGCGGCAGTGCGGGCGCGAGCCGATCGACAGCCATCTGAAATAACGTCCGATCGCCCAGGATCGCCAGGCTCTGCTTGGGGCGATCGATCCGGGAAAGGGGCCACAGTCGGGTCCCGCCGCCACCCGCCATAATTACCGCGGTTGTATGTTCGAGAGTCATCCTAGCCTGTACTCTGCGCGTGGTTCGCGCGCCCGCACGTAGTGCATTCCACCCACCTGGCGGGCCTGCCCGCGCAGTTCCAATATGGATAGGCAGGCGGTCAGGTCCGCGATGGGTAGATCGGTTCGGGCCCGAAGTTCGTCGATGTGAATCGGTTCGGGGCCTAATCTGCCGAGCACTAATCTCTCGGTCTTGTCCTCCGGAAGAGTCGCGGGTGCCGCCTGGGCCACCAAATCCAGGTTTAAAACCTCCAGGACATCATCGACGGAGGTGGCGGGGAATGCACCCTGACTGATCAGGCGATTAACGCCTTTGCTTCCACGATCATAGATTCGACCAGGTACACCGAATACGTCTCGACCCTGTTCCACTGCGAAATTGGCGGTGATCAGCGCGCCGCTCCGTTCTCCCGCCTGGACCACAATAACCGCCAACGACAGTCCGGAAATGATCCGGTTGCGGGGCGGGAAATTGCTGCCCTCTGGCCGCGTTCCGAGCGGGTAGTCAGTGACCACGGCTCCCGCCTCGGCGATCGAGCGGGCCAGCTTGCGATGCTCGGGTGGGTAGATTTGGTCCAGCCCAGATCCTAAGACAGCGATGGTCCGCCCGCCTGCTTCGAGTGCCGCTTTGTGGGCGATGCCATCAATGCCCCGGGCCATGCCGGAGACAATCGTCACCCCGCTGGCTGCCAGCCCCGAAGCCAGGTCACGTGCCACGGCCTTGCCATACGGGTTCGCGCGCCGGGTGCCCACGATGGCGGCCGCCACGCGATCCTCTGGCAGCAATTCGCCCCAGATGTGAAGCAAAATTGGCGGGGAATGTATCTCAGTCAGACCCTCTGGATAATCGGCATCGTCTAACGACATTAACTTGAATCCCATGCCAAGTACTCGCTCCAGTTCCGCATCCAGATCCATAACATCACGCGCCTGTATGAATTTTTCGACCGTCTTCTGTCCCAGCCCCGCAGCTCGCAACTGAGCCGGAGAAGCCATCCAGGCCGCCTCGACCCCTCGAAAAGCTTCAAGCAACGCGCGAAGTCGTACGGGGCCGATGCCGGAGACCCGATTGAATCCCAACCAGTATTTTAGTTGCCGAGAACTGATGATGCTTCCCCCCGAGAGCCGGCCGAGCATACCATAGCGATTTTCACGGTGTCAAGCGGGGGAAATTGTCGGAGAGAGGCCTGGAAGCAGCGTGCGCGCCCGAGCGTGGCTTCTGAAGATCGGAGAAATCGTGGCGGGGATGACGGGATTCGAACCCGCGATCTCTGCCTTGACAGGGCAGCGTGTTAGGCCGCTACACCACACCCCCGGGCGCCGGCAAGTCTACCATAAGTTCGTTTTACGAAGCTACGGTGGCCCGCGCGAAGCCCTGAATAACTCGATCGATTGCGGCCTCGTCGATCCAATAGTGGACGACGAGCCGCATTCGATACTCGTCGCGAGCGATCAGTTTGATGCCGTCTTTCCCCAACCGCTGAATAATGTCGCTTGTAGTGATTCCCGCTTTGGGGTCCAGTTTGAGATAAACCATATTCGACGGCGGAGGGTCCTGTTCTAAGGAGATGGCTGGCAAGGCCTGTAGGCCCTCGGCGAGGCGGCGCGCCCGCGCATGATCTTCGGACAGAAGATCGACCATCTTGTCCAACGCTACTATGCCGGCCGCGGCCAGGATTCCCGCCTGCCTCATCCCACCGCCGAGCTGCTTTCGTGCACGCCTGGCGCGCTGGATGAATTCCTCGGCTCCACAAAGCACCGATCCTACCGGCGCACATAGACCTTTCGAGAGGCAGAAGGTGACCGAATCGACAGACTCGGCAAGGGCGGAGACTGGGACTCGAAGCACCGCCGACGCGTTGAAAATTCGCGCCCCGTCGAGATGTAATTTCAATCCATGCTCTTTCGCGATGGCTGAGACCGAGTCCATGTAATCCGGGGTAAGGACCGCCCCGCCCGACGAGTTGTGCGTATTCTCGAGCACAATCAGCCGACTGATGGGGAAATGTTCGTCGTCGGCTCGAATCGCGGCTTGAATGTCCTCCAGGCGCAACGTCCCATCCGCTTGATTGGGAATGGCACGTGTGTGAACCCCACCAAGTGCAGAAACTCCGCCGGCCTCATAAAGGTACGTGTGCGATTTATCCCCGAGAATGATCTCGTCTCCGCGCTGACAATGGCTGAGCACGGCCGCCAGGTTCCCCATAGTGCCCGAGGCGACAAAAACGGCCGCTGGCATTGCCATCCGCTCGGCGGCCAACTTTTCGAGCCGGAGCACGGTAGGATCATCTCCAAACACGTCGTCACCCACTTCCGCCTGGGCCATCGCCTGACGCATTTCCGGTGTGGGATGTGTAACGGTGTCCGATCGGAGGTCAATCCAATTCATATCTGTCTGCTGGTCTGATTCCGCCCCCCATGCCCCGCTTCCGGCGCCTTGCTTCGTATCGGGCATGTTATCGCTTGGACGAATTGATGTCTATGCGCACAGTATGGCGCGGGGCCCTGGATTTTGCGCGAGGCAACACTCCGCAGTCCTCAGCGAGGGCCGTTCAGCATCGTGGGGCATCATCGATCTAAAGGCGTCGCGCGCGCCGGATGGCGTCCGACAGGTCCGCCGGGATGGGGGCTTCGAATTCTTCCCGATCGGGGAATTTAAGCTTCCACGCGTGCAGCTGCTGGCGCTCCACACCGAGGCTACGGTCTCTGTGCCCGTACACCTCGTCCCCCACCACCGGGCATCCGATGAATTTCATATGGATGCGAACTTGATGCGTCCGGCCCGTGATCGGAAACGCCTCCATAAGTGTGTGTTGGCGGAAACTCTCTCTGATCCTGAATTCGGTGATCGCCGGGCGGCCGCCTTCCTGGACCGCGAACCTTTTCCGCATCCTGCGATCCCGCGCGATCGGTGCCTCCACCCGTCCTTTGTCGCTCGGCGGCGCGCCGTCGACCAATGCCAGGTAAGTTTTATCGATTTCTCGGGCTTTGAATTGCTGCTGCAACAGCGCCAGCGTTGTCTCGTTCTTGGCAAAAACAATTAATCCGGAAGTGTCTTTGTCGAGCCGATGCACCAGGCCCTCTCGACCTGCTTCCCCCAGGCCGCTAAGTTCCGGGGCATAGGCGATAGCCGCCTGAGCCAGCGTTCCGCGCGCGTGGCCAGGAGAGGGATGCACGACGATTCCGGGCGGCTTGTTGATCACCATATAGTCCACCGTCTCATGTACGATCTCGAGCCTCATCACCTCCGCATCATCGAGGGGTGACTCAGAATTAGGTTGAGATATTGAGATGGAGTCTCCAGAATGCAGCTCGAAGGACGGCTTGGCGATAATTTTGGAGTTGACCCCGACCCGACCATTGCGAATTAAGGATTGGACTACGGTGCGCGAAGTATCGGCGAGCCGATCCGCCAAATATGCATCCAGCCGGACGCCGGAAACTTCAACCTTTAAGTCGGCCGAATCAACTTTCATCCTGCGCTCCGCGCGGAGCTTATCCAGTAGATTGTTCGATGCCGCTGTGGGATTCTGCCTCTGCCTCGATGCGATTCCTGCGTTCCTGAATAAAAGAGGACAAAATCAAAATTACAACGCCAAGGAAGATGGATGCATCCGCAATATTAAAAACTGGAAATCTGCCTACCGATAGGTAATCTGTGACCTGGCCGCCCTGGATTAGGCGGTCGGCCAGGTTGCCGAGTGCTCCCCCCAGTTGAAGTGCAAGGGCGATGCGCAGTGCGGTCTGAGACCTGGGCACACGAGGGTAGTAAAAAATGATGGCAAGCGATACAAGAACGGCAAGCACCGTAAAAAATAGGGCACCGTCCTTAAAAATGCCGAAGGCTGCGCCCGTATTCGACGAATGGATGATCCGCGCGTAGGGCGCCAGCCATTCCCATGGAACCCAACGCTCGCCGGGCGCCAAATTGAGACGCACGAAGTACTTCGTCCATTGATCTAACGCAACCACGATTCCCGATATCAGGGCCAGCTTAAGGTAATCTCTAAATAGCCTCACAATGCTCGATCCTCGGCTGGGGATTGTATCTCAAGCCCCCCATGCAGACTGCAGAACTAACGGGTTGCGGATCGGGAGATCGCAATCCTGAGCTCCATATCTTGAAATTGGTATTCGGCATTCGCGATGCCGGTCGGCTCTTCGGAATATTCCATCGAGAGGCTGAGGGTCTCGGCTGAAATGTGGGCTCGGTGAGCCTCAATCGCCTCCATCAGTTCACGCGTCCCGCTATATTGCAGCCGAATACGATCATCGACGGAGAATTCCGCCTGCTTTCGCAGCTCTTGTACCCGCCGAACGACTTCGTTGGCCAGACCCTCGCGGCCGAGCTCTTGGTCGATGTCGGTGACCAGCGCCGCCACATAAGCCCCGTCGGCAGCCGTGGCAAATCCCACCTTCGGCGAGATCCGTACTTCGACCTCCGAGGGCAAAAGCTCGACGCTCTCCCCCTCGATTTGCAACTCAATGGAATCCCCATTCAACAAGCGCTGCGCCGCTGAATCCGCATCCAGCGCAAGCACCGCGCTACGGACTGCGGGAAATCGAGCGCCATATTTCCTCCCGAGCTGTTTCGGCAGCGGATTAAGCCGGTATTCGGCCGCCTCGCGGACGGCATCCAGCAAACGGACCTCTTTTACGTTTAATTCTTCCCGGATGATGGCCGCATATCGAGCAACCACCCCCTTTTCCGGATCCTGGGCCACCGCAAACGCGACTTCGCTCAATGGCTGGCGGAGGCGGAGCTGGGCCTGATTGCGAGCCGCATGGCCTAAAGACACCAGTCGCTTTACCAAGGCCATCTCCTCCGTTAGGTCCGGATCGAGCCGGGCGCGATCAACCGCAGGCCAATCGTTGTGGTGGACGCTTGCCAGTTCCTCGGTCGACACCAAATTTTGGTAAATACTTTCCGTAACAAAAGGCATAAAAGGTGCCAGCAATTTTATTAGGTCGACCATGACGCCATAAAGCGTTTGGTAGGCGGCTTCTTTATCGGCATCCGACGTGGCGCTGGCTCCGGTCTTCGCCCAGAACCTCCGCCGGCTACGACGAAGGTACCAATTGGTCAGATCATCCAAGAAAACCTTGATAACTCCGGTGGCAACGTGGGGTTCGAAGCTTTCCAGTGCTTCGGTTACTTGCTCAATCACTTCGTTCAATCTTGCCTGAATCCATCGATCGAGTTGGCTGAAGGCCGCTTCTCGATTCGATCCGGGCTGCCACTTGTCGATTCGGGCATAGGTGACCAAAAAGCTGTAAACGTTCCACAGCGGAAGCAGGAACTGGCGTCGCACTTCGTCGGCATGCTGATAGCCGAACAGCAGATCTTTGTCAGGCTGGTGATCGCAATACAACCAGCGCATCACGTCGACCCCCATCTTGTCCGCAGCCTCATTAAACTCGATGGAATTTCCCCACGACTTGTGCATCGCCCGGCCATCCTCGGCCAGGAGTGTGGCGTAGGAGAAAACGTTCCGAAATGGTGCTCGACGCGCCAGCACCGTGCTCATGGCAATCAAACTGTAAAACCAGTTGCGAAATTGGCCGGGGAAGCTTTCACTGATGAGATCGGCCGGAAACCAATCGTCCCAATACTCGCGATCCTCGTTGTAGCTCAGGGTACTCATTCCAACTACACCCGCATCCAGCCACGGGTTTCCAACCTCCTTTATCCGGCCGACGCTCTCACCGCAGTGGCTGCATGCGATCTTAACCTTGTCTATGAAGGGGCGGTGGGGCGATCTCCCTTCGAACTCGGACCATCCTTCGATCGCCCGCTCTTGCAGCTCAGCTCTGCTTCCCATCACTTCGAAGTTGCCGCAATGCGCACATTCGTAGATCGGAAGTGCTAGGCCCCAATAACGTTTCTTGGAGATCATCCAATCGTGCATGTTGTGGAGCCAGTCCAATTCCCTCTCGAGCCCGAAAGACGGGTGCCACTCCGTCTCATCAATCACCACCTCCATCATCTGGTAGCGCAGATTATCCGCCTTCTCCTCGTCGGTCACTTCTGAGTAGGGCTTGTCGAGCTGCTCACCCATCGAAATGAACCACTCATCTACGAGTCGGAAAACCAGCTCTGTCCCGCAGCGCCAGCAGACCGGATACCGGTGTGTGTAATCCTCGAAGCGGTAGGCCAATTCCTTCTTCACCAAGTTCTCGTGGATGGGGATGGCCGATTCCGCTACAGGCAGTCCACTGAGCCAATCGAACCCTTGCTCGAAGATTCCGGCTTCATTCAGGGGGGCGATTACGGGAAGGTCGTTCTCTTTCCCCAGCCTATAATCTTCAGCCCCCGCCCCCGGCGCGATGTGCACGATGCCTGTTCCTTCGTCTTCTCCGACATCTTTCCAGAGGATCACCCGATGCATCTCGGGCGCCTTGCTCTCGACCTGCGCCGGGAGCTCGTCGAAGGGACCCGCATAGCGCCAGCCTTCGAGCTCTACTCCAGTCAGCTCGGCTTCTACTTCGTACTCACCCTTCAGCACCCCCAGGGTGCCTTTGCTCAAGTAGAAGATCTCTTCACCTTGCCGAACGCGCACGTAGATAAGATCGGGCCCTACCGCGGCCGCCACGTTACTCGTGAGGGTCCAGGGGGTCGTCGTCCAGACCAGCAAACTTTCTCCTGGGCGGTCCACCAGCGGAAAGCGGAGCGTCAAACTTGGATGGGTGAGTTCCTGGTAACCCTCGGTAACGATCTCATGCTGGCTAAGTCCGGTCCCACATCGCCCACACCAGGGCATAACATCGCGGCCTTTGTAGATCCAACCTCGGTCGTAGCAGGACTTCAGGACCGCCCAGATCGTGTAGTTGTTGGCATCCGATAATGTGAAGTATGAACCGCCCAGTTCACGGGAGCCGAGGCGGCCCACGATACTTTCCGCGGAGCCGGTCACGCTTCCCCCAGGGCCTTCGACGGTCACTGTTTGCATCGGATCTTCGCCCAGGCGCACACTGAGTTCTCTCAGCTGCTCCGGCCGATCCCAGTCCATCCAGTAGCCGAGCCGGATGCTTTGTTGGGTCTGAACCGCGGCATATTCCAGCACCCGCTGCTTACAGAGGATCACAAATTTTTCCAGCCCAAACTTCTCAATATCGCGTTTGGTTTGAAATCCCATTGCGCGCTCGACCTCGACCTCAACCCAGAGCCCCTGGCAGTCAAATCCGTTCTGGTAGCGCGTCTGATGCCCCTGCATAGACTTGAACCGGTGAAACAGGTCCTTATATGTTCGCCCCCATCCATGGTGGACCCCCATCGGGTTGTTGGCTGTGATCGGCCCGTCGATAAAGGACCATCGCGGTCCATCTTTGCGAAGCTCCCTCAACGCAGCGAACGTGTGGTTGTCGGCCCAAAACTTGAGCATCTCGTGCTCTTGCCGGACGAAGTCAACTTTGCTGGACACGGGTTCAAACTTGGGCACCTAATACTCCAGTTCTACGATCGACCCTATGTGGACGGGGTTCTTCCGTTCCTCGTCTACGGCCCAAATCGGCCTCGTTTGCCTGATTTGCCTACAATCGAAAACTCTCGCCCCAGATATAGGGACGAGAGTTGCATGCGCTCCCGCGGTACCACCCTAGTTCCCGCTGTATGCGGACCCTCTAACGGGCATTGCCCGATCTTCAGCTCATGCCCACGCCCTGCTAACGGAGGGCTATAACGGCTTCCCTAATTGCAGCGGCGCTGCTTTCAGGTCGCGGCTCCCGAGTGATATTCGGCCTGAGGCACCGTCTCGGCTCTCACCCTCCCGAGTTCGCTTCCGGCACAGATCGGGCCTACTCTTCCCGTTCACAGCCTTTCAATTCGCGGGATTATGCCACACCGGAAGGAGCGGGTCAATGACCGAGCGTCCGCACAGTTTCCGAACGGGCCTGGTGAACAAACTGGACCGCGCCAAATTTCGCGACCAGCGCTCGAGCGGTGGAATGTAATTTGCGCAGCGTGGCGTTTTTGACTTTCCATTCTCCTGCAAGCTGCTTAAGGACCAGGCGACTGTCCCCCCGGATTGCCAATTTAACGTCGGCAGGCCTCGTCTCGAGGGACGCCAGCTCGATTAGCAGCGACTTCAGACCTTCGATGAGCGCCTTGTATTCGGCTTGATTGTTGGTGCCGTAACCAAAGGGTCGCCTGCCTGGCGGCGAGAGGCTCCCCCCTGCAAATCTCCACCGGAAAGACCCGTAAGCATCGCCGGGGTTTCCTACACTACCTCCGTCGAATATGAGCTCGCAAAGGATTTTTCCCAAGCCCCCTACTTCCCGCCAAATCGCATCTGATAAAGTGAAATCAGGTTGCGCTCGTGCAGTTCTTCTGCGAAGCCGTTCATAAGAATGCGGCTTTTCCCGCAGTCCTCGATGCCGATTTTTGCAAGGTAGCTGTCCGGATCCTTTCTGCGCGAAGCGGTTTGCACATGCCGGCGTACGGCTGCCAGGTACGAAAGATTGCTTCGCACCGCAGTGCCGACCTCGCCTCTGAGCACCGATTCTCCGTGTCCCTGAACCAAATTTTCGAGCTTCATGCGAGGAATGGACTTCAGGCTTGCGACCATGGTATCGTAATCGCCATCTGCGAGGTACGGAACCGGCATCATCACGTCGCCGGAGAACAACACACGATCTTCTACAACTAAGACTCCGATCCCATCGGCGCTGTGGCCCGGCAGCGGGATCATTTGCAACGTACGTTTGCCGATCCGCACGGTGGCGGTGCCGGCCTCGAAAGTAATGCTCGGAAGGCGAATCCGGACCTCACGCAAATCGTGATTGGTTTCCTTCGAGATTTTCAACGCCTGGCGACCCCTTGTGTCGAGGTAGTGGCGACAGAGAGAATGCGAAATGATGGTGGCGCGCGGAAAGAAACTGTTTCCGAGAGTATGGTCTGTGTGGTAATGGGTGTTGATGATGTACCGAACGGGCCGACCCAGGCGATCTTCAGTAAAACGCTTGATTTCTCTGACCTCATCCGGGAAGGCAAGCGTGTCGATTAAGACCGTGAATTCGGGCCCAACGACCGCGCCGGCGTTGACCTGTGCGTACACTTCGCTGGTAAAAACGTAGACGTTTTCGGATACTCTTTCGCGGATCATAAGCCTCCGAGGCGGCGAAGAATAACATAACCGCGGGTCTGCAGTCAAATATGCTTTACATAAGATATGTTATGTTGCGAGGATGGGGTCTCATCCAGGAATCAACCGATCTTAAGGGTATGGAGGATTCTCCGACCTTGGTGGCGAAGTCACCTCCTCCTCCATCGTGAACCCTTGTCGACCGTTGAACTCCACGAAACTGGTTTGTCCCGGCTTGAGGTATAAGAAGGAGGTGTAGGATCGGCCCAAAAAATTAATTTGCAGCTGATAGGGACCTTGCGGCAGGTCCCCAATCACGAAATTTTCCTGATAGTACACGTCGGGCTGAACCGTTCCGAGAGCATATGTCCAGACCTCCCATATTTGACCCGTCTCTTCAGATTTGATGACGATCCGATACTCTGGGAGCACCCGCCCCCAGGTGTCCTGAATACGCCCGGCCAGCACCCCCCAGCCCTCCGCAGGCACCATCCAAAGCTCCGGGTTGCGAGAAGCGAAATAGCGGTTCTCTCCCGTCCGGACCTCAAAGTGCAGATGAGGTCCGCTGGCATGCCCGGTATCGCCCACCGTACCTATTTTTTCGCCCGCCGAGAGGCGCTGACCCAGCCAAACGTTGGCCGACGAGAGATGCGCATAAACGCTGTATAGGACCTGGCCATCACGGCCGAAATCATGCCGGATTGCGACCGCCAATCCGTAGGGGTCTGCTGCGTCCTGCACTCCCGCGTATAACCCGTAGCCGACCCATATAACTTCGCCCTCCCCCGCTGCTATGACCGGAGCGTTTCGTTCGGCTCCAAGATCCACCCCTGTATGTATGCTCTCCTCCCCGAACGCGGTACTGCCGTATCGATAACGCGGATTCGGCCAATTGACGTCTCCGGAAGGAATTGGGCGAGTGAAGTAATAGTGGTCCGTAGGCCGAATGGCAAGAGGGACCTGGTAAGGCGGTGGCCGCCACGCCGAAACAGGATTAAGGACGTTTTCCGGCAGAACAACCTCGGCTCGCGGAGCTGCTCGATCGGGCGGGGCCGGGGAAGGAGTCTCCAAAATTTGTGGCGCGGGTGTCTGGACGTCCCCCGTAGGTACTGGGGCTTCTTCTGCGATGGGAGGCGCGACGGACGCGGAGGCGCAGGCGGTCAGCAGCAGGCTGAACAGAGTAAGGCTGCGCCCAAGAGACATATCAGGGGGTGGGAGTCTGCTCGAAAGTTGGAGTCGGCGTTCTCCATCGCCACCACCACGGAGTGGGAGTAGGCCGTGGCGTGGTCGTTGGAGTTGTGGTCGGGGTTTGATAAGGTGTCGGAGTAGCGATCGCCGAAGCGGGGTAAAGCTCTTGCATGGCGGTGCCCCAATCCAGCCCCTCCCTCAATGCAAATTCATCAAATCGGGCCCCAGGATAGAAACTCCTCCAATTGGGAAGTGCCTGAACTCGCTGAAAGCCATAATCTGCTGCAAGTACCGTGAAATCTACGTAGTAGCCGTCAGGGATGTTCGGCTTCGGACCGCCGCCAGCGTCATATGCGGTCGGATCACCGATATACCGAGTTGTAAAGTCCCAGGGCGCGGTCTTCAAGGGCTCGCCGAGACTTCCGTCCTGTACACTGGCGCGCACGTACACACGCCAGTAGGTCTCAAGACCAAATTTCTCGAGGACGACCTCGACCCACTCTGCTTGAACCGCAGCCTGGCTGATCAAGAATGCCCGCCCCGTGTAGAGCCAGTCGTTGTATGCATAACCCGGCGGCAGAGGCTCGTTGAGGCCTACGTACGCGCGCTGCAGATTAGACAAAAAATCCCAGCCACTTTGATCCAGTACGCGCTTGCGCAACGCATCAAAGGCTTCATCTGCCGCATCTGACAGTCTGAGCCCGTTGGGCGTGACCCCCGCGAGGGGAACCAGACCAAGCCGATCGCCAAGGAATTGAGCCGGGGAATCGGTAAGCCGTACCGGCTGTTCTGAACTTACCGCTGGATAGGCATCAAGTCGAAGGAGGACCTGGGGCGACCAGTCCATGTCCAAGATTCGGCCTGGCAGGATTCCAATGCCCTGGCGCAGAGATTGTTCAAGCGGATAAATAACGATATGTGCCGCATAGGGAGTATTTAGAATTCCGGCGATTGACTTCCCATTCCCAGACCATACCGGGGAAGAGCCCTGCCCCACCCACTGCGGGGCGAACTGTGCACCATCGACGTCTGTCCGCATCCTTTGAATCCCATAAATGCCATCGATCTGTACTGAAAAAGCGATCTGCGTGCCATCCAGATTGAAGGCCGGATCGAATTCGTCGATGTTTGGCGTATTCGTGAGGTTCGAGAATCTATCGGTGGGTCTGTCTAAATCCGCCTGGTAAATATCCGGCGATCCCCCACGATCAGACGTAAATGCAATGCGCCTACCCTTGGGATCCCAGGTCGGGGCTGTATCCGAGCCTGGATCGTTAGTGAGCTGGATTGGGGACTGTCTCCCGTCCACCGGCAGGATCCAGATATCGAAATTGTCACCATAGTAGGCCTCGTAGGCCACCCACAAGCCGTCTGGTGACCAAGTGGGCTTTCCTTCATACCCTGATGTATCGGTCAGCTGGCGAACTTCACCGGTGTCGAGCTCGAGGACGTACAAATTCCAGTATCCGGATTTCCTTGAGGCAAATGCGATCTTGTCCATACCCGGGCTTACCACGGGATTTTGATCGTCCCAATCCCCCTCAGTTAACTGGTACGCGTTAGGCTCCCCCACGACTTGAGCCCAAATGTGGGAGCGTCCGGCATTCCGTAAGGTGAGCACAAAGACCTCGCGCTCGAGGAAATCACTTGTTATCGCGGCAGGGGTGGAAGACGCCCCATCGGACGGCAGGGGTTGTTCCTGAGCTCGGGCAGGTGGTACCGGCACCTGGGGGGCAAGAGAGGGGGCACTTTCAGCAGTGAGACCTACCAAACCCAATACGGCGATGAGCAGTACCACACCCATCGCAAACGTGATCCTTACACTGCGCGCAAATCGGCCTTTCAAGATACGAATTCCCTGCGGCTCCGTCGAGGCCGGGGGATTATACACTTCGATGCAAGGGCGGTGCCACAGCGGGTTACAAGCAATGGGGCCGTCTCAAATGTAGCTGAGACAGCCCCGTGAGGACAGTTCGTTATCGGACGGAACTTCAGGTCCGTGTTTCTAAAGGAGGGGACTACCAGCGAGCCGCGGCGACCGCAGCGGGCATTTGGAACGATTCGGCAAAGCCCTCTTCGTCTCCGCCCTGCGCCCGGTAAGCATGCACGAGCGACTCAGGCGTCAGATAGTGAGCCGCGAAGTACTCGGTTGAATCTTTCAGCTCCGACATCAGGAGATCGGGCATCCCGAGGCTTCGCCCGTGTTTGCTGGTGAGGATTGCGCACAAGGTTTCTCGCGCCAGGGCAAAGCCCCGCTCTTCAGGGTCGAGATCCACCCGCACGAAGATGCTGCCGCGCCGGCCCGGCGGACGGGCGAAGGTGGCATCCCAGAGGTTCGAATACATGTCTACCACACCGAAGTCATCCTGGTAAACCGCGGGCGGGTGGTTGAGCACCTCCTCCACCGGAACGGGCGGCTCCGATACCCCGCTGAATTCTGACAGGGCGCGTGCCACGTTCCTCAGGAACCAGTGGCGCTCTTCTCGCGAAACCGGAATCATGCCACCTGCTCTTGGTCAGCCTGCGATCGCTGTTCTGGCAAGAGGCCTTCCAGCGGCGAAGGGAGCTCGATGCGAGGTGCAGGCATCTCGGCTGCCTTTACATAGCGGTAGGAAATCACCGCGAACTCCGCCCAGGAGTCGGACTCGATGCCTTCTAGCTGCGCTCTCAGGTCTGAGGTGAACTCGAGTTCGTCGAGAACATCCCCTATTCGTCCGGAGCGAAAGGCCTGGACAACGGTTGGGTCAACGATCGATCGTGCTACGAGCTGGTTCAATGCTTGCATGGACATGGTGTTCCCTCCTGTCGCTTCTCTGTTGGTCAGTACCTGCAACTCTTGTTCAGTCATTTTCACTTGGCTCTTATGTTTTTCAGAACGCGAAATCGGGCAGCCGAAACCCATAGTCTCGGTGCCCGACATGGCTGTTGACTTGGTTTATCGACTAATAATTAGGTGGCTATAAGCCGCCGTCTAGTCCGCGCATGGCAACCCCTTTTCTACTTGTTTTCCACTCTGGTAAAAAATATACTCGAACGCTCTCATCCGGCTCTCAACCGGATTCCGTACGCTCAGATCATTGTACTAGTACTCGAGTAATGGGGCCGATTGTGCTGGCCGCATAATCTCCTCCCGGTTTCCAATGCCGCCGCGCTTCAATTAGCTGATCAGGCGATCGTACAGTTCCCGAACTTCTTCAGACGGATCGAGACCGAGCTCATCCGCCAGCAGGCGAACGTATTCCTGATAATGGGCCACGATCTCGCTTCGGCGACCCAGGCGGCCGAGAGCCTCCATATAGTACCGGTTGGTATCGTCGCGCACCGGATCGATGAATAACGCCTGTCGCAGCAGGCCAACCACGTTCGATGGCTGTCCCTGGAGCAGCGCTTCCTCGGACAATCCGGCCAGCAGGTCAAGGTATCTCAGCTCGAGCGATCGTCTTCGCTCATCGATCCACTCCGAATCGAACTCGGGCAAGAACTCGCCGCCATACAAATTTACCGCCTCGGTGAGAGCGAACATCAGCCTGGGGTCTCCCGGAGGAAGCCCTTCGGCGACCGAGGCCGCCTGCTCGAATAAAGCGGCATCATATTGAATATTCGAATCCGAGTCGATGCTGTACAGATTTCCGTCGAAATGGACGGCTTCCTTGCCCAGTTCTCGCCGAATACTGTAAATGGCGGTGTGCAGGCTTGAAACCTGCCGCCCGGGTGAAATGTCGGGCCAGAAAGTCTCCATTAGCTGGTCTCGAGCCACCCTCGGACGCTCAAGCATGTAAAAGAGTATTTCGCGCGCCAAGGGCTTAAGTCCTTCCGCGTCGACCCCATTTATCAGCACGCCCGATGAGCCCAGAGCACGGATCGCAAGGCGGGTCTCGCCGGCACGCTCCTCAGAAGATGTCTCATATCTACGATGCAGCGCAAGCATCTTATCGACCCGGCCACCGATCAGAGAGAGCGTCACATCTGACTTCAGGTGCTCGCTGGCAAAAGCCCTAAATGTCTCATCAAACCGCAGCTCCCCTGCAACCGCTTGCTCTGTTCCATAACGACCCGCCAGCGAGAGCACCTCGACAAGAGTTTGAATCGCACGGCCCTCGTTGTTCATCTTGAACGCGGCCCTTGCCATGAAATAGTAGACCAGGGTAATTTCCTGCGCTTCGAGACTGTGGGCCCCTTTCCTTATCAGGGCCCGCAGCGACTTGATCGCCTGTTCCGGGGAAGCTTCGGACTCGAGGGCTGAAAGCTGAATTCTTACATTGTTGGGGACATGTTTTGTCTCCTCGAGCAATAGGGCTCGCTTCAGCCATTCGTGAGCCATCGCCGTCCCACCTCGCCGCCGATGCAACACGCTCGCCTGCACACAGGCATAACGAATCCAATGAACGACATCCAGCTCCATCAAGAGGTCAAGCGCCTGGCTGTACAGCTCGGCGGACTGAAGTGCCAGCCCTAGGTCGTTGAATATGTCCGCCTGGCGCAGGATCGCGATGGCCTCTCGAAGCGGGCTGGCGGCGTATCTCGCGTACTTCAAGGCTTCTCGACTGTGGCCCAGCGCAAATTCGAATTCCCCGGAGTAGTGAGACCCCACAGCCATATTTCCGAATGCCATGGTAAGCGGCATCGGCGCCCCAATCTCACGGGCAAGCTCCAGGACCTTCGCCATGGTTCGGTGCGATTCCCGATTCTTGCCCTGCGCCTCTTGACACATCGAGAGATCAATCAAAGCGGCAATATGATGATAGGTATCCGACGATTTGGAGGAGAGTCTTACGGCCTCAATGGCCAGTTCTTCGGCGCCTTCCGGATCGTTTCTTCCGTTAAGGAGAGTTATCGCTTTAAGTCTGAGGGCGCGGGCCTGATTGCGCCGATTCGCCCTTTTACTGTAGATATGCTCAACTCGATCGGCTGCTTCAATGGCCTCAGAATAATTCCCCCTCCGATAGGCGATATTCCCGCTCATGAGCTCGGATCGGGCCCGAAGGTCCTTGCTGGACCGGGCGCCGATATATTCTTTGGTATTCTCAAGGACCGTTTCTGCCTCCGCCAGGTTCCCTCGATCAATATGTGACCTCACAAGACATAAGTGCAAGCTGGGGATCCTGGAGGGGTCGTTCTGTAATGAGGCGGCCCATCGCTCCAGGGTCTGAATTCGTCCGCTCTGGAACATATCGTTCGCGTACCTTTCCGCTAGTTTTGCAGCCCTCGCCTCCAAGCCGGCTTCTAACAGGAGGTCGACTGCTTGCTCGTGCGACCCGCGATCCAGGTGATATTCGGCGGCATTGCGCCTCAATGACTGCAATCGTTTCGGATCTGCGCCTTCTTGCGAAACAAGCAGGAATTCCCTGAACAGCGGGTGAAACTCATAGGTTCGAGGGGACACCTCTGAGGCCGTAGTGAAGAGCCCCTTTCGAACCAGCCTTGCGAGGAACTTCTGGCTGTCTTCACGTTTCAGAACGATGTTGCACGCTTCGGAAGTCATTATGGGAAGAGCCGAGGCGTCGAGGGCAAAGCGGCGCAGGTCGTCCGGCTGGCGATTCAACACGACGGAGGCCAGGTATTCGTACACCATGGGCCGCCCGCCCCCAATGAGCGAACCCGCTCCTAAATCCGCCACCGCACCGGACATCACAATTCCGGTCACCCAACCTCGGCTCTCTTCCAGCAGATTGTCAATCTCCGCATCCGTTAGCGGCTCACCCTGCTGTTTCTGGGTGAGTTCGACGAGTTCCTCACGCGTGAGAGCCAGGTCGTGGGGCCCGAAACCAGCCAGATCTCGATTTGCCATAAGGCGGGCCAGCGATACTTCGAGCACTTCTCGGCCCGCAGCGATCACGGTGGCCTGCTCTGGAAGGTCTTCAAGAAATCGATCCAGGAATTTTAGGACCGGCTTGGATTGGTTGATCAGGTGAAGATCGTCGAAGACGATAAAAAACGTTTCCGAAATATGCTCGTCAATGGCGCTCACGAAGGCGACTGCCAGGGCTTCCGGTGAGGATCTAGCCAGGGCGATTAAATCTGGTTTGCCCTTCAGCCTGCGAAATCTTGATTGAAGCGACGCGGCTAGCACCTCTGCAAAACGCATCACGTCCCATTCCGCCTCCGAGAGACGCATCCAGCAGATTGTGAATTCGCTGCTGGCACCGAAATCCGCCAATAATGTTGTTTTCCCATAACCCGCGGGCGCCGCAATAGCAATGAGCTTACGTGGCATGTTAGCGTGAATGGCATCCACCAGCCGTTCTCGATGAATTGCGTTCCGCTCATCAAAGGCGGGAGGGTTGATTGCATGACGGATGAATGGGTCTCTGGAGCTCATGGAAGGTTCAGCGATCGTGCTTCAGCTCGGGGATGACAAATTGAGCCTCGTCCCTGTCCACTTCGCCCTGCTCTTCATAGAGTAGGCGTGCAACAAGAGTGTAATGCGACTTTGGGGAGGGACGTTGAAGGTGAAGCGTAAGTGACATGGTAACGTCGGTCGCTTCAACGATGCTGCTGGCGGCTACCCTATCCCCCTGCTCGTCCAGCACCTCCAGGTCGATGGTCGGTCGTTCCTGAAAGGGAGTCACGGACAAGCGAACCAGCAGGCGCTGGGCATCTTGATACGGTTCGACCTCAACTCGGCGAAAGGACACTTGATCCGGCGGCAGCGGTGCTTCCGCCGGATCTAGAAATTCGATATTCATTTAGTTCCGTGGGGTCGACCCGCTCGCATTATATATGGCGAAACCCGGTGCAAACTACGGGCTCTCATAGGACCTTCTTCCTACCTGCTTAACAATCTTGTGATGGCTATGCGCAACTGTAACTGTCCTCCCTCTTACGAGGGTAGAATCACCATGGAGGGCATTATGCAAGAGTTTGAAACTCGCGCCATCCATGCCGGGCAACCGCCTGATCCTACGACCGGCTCGGTGATGACGCCGATCTACCAGACCTCGACCTTCATTCAGGACGGGGTGGGTCAACCCAGGGGCTACGAGTACTCCAGAAGTGGCAATCCAACCCGCACCGCCCTGGAGGACTGCCTGGCCTCGCTGGAGGGCGGCGAGTACGGTCTGGCGTTTTCTTCCGGTATGGCGGCTATCGACGCCATTGTGCACCTCCTGGCGCCGGGTGACCACCTGCTCGCGGTAAGCGACCTTTACGGCGGCACTTTCCGGCTATTCGAATCGGTCTATGCGCAGTTGGGACTGGATTTTTCGTACGCCTCTGCCGTAGATCCAAAATCCTTCGTGGAACAAATGAAACCCAATACGAAGCTGGTGTGGCTGGAGTCACCCACCAACCCGCTCCTACAGCTCTGCGATATCGAAGAGATTTCAAGGCTGGCCAAGGCCAGAAATTCGGAGGTCCTGGTGGCAGTGGACAGCACGTTTGCAACGCCCTATCTGCAGCGACCGCTTGAGATCGGTGCGGACATCGTTCAGCACTCGACCACCAAATACCTGAGCGGTCACTCCGATGTAATTGGCGGTGCGATCGTCACGGATCACCCGAAGGTTGCCGAGCGGCTTACCTTTTACCAGAATGCGATTGGTGCGGTACCCGGCCCGTTCGACTGCTTCATGGTCTTGCGCGGCATCAAGACGCTTGCAGTGCGAATGGACCGGCACTGTGAAAACGCACAACGGGTTGCGGCACATCTTGAGAAGCGATCCGGAGTCGAGCGCGTGAATTACCCGGGCTTGTCCAGTCACCCGCAATACGAACTTGGCCGGCGCCAGATGCGGTCGGCGGGCGGCATGGTCTCATTCAGCGTCGAAGGCGGCGCCGCAGCGGCAAAACAACTAGCGGAGGCGACCAAAGTTTTCAGTCTTGCCGAATCGCTGGGAGGTGTGGAGTCGTTGATCGAAGTGCCTGCAGTGATGACTCACGCCTCCACCGCCGGTTCAAGTTTGGAGGTCGACCCGGCGCTGATACGGTTGTCGGTGGGTCTGGAAGCGGTGGAGGATCTTCTCGCCGACCTGGAACAAGCGTTTCCATGATCACTCGTCGAATACGAAAGTGGATTCGGCATAGTAGCGCACCCTACGTTGCTCTACCCGCTGCCGGATCCACTCCTTCAAAATACGGCGTTTTTCCTCTACCGGGGATCGATCCGCCAGCATTGCCAGCGGAAAATTGACTCGAAGTGCCCGGGGAGAGATCAAGAAGCGCGTCAGCCCGCCGGGAAATAACTGGCCGCTCGAGACGACTTCCACTACATCGCCTATACTAAATTGCGGATACACAACCAGGCAATTCATATCTGAATAGAGGCTTGCCAGCCCATCCAGGTTGGCGGTGGTTGTCCGCTCACGCCGAAAGTTTCCATGGAAGAGTCGCACAAATTCAGACAGGCCTCTTATCTTTTCGGAGGTGCCTGCTCCCTCCATTCCAAGTTGCCAGGTCTCGCCATCCGGCGAAACCAAATAGGCTATCGTTTCTTCGCGTGCCAGCGCGGCCGCGGCCCTAAACTCATCCGACTCGCTTAATTCAACTCCAGTTATGCCGCGCACCTTCTCCAGCAGGGGCGGCAGGCTGCCTTGGCTTAGAATGTGGTTCCAGCTCTTCACCTGCACGTCCTCATTTGCGATCTGAACCAGCATGTGGGGGAAACCCATCTTCCTAAATGCCATCGTGCGATTGGCGCCGTCCAACACGACATATTGCTCGGTCTCGCCTTCGATCCGTAACACGGCGGGCGGATTCTTCAGGAAACCCTCGGTCTGCAGCGCACGAATGAGCCTTTGAGAGCGTCCCTCCTCAATGTCCTCATGCGGCTGCATGGAATCCGTATCAACGATCTGCAGTTCAGGGAGCTCAGGAATCTGACTCATTACTCGTCCTGTGTAGCAATATATTCGAGCGCATCGATGACGGTTACGATGCCCACCGGCCCACCGGTTTCGTCGGTGAGCACGATGACCTTACGGGTGACCAGCTCGGGCAAAACCTCTTCAAGCGGGTCAGCCTCGAAAACACTGCCTACATCTGGGTTGACCATCGGCGCGATCGACTGTGCCGCATCACGATCGGATTTGAGCATATGGTCCAGCAGATCGACCTCGGATACCAGACCCACCAATCGCCCTTGACCGTCGACAACCGGGAGCTGCGAAACCCCATTGTCTCTCATTCGGGCAATAACCTCCTGCAAGGGATCGTCCTGAGTAGCGAGAATCAGATCGGACAGGCCGCGCGCGCTGGCGATTTCGCGCACCGGCACCTTCCTCCGATCGATCTCCAGGAAGCCATTCTCGCGCATCCAGTCATCGCTAAAAACCTTGGAGAGATAGCGGGATCCCGAATCGGGAAAAACCACAACCATAAGCCGTTCCGGACCCAGGCCTGCGGCGGCCTTGACCGCCCCCGCCATCGCCGCGCCGGAGGAACCACCACAAAAAATGCCTTCCTCCCTCACCAGGCGACGTGTCCAGCGAAAAGCCTCGGCATCATCGACCTGGACCACCAAATCTATCAATCCTAAATCCAGGGTCGTGGGAACAAAGTCTTCGCCGATGCCCTCAATCTTGTAGGTCGAGGCCTTGAGCCCGGCGAGGGAACCGCCCGCCTTCCACACATCGTAAAGGAGCGATCCTATAGGATCGACGCCTATGAGGCGCACCTCGTGGTTGTTCTCACGCATAAATTGCCCAATGCCCGTGAGAGTTCCGCCGGTGCCCATTCCTACAACCACGTCGGTCACCTCTCCGCCGGTCTGCTCCCAAATTTCCGGCCCGGTGGTGAGTCTGTGGCTCTCGGGATTGGCCGGGTTGTGATATTGGTTCGCTAATACGGCGTTTGAGGTTTTCTCCACGATGCGCTCGGCCACGGAGTAATAAGAGCGTGGATCGTCTGGGGCAACCGCGGCGGGAGTGATCACAACCCGCGCGCCGAATGCTCTCAGCAGTTGGATCTTCTCCTGGCTCATCTTGTCGGGCACCACGAAGATTGCCTGGTATCCCTTGAGGGCGCATGCGATGGCTAATGCGACCCCCGTATTCCCCGATGTGGCCTCAACGACTGTCCCGCCCGGCAAGAGCTCGCCGCTCTGTTCATAGCCCTCCAGAATGGGCAAAGCGATGCGATCCTTGACCGAGCCTCCCGGATTGAAGAATTCTAGTTTGGCGATTATCTGGCAGGGGAGGCCGCTAGTCAGGCGGTTGAGCTTGACCATCGGCGTATTGCCGATGGTTCCGAGAATATTTTCGTGGACCTGCATAGAGTGGAAGTGCAAGAACCTCGATTCCAAGAATACCATAGCAGCGGAGGGCCGACCGAAAAGGTTTGTGCGTTACAATCACCGCGTTCTCCGCGCACTATCGCAAGCCCCCGCTGCTCGGCGCCAGGTCCACCGACCAGGAGGAAGAATGCCCGAGAAGGCTCTCGAATACGCTCACGCGAACAGAGAATCGGCTTTGGACGATCTGAAGTCAATCTTGCGCATTCCATCGATTTCGACTCTGTCAGAACATGAGACGGATATGCTCGCGGCCGCTGAGTGGTTGGTCGATCAACTAAACCAGCTTGGATTTCATGGCAGAGCGATCGAGGCCGGCGGCGCGCCGGTGGTTTATGGAGACTGGCTTGGCGCCGGCTCCAAGGCACCTGTAGTCCTGGTATATGGGCACTACGATGTACAACCCGCTGACCCATTGGAGTTATGGGACAGCGACCCGTTTGAGCCCGAAGTTCGTGGCGACAATCTTTACGCCCGGGGTGCATCAGATATGAAAGGGCAGCTTGTGGCCCACTTGAACGCAATTCGGGCACTGAAGGAAACGACGGGTTTGCCCATCAATATCAAATACCTTATTGAGGGGGAGGAAGAGATTGGATCGAAACATCTGGGCAATTTCATCGACGCAAACGGGGACTTGCTAGCCTGTGATTTCTGCCTCAACATTGACTCGGGCATTATCGGCCCGGAAACGCCCTCAATCACTTATGCCCTTCGAGGCCTGACGTATTTTGAGATCAGGCTTGAGGGCCCGCCGGGGGACCTGCATTCAGGCACGTTTGGCGGCGCGGTAGTAAACCCGGCTAACGTTTTGGCCAGTCTAATTGGTAAAATGCACGACCATCGGGGTCAGGTCACTCTACCTGAATTCTATGACGATGTCAGAGAACTTTCTGAGGAGGAGCGGTCTGACTTCGCGGATCTCCCGCAGTCGGATCAATGGTGGAGGCAGCAATCGGGTGCCTCCGTTCTTGGGGGTGAGCAGGGTTACACGGCCACAGAACGCGCGACGGCCCGACCCACTCTCGACGTAAATGGTTTGCTCAGCGGCTTTACTGGAGAGGGTGGCAAGACGGTCCTTCCTTCAAGGGCAATGGCCAAAATCTCGATGCGCCTGGTTCCCGATCAGGAGCCCGACAAGGTTCATGAATCCTTGCTTGCCTTCATGCGGGAGCAGGCCCCGCCGGGAGTTTCTTGGGAGGTCGAAATGTTGACCGGCAGCGTAGCATCCGTTATGGATCGCGAATCCTTCGAAGCTGGTGCGGCCCTTGATGCTCTTGAAGCGGTCTGGGGCGTGCCGGCCAGATTCAAGCGAGAGGGCGGATCGGTGCCGGTGGTGGGCATGATTAAAGATATGCTGGATGTCAAAACATTATTGCTGGGCTTCGGACTTCCCGACGACAATCTTCACGCTCCCAACGAGAAATTCCACCTTCCCAATTTCCACCGCGGCATAGATACCTACATTCACTTCATGAGCTCCCTGGCGCCGTGAGCGCTACGAAACCGCTTCCCAATTACGGCGGGCAAGCCGTGATAGAGGGCGTGCTGATGCGCGGAACGCGGACCTACAGCATCGCGGTGCGCGCGCCAGATGGAACTATCTTGATCGAATCCCAGGACTTAGGCTCGATTCACCGCGTGCGCTGGCTACGTGTCCCCTTCTTGCGCGGCCTATTTGTATTGTGGGAATCGCTAGTTATCGGGGTTCGGGCACTGACGTTCTCCGCGAATGCCCAGGCGGAGGATGAGAGCGAGCGCCTAGAGGGGACCGCGCTCACGCTTACGCTCGTGGGATCGATCGCGATCGCGCTATTTGGATTTCTGCTCTTACCTGCCGGAGTGGCGGCGTTCCTGCAGCGCGCACTCGACACCACCGATCTCGCGACCAATTTGATGGAGGGAGTCATTCGGTTGGGCCTGCTAATTGGCTACGTGTGGAGTATCGGCCGCGTGTCTGACATCGACCGCGTTTATGGCTACCACGGGGCTGAACACATGACGATCCATGCCTTTGAAGCAGGCGCTTCATTGACCCCAGAGTCGATTCGCGCTTTTCCGAGAGAGCACCCTCGCTGCGGTACCGCGTTTCTGCTTACGGTAGTTTTGCTGTCTATCCTGCTCTTCAGCCTAATAGGGCCGCTGTCCTTTTGGGTCAGGCTCGCGAGCCGAATCGCTTTCACTCCCGTGCTGGCCTCCATGGCTTACGAATACATTCGGTTTACCGCGCGGTTTGCCGATCGAGGGTGGGCCAAACTCTTGATGTGGCCGAATCTGGCGCTTCAGCGCCTGACAACTCGGACGCCCAGCCGAGAAATGATTGAAGTCGCCGTGGCCTCGTTTGAGGCGATGAGAAGGCGCGAGGCGGAGGGGTCGCCGTAGTTGGGAGGCGCGGGAATTAGCCTGACGTCGGGCGTTCGTCCTCGGAGCTAGCTTCTACTCGCGGTCGCCTTGATGCCCACAATCCTGAAACTCCGCAGTCACAGGTACGAAGTCAAACCCGGCCTGACCGTGCGTGATGCCATGCTGAAGCATGATATTCGGCCGGAGGAAGTAATTCCGATTCGTGACGGAGAGCTGATAAGCGAAGACGAAATTATTCGCGAAGGGGAAACCATTCGCTTGGTACCTGTGATCTCGGGTGGGAGGCGTTTTTGAAGTTCCGTGGGTGCGGCGAGAAGGTTGCCCCTCCGATCGATCGCGCGCAGGGTGATCGCCCCGCCTGGTGCAGGGAAGAGCAGGTCTTCGCCCGGATATCGGTGTCCAGGTTACTCGGGTTTTGGATCCAGGCGAGCTGCCAGACCCTCTTGAAAGGCCTGGCAGCTTTTCGTCCATCTATACGTCGTAGTACAGGGAAAACTCGTGCGGATGCGGTCGCATGCGCACTGGATCCACCTCGTTTTCGCGTTTGTATGCGATCCACGTCTCAAGCACTTCCGCGGTGAACACATCCCCCTCAAGCAGGAAATCATGATCTGCTTCCAGCGCATCTAACACTTCCGCCAGTGACCCGGGAGTAGATTCTATTTGTGCGGCTTCCTCCGGCGATAAATGGTAGAGGTCCTTATCCACCGGATCACCCGGATCGATACGATTCTGAACCCCGTCCAGGCCCGCCATCAGCAGGGCGGCAAAACATAGGTAGGGATTGCTGGAGGGATCAGGCGGGCGAAACTCAATTCGCTTAGCGCGCGGGTCCTTCGAGTACATGGGAATACGAACGCAGGCCGAGCGGTTGCGCTGCGAATAGGCTAGATTGATCGGTGCTTCGAAGCCAGGAACCAAACGACGATACGAGTTGGTCGTCGGCGCTACCAGAGCACAGAGCGCGGGTGCATGTTTCAGCAAGCCGCCGATGTAGTGGCGCGCGATTTCAGAGGTTTCGGCATAACCGGCCTCGTCGAAAAAGATGTTCCGATCCCCCTTCCACAAGCTCTGATGCGTATGCATCCCGCTGGCGTTGTCTTCAAATAGCGGTTTAGGCATGAAGGTAGCCGTCAAGCCATTCTGACGCGCCACGTTCTTGACCAAATATTTGTAAATCATCACGTTATCCGCCATGCGGCTAAGGGCGGCGAAGCGCATGACAATTTCCCCCTGGCCTGCGGTGGCAACCTCATGGTGATGGACCTCGACCTCCACCCCCACGCCCTCCAAAGCCAGCACGATTTTGCTGCGCACGTCTTGTTGGGTGTCGGTCGGCGGCACGGAAAAGTAGCCCCCCTTTTGTGGGATCTGCCCACCTAAGTTTGGCTGCAGATCCTTGCCGCTGTTCCACCAGCCCTCCTGGCTGTTGATGAAATAGAAAGACGAATTGGAATTCCCACCATAACGCACGTCGCTAAAGAGGAAAAACTCGGCTTCCGGTCCCCAATAACTCACATCCGCAATACCTGTTTTTTTCAAGTAGGATTCCGCCTTTTTGGCGATGTAGCGGGGATCACGCGCGTACGGCTGGCGTAGCAGCGGGTCGTGAACCTGGCAGATGATTGCCAGCGAGCGCACTTCGAGAGTCGGGTCCATGAAGGCGGTGCTTGGGTCGGGCATTAAGATCATGTCCGACTCGTCTATGGTCTGAAAACCTCGTATCGATGAGCCGTCAAAGCCAACGCCCTGCTCAAATAACTCCTCGGTAAGTTCTCGGGCCGGGATGCTGGAGTGCCGCCACGCTCCAAGTAGGTCGGTGAACCGGAAGTCCACAATCTGAACGCCCTGTTCACTCGCGAACGATATGACATCTTTAGCAGTTTTGGTTGTTTCAGTCATTATCCCTCTCTCATTCCATGTGATTGGTCTTGATCGGCCCCGTGCCTGTGAATTGCACACATGGCGCCGGATACGCGGCCGCCACAGTCCCAAGGTCAGATAGGCGCGATATTAGACGGGTACGCGGCATAGGAGCCGCATTCGGTTGGCAATTAAATTGAAAAGATAGGGGTGCCTTAGGATGTTTTGCCCGGGCGGGTCGAGACGGCACACACACGTACCTTATGCCGGGCTCGAGCAAACAAATTAGGCACGCACAGCGTGCCTAAAGGCAGATACCGTCATGGTAGCCCTCCGTTTCCGCTACGGGCCATACTTAATGGCCCGACCACTGCCAGGGCACTTGTCCCGCCCGTCACCGGACGGTTTTGAGCCTTGGCCTTTTCGGAGGGAGAAAGAAGCCAGTGGCTGGCTTCGGAGGCATCCGCTGATCGATCGATTTTCCCCTGACTCTTCTCAGAACCGGGGTTAGCCTCGCGGAGCGGCGAGGAACCTCCACCTCGTAATCTCAGCTTCGCAACTGAGACCCATACGCTGAACTCCCGATATTTAGTTGTCAGTTCACCAACTGGGAAATTTTAGCAAAAGGGCAAGGTGCCGTCAAGTAGCGAGCTCAACATACAATCGTTCAGCGATTTCTGCGCCCAACACGACCTCCCGGCGGCTCAACCCCAGTCGAATGGGTCCGCCGAAGGGCGCCTTGGCCACCACCCGGAAGTGAGTTTCCGGAACCAGCCCCTCGCTCGCCAAGTATTGCAGCCGTTCGGGATCGCGAATCCGCACTCGGCTGATCACACCTTGATCTCGATTCTCTAGTTCGGTCAGCGGCCGGTCCTCAAGTCGAGCGATCTTGCCCTCGCGGGTTGGGATCGGTTCGCCGTGGGGGCACCGAGTTGGAAAGCCGGCTTTCTCTTCCATCCGGTCGGCGAAATCGTCATCCCCGATTTCGGCAAGCCCATCCGCTAGATCATGTGCCTCATGCCAGCCATATCCCATTACACGTACTAGAAAAGCTTCGGACAGGCGATGGGTTCGAATCTCCCGCAACGCCTCGCGTTCTCCCTCCGCAGTCAAGCGTACTCCTTTATAAGGCTCCCGATCTACGAGGCCGCGCTCTTCAAGCCTGCGAAACATGCGCGCCGCCGCAGGGGCGCTGACCTCTGCGTCGGCGGCCACCGCGGAAGAGATTACATACCCCTGGTCCCCGCCAAGGCGATACAAAACGCCCAGGTAATGGGCCATGCTGGATGAAACTTGAGTGGGATTGGATGCCATTCGGTTCGGCCCGCTAGGGGAGGGTCAGTTTACCATTTCGCCCGGAGTCAACAACCGCATTTGGACGATCCGGCGCGTGCCTCGATCCACTTTTGCATGCCGGGAGCGGTGCAAACCAGGCACCCATAGGATCTCTTTACCACAGGTGATCACTGGCCAGCGGGCCCGGGCTGGCCGGGAAATCTTTCGATTAACGAACAGGTCAGAAAGCTTCACTGAACCTGACATACCCATCGGCAGCATGCGGTCTCCCGACCATGGGGCTCGGATCGAGATCTCATCTTCGATTCCTGAGGCATCGAACCATACCTCATCCGCACCTGATGGAATCTCGCCTTCCGCCCCGATTTCCTCGGCAATTAGTGCCCATCCGGTTTCCAACTCCACCTGGAAGGGAACCCGCAGGGGCTGAGCCTCGGGCGACCTCATCTGGGGCACCTCTGCGAGCGGAATCGGGGCCTCCGGCTGCCTGAGGTAAACCCGGCCGTTCACTGCGAGTAAATCCAGACCACCCCGTAGGGTCATCCTTTTCCCATCCTGCATAGACCGGAGGGCGCGCTCGATCGTTTCGAATCCTAGATCCCGGATCTCGGGGGCGAGCTGAAGGATGGCGCGGCGCATAGTCGCCCGCTGCAGCGCCAGCGGCGCTTCAAATAAAGCGCCCGTTTTAAGCTCTAGCACCCCTTCACCCGCGAAGTTCACCCAATCCTTCCAATGTGTGTCCACGAAATACTCGATCGCCTCGGATTCGGCCGCCATCACTTTTGCCGTACGAAGGAGCCCTTCTTGGATGCGCGGATTGTATGTCCGGAGTTCAGGCAAAAGCTCGTTTCGCAGCCGATTGCGCGTGAATCGAGGGTCTTGATTCGAGGGATCCGTGCGTGGCGCTAGGCCGTGCTCGGTGCAGTAGTCCTCCGTTTGTTGACGCCATACTTCGAGTAAAGGCCGTACAAGGAATGTGTTTTCTGCCTCGGCCAGACCGACCCATTTACCGAGATTGGAAATCGGCAGCATGCCGCGCAAACCGGACGAACCCGCCCCACGGATCAAATGCATCAGCACCGTTTCCGCCTGATCGCTCGCGGTATGTCCGACTGCAATCCGCTCGATCCCTCGCCGGCTCGCAACCCGGGCCAGGAAGCGATAGCGATAATGTCGAGCCGCCTCCTCGAGAGATTGTTTTGCCCCATCCACCGTCCCCTCCCCTAGCTCAAAGGGTACACCGTAGGTGTCGGCAACCTGTCGCACAAAATCGGCCTCCTCTGCACTCGTTTCTCTGAGACGATGGTCGAAATGGGCCACCACCGGCCGATAATTCAAGCGAATAAGGCAATCCAACAGGCAGAGGCTGTCTGGCCCTCCCGATACACCCACAACAAGGCTCTGCCTTGGCTTTAGCAGGGCCTCGCGATCGATGTAAATTTCCACTTGCTCTATCACACGCATCTGAACCGAGATTATACTTAGCCGCTCAAGCCCTCTTGAGGAGAGTGAGGCGACCGGAGGCCCCAGCCCGAATTTACCTAACATAACCTTCCGATAGGCCCCCGCATGGTATAATCTCGCTCGCCCTCCAGACGGCCCCTTGGAGGTCTCCACCTGTGACAATCAATCCTCTCAACTGGCTTCTCGGCCTTTTCTCCCTAGACATAGGCATCGATCTTGGTACCGCCAATACCCTGGTTCACGTACGGGGCAAGGGAATTGTCCTGAATGAGCCCTCCTGGGTGGCCATCGAGAAACGGACCAAGCGGCCACTTTATATAGGAGCAGAAGCCAAAGAGATGGTGGGGCGGACGCCCGCAAATGTTGTGGCGCTGCGGCCGCTGCGCGACGGCGTCATTTCGGAGTTTGATATCACCGAGGCGATGCTGGAGTACTTTATCGGCAAAGCGCACGAGCAGAGCGTGGCGCCTGTTCCGCGGCCCAGGGTTGTAATTGGAATCCCCAGCGGTGCAACGGAGGTAGAGAGGCGAGCCGTGTTCGACGCAACCATGGCGGCGGGCGCGCGCGAAACTTTCCTGATCGAGGAGCCTACTGCGGCGGCCCTGGGAGCCAATCTGCCGATCGGGGAAATCGGAGGCTCCATGATCGTCGATATCGGAGGCGGTACAACCGAGGTAGCCATTTATTCGCTGGGCGGAATTGTGGTCTCGCGGTCACTGCGCGTCGCAGGCGACGAGATGGATCAAGAAATTATTGCCTACATCCGGAACAAGTACAATTTGCTGATCGGCGAGCGCATGGCGGAGCGTGCGAAGCTCGCGCTTGGGTCGGCCTTCCCTATCAAAGACGAGCGGACCATGACGCTTCGGGGACGGAATTTAGTTAGCGGGCTGCCTGAAGCGATTGAGGTATCGTCGATTGAGATCCGCGAGGCTATCTCTGGCACGGTTAAAGTGATCATCGAGACCCTGCGCGACGCAATTGATGAGACTCCACCCGAGATCATCGCAGACTTGATGGAAGTGGGAATTTGCCTCGCCGGAGGCGGATCCCAGCTTCGCGGCCTGGACAAGCGGGTCAGTGACGAGCTGAACATGCGTGTGTGGGTCGCCGACGACCCGATGACCTGCGTTGCCCGAGGAGCGGGCCTGATTCTGGACAACCTCGAAGTGAACCGTCGGCACCTCGTCACCACGGCTCGAACCCCCGCCTAATCCGAACGATACCCGGCGATGCTATCGCAATTCTCTGCGAAGGCCTTATTGGCGAGCACCCTGATGCTCCTGGCGGGCGCGATCTTGATTCTGAACCTGGGAGGGTATCTCGGTCCAGCCCAAAATGTAATTCTTCCACCGCTGGTGGCCGCACAGGATTGGGTGTCTCAACGGTACTTCACGATCCGCGATCTGGTCACTTCCCCGCGTGACGTTGCTGCCCTTCAGGCCCGCATCGGAGAGCTCGAGGCCGAAAACGCTCAGCTGGAGGACCGGCTCATCGGACTTCAGGAGCAGGCGGCGGAGGCGGAGGTATTGGGGGCGCTGCTTAATTACGCGCGCACTCGACCCGAGAGCCGATATCTTTCTACAAATGTCATCGGGCTGGATCCCAGCCCGTTTATTCGTTCCATCAATATTGGGGTCGGATCCGATCGAGGGGTTCGGCACGGTATGCCGGTGGTAACGGACGAAGGGCTCGTGGGACGCGTTACCGAAGTTACGGCAGTCACCTCCCGCGTGCAGCTGATCACCGACCCGGCCTCTGCGGTCAACGTGCTGCTCCAAGGATCGAGGGCGGACGGGCTGCTTTCAGCCCAGCCCAATGGTGAGCTGTGGGTGGAACTGATCGACCAAGACGCAAGCGTGGAGCCTGGTGAGCTCGTCCTCACTTCCGGCCTTGGAGGAGCTTTCCCGGCGGATATTGCGGTAGGACGCGTCGTTAGCGTGCGACGCCGCGACTTCGAGATGTTCCAGAGGGCAGTGATCCAGCCTACGGTCAATTTTAATGCACTGGAGATAGTACTGTTGGTGACGAATTTCCGGCGGCTCGAAATCGCGCCATGACCTACCTGATCGGGATACCCGCGATCGCGGTACTGACCATCTTGCAGACCAGCCTGGTCGGCCACCTGCGCCTGATTGAGGGGCGTCCGGACCTGGTCATGCTCGCGGTTGTGGCTTGGGCGCTGACCGGCAGAACACACGAGGCGATGGTTTTTGGATTTGCGGGCGGCCTGTTCCTGGATGCATTCTCGGCTGTGCCGCTCGGCGTAAGTGCGGCCGCCCTGGTGATCGTGGCGGTTATCGCCTCTTACTCCGAGGGGCAGTTCTGGGGAATCAACCCCATCATGCAACTGGCGGCGGTCCTCCTGGGTACCGTGGTCTACAATTTGATTATCATCTCCGCTCTGCTTGTCATAGGGCAACCGCTTGATCTGCAATTGGCGCTGGGCCGCATAGTACTTCCCAGCTTGTTCGTAAATCTAATCCTGACCTTGCCATCCGTGCAGCTGACGGAAGGATTGCATAATTTGCTTCATCCACCGCGAGTCGCGGCATGATTCAATCTTGGAGACTACGGGCCACCATGGTTGCCATGGGAGTTTTGCTGGCCATATTTATCGGCCGGCTATTCAGCCTGCAAATCCTGCAAGGCGAACTCTATTTGAGCCTGGCTGACGACAACCGCTTCGATCGGGTGAGCATCGCCGCTCCACGGGGCGTCATTTACGACTCGAACGGCTCGTTGCTCGTCCGTAACCTGCCGGCCTTCAATGTGTACGTGACCCCGGCCCTGCTGCCGGATTCGGAAGCGGAGATTGAAGCCATATTTGTGAAGCTTGCGGAGCTGACCGGAGTGCCGCTCGATCAGCCCGGACCGCCGGCTGCAGCTTGCGTCGCGGGTCGCGGAATACGACAACTCGTCGAGGAAGGCGAAACCAACAGGCCCTTCGATGCCTGGCCTGTGGCATGTGATATCGATGAAACCACCGCGCGCATACTGCGTCAGCAGCAGATCGACCTCCCGGGGATAAGTGTTGAAGCCGTGCCCGTGCGCGAGTACCCTACCGGCTACCTGACTTCCGCCGTAATCGGGTATTTGGGCCCTATTCCGGCCGCGCAAGTCGACTTCTGGGAGAGCCTGGGCTTTGTCGCAGACCGGGACAAGGTCGGGTACGGCGGCGTCGAATTGAACTACCAGGATATTCTCGCCGGCCAAAATGGGCTGAAACTGGTTGAGAAAGACGTGGCCGGTTCGCTGTTGGCCGAGGTGGGTCCGGGTAATCCGGCCGTGCCCGGCAACAACTTGAAACTAACTATCGATACGCGGTTGCAAGCGATCGCCACCTCGGCCCTCGAAAACCGGATGGAATTTATCAACCGAGTCGCCGGGGACGTCCGGACCACGATTGGAGCCGTTATCGCCATGGACCCACAGACAGGTGAGATTCTGGCGATGGTTTCTATACCAACCTACGAAAACAATCGGTTATCGCGTTTCATCCCAGAGTATTACTTTCGTCAGCTGTTTGAAGATGCCAGCAAGCCGCTCGTCAACCACGCGATCTCTTCGGTGTTCCCGCCTGGATCGTCGTACAAGATGGTGACGGCTGTCGGCGCGCTAAATGAGGGAGTTATCGATGCGAATCGGACTCTATTTGACGCCGGTCAAATCACCATCCAGAACCAGTACTTTCCCAACGATCCGGGGAAGGCCAAGGAGTTTGTATGCTGGAAGGAAGACGGTCACGGGAACGTAGACTTCCTTCGCGGGATCGCATGGTCATGCAATGTCTACTTCTACAAGATTGGCGGAGGATTTGAGGATGAGGTGCCCGGCGACGGGCTCGGCATTCAGCTCCTGGGCGTTTACGCGCGCGCCCTTGGGTACGGCTCTCGCCTGGGCATCGACCTGCCCGGCGAAGAAGACGGTCTGATCCCGAACCAGGACTGGAAACGACTCAACCTCGGAGAGAGTTGGTCTACCGGAGATACCTACAACTCCGTCGTCGGTCAAGGGTTTGTCGGCGCCACTCCGCTTCAGGTGCTGACCTCGATCTCAACCATCGCCAACGGCGGCCGCGTGATGTGGCCGCATGTGGTTCAGGAAGTCTTAGACGGAGAAGGAAACATTCAGCATCGGTATGAGCCATGCGTGTTGTGGGACATCGCAGATGGCGTGCTCATTGAAGATACCAGCCAAATCGCGTCCGGATGTGACAGCATGGATCCCGAGCTGCGGGAGAACCTCATCGCGGGCTATTCCGTGTCACCCGACATCACCGTCGCTCCCAGTGTTCTAGACCTGGCCCGGGAGGGTATGCGGTTGGTCGTGGAAGACGAAGAGGGTACGGCGAACCCCTATGCGGTGCTCGATGGAATTTCGTCTGGCGGGAAAACGGGAACGGGCGAATTCTGCGACGAGACCGCCTTCAAGAGAAATCTTTGTGAACCCGGCAACTGGCCCTCGCACTCCTGGTATACGGGCTTTGCACCCTATGAAAACCCCGAGATTGTGGTCATAGCCTTCGTGTACAACGGTAGCGAAGGCGCGATAACGTCGGGTCCGATAGTCAAGCAGGTATTGGAGGCCTACTTCGAATTGAAGGCCATCGACGCAGCTCGATAGCCGCCGGAATCGAATTCGGTGGCGGCCCTCGACTCGAAATCGAAGCCACCTGCGCATCACAGACCGCCTCCCTTCCCTGACCGTAAAGATCGCATTGCAGCGAAGGCCACCCGCGAGCCCCCGACCTCTCTCAAACGTTTCCGGCCTGCATTGAAGCGGTGACGCACGGCTGGTCTCCCATTTGCCTTGCTGCTGATCTCCCCGTCCGATTCCCCTATGAGCACTCCGCTCTCGATGCAGAGAATCGGCGACGGCCTCTTGTTAACGGTACCGAAAGGTGCCTGGAACGTCGTTCGGCCCTCCTTGCTCCAAGCAATTGACGAACGGTCTGCGTGTTTTCGCGGCGCCAGGGTCGCCTTGCAGCTGGCCGATCGGTCGCCCATCGCCACCGAGCTGGGGGGACTCAGGGATGCGCTGAATAAGAGGCAGATCGCGTTGACCGCGATTCTGACGACCTCGAGCACGAAGGCAGTATTTTTCATCGTCTCACTTGGCTGGTCAAGGCCGGGGGGCGGCCCGCATGATCATGGACTGGCTGCGCGCGCGGCGAGCGGGTTCCGCCTGGGCGGCCAAGCAGCGGCTACAATTCGATCTGGTACACGACCGAGCGGGGCTCTCACCTGCTAAAATCGAGGTTATGAAGAACGATCTCATTGCCGCGATCTCAAAATACGTGGACCTCGATTCGAGGAGAGTCGATATCACTCTGACGAGGGATCGCAGGAAACAGAGGCTAGTCGCCGACACCCCACTCGTCCCGCGTCGGCGACGCGCCCATTAACTGAATGCAGGCTTCGGCAAGAATTTGGCGTCACTTTGACATATGGCTTCTAGCGACCGTTGCCCTTCTGACGATCGCGGGAGTGGCGATGATCCGCTCCGCCATCGCCGACAACCCCGAGTTAGTTGAGCTCAATGTTGTCGGAAGACAGGCCGTCTTCGGCCTGGTCAGCCTCATACTGTTATTGGGAACGGCCGCCATCGACTATCGGATATGGTCGGCTCTATCTTTTCCCCTCTATGTCGTAAATTTGATTTTTCTGGCCATGATCCCCGTCGCGGGCGTGGTCGGTTTTGGATCCGCGCGCTGGTTTCAGCTCGCCACGCTGACCATTCAGCCCTCGGAGCTGGCCAAGATCCTGATGATTATCGTGCTGGCTAATTTCCTGGCTCGCAATAAGGACCGCATAGGTGAAAAGCGCACCATATTGAGGAGTCTTGCCCTGATTGCGGTGCCGGCTGCGCTGATCCTCATCCAACCTGATCTAAGCACTGCTATCGTGCTGCTGGTCATCTGGCTGGCATTGGTTTGGGCGGCAGGCGTGCGTATGTCGCAGGTGGGGATCCTACTCGCGGGAGTGGCCCTGGTCGCAGTGGTGTTGACCCCGCCTCTAGTCAACTACTTCACTAAAGGATATGCGGCCGGCGAGGATTTTTTCTTCCTACGAAATTATCAGATGACGCGTATGGTTAATTTCCTCTTTCCCAATCCGGATGAGACTTTCGGCGCTTCGTATAACGTTGACCAGGCGTTGATCAGCATCGGATCCGGGGGCCTGCTTGGACAGGGTTACGGTAATGGAACTCAGGTCCAGTTGCGCTTTCTAAAAGTTCGCCATACAGACTTCATCTTTTCATCGATGTCGCAGGAATTTGGATTTATTGGCGCCACCATCTTCCTGATTTTGATCATGTTTGTTATCTATCGCTGTTTGCGGGCGGCCCGTATGGCGCGCGACGGATTTGGATCGCTGGTTTGTTACGGTGTGGCAATTCTGCTGTTGTTTCAGGCCTCGTTCAATGTGGGGATGAACCTCAACCTGCTCCCCGTGTCCGGGCTGCCCCTGCCTTTTCTTTCGCAGGGCGGATCGTCCCTGATGACCACCCTGCTAGGGATAGGCCTCGTAGAGAGCGTGATATTGCGCCACAAGCGCATTGAACTTTGAGGTAGCTTGCACCCCTATTCCATGAGTTCGCCGGCCCGCGTACGTTTTGCCCCTTCCCCGACTGGACGCCTCCATATCGGCGGCGCACGGACGGCGCTGTACGACTATCTACTTGCGCGGCAGACCGGCGGAAAATTCGTGATTCGCATCGAGGACACCGACCGGATGCGATTCGTGCCCGGTGCGGAGGCGGAGATCTATGCGGCACTATCTTGGCTGGGGATGGAATGGGACGAGGGACCCGACATTGGTGGACCTTATGCCCCCTATCGTCAATCGGAGCGCACGGAAATCTATCTTGAGCACGCGAAAATGTTGGTGGACTCGGATCACGCGTACTATTGTTTCTGCACTGCTGAGAGACTCGCTACGGTCCGAAAGGAACAGCAGGCGAGGAAGCAAGCCCCCCGATATGACGGATTGTGCCGGCGGCTCAGCCCCGAGGAAGCGCTTGACCGGAAGAATGCCGGCGAATCCCATGTCATTCGGTTCAAAACGCCTCGACAAGGTAAAACCACTGGCATAGATGCGATTCGAGGCGAAATCACCGTCGAGAACGCGTCTCTGGATGACTACATCCTCCTAAAATCGGATGGTCTTCCGGTCTACCACCTGGCGGCCATGGTAGACGATCATCTGATGGAAATCACCCACGTTCTGCGCACCTCGGAGTGGCTGCCGACCTTCCCCCTGCATGTGTTGATTTATGAAGCCTTCGACTGGGAGCAACCCGCCTGGGTACACATGTCGGTATTGCTGAATCCCTCGGGCAAGGGCAAGTTGAGCAAGCGGCACGGATCTGGGGGAGCACACGCGATTTATCCGATCGAACTCAAAGAGGCGGGGTATATGCCAGAAGCGGTCGTAAACTGGCTCGCCCTTATGGGCTGGTCCTATGATGATCGAACTGAGTTCTTCAGTATGTCGGATCTAATCGGTAAGTTTTCATTGGCGAAACTTAATGCCAGTCCGGCCGCGGTCAACTTCAGCAAGCTGGATCACTTCAATGGACTACATATTCGTTCTCTCTCAGAGGAGGATTTGGCGAGCAGATTGGTTCCGCACTTCTACGCAGCTGAAATAGAAGTAACGGTGGCGCAGCTGAGGCCGATTGTGCCTTTAATTCAAGAGCGAAGTCGTACCTTGGATGAAGCAGTCGAGATGTCGGGTTTCTTTTTCCGCGATGCCGTTCAGCCCGATCCACAACAATTGATTGGGAAAAACATGTCCCCCGCTGAATCGGCGGCCGCACTTGCCCGGTCCATCGAAGTTATCCAGGGATTCGATCGATTAGATACGGAGTCGCTCGAACTCTCGCTGCGAAAACTTTCCGGGGACCTGGACCTGAAAGTAGGACAACTCTTTGGTATCCTGCGCGTAGCGGTGACGGGTCAGCGAGTGAGCCCGCCGTTGATAGAGACGATGGAAATCCTGGGTAAGGAACTGGTTCTCGAACGCTTGAAGCAAGCCACCGAGCTCCTGGAATCTAGTAAATAGGCGCGTATGACAGAGAATGGCCGCCTTTGCTGTAGTTAGGCCTGGCTGGGGGAGGAGAACGGGCTCTGGGCCCAAGGTCGTACTGCCCTTTTAGCTTCTGGCAAAATGTCGAAGGCCTTGGGTACAATTGTAGCCATTCTGCGGGATGGTCTAGTGGTATGACGCTCGTCTCTGGAATGAGAAACCGAGGTTCGAATCCTCGTCCCGCAACCTAACCAAGCTAATCATGGATGACTTGATCGCGGCACTCGAGGCTAGCCAGGCACGTCTCCAGGAACTCCTGGTGCGTCTTTGATTTCCCTTCCAAAGAACAGCAACTAATCAAGCTCGAGCGCGCGGCGGAGGCACCCAATCTGTGGGACGATCCCGCTCGCGCGCAAGGCACGATGCGTCGGCTCTCGAAGCTGAGAAGCGAAGTCGAGTCCTGGCACGCATTGAGCCAGCGTAATGAGGACGCTCTAGAGCTCTCACGCCTGGGGGACGATTCCATGCGAGAGGATATTACGCGTGAGCTGAGCGCAATCGAGACCGAACTTGAGGGGATTGAATTTTCCAGCTTGTTATCCGGAAAATACGATGCCGACGACGCAATCCTGGCCATCCACGCGGGCGCAGGAGGCACCGATTCACAAGACTGGGCGCAGATGCTCGAGAGGATGTACCTTCGCTGGGCCGAGAGCCGAGGCTTCGAATCGGAAATTCTCGATCGCAGTGAGGGCGAAGAGGCGGGGCTCAAGAGTGTCACCATCGTCGTGGAGGGCGAGTATGCCTACGGTTACTTGCGATCGGAGCGCGGCGTCCACCGACTGGTCCGAATCTCGCCCTATGACTCAGCACGCCGCAGGCACACCTCATTCGCATTGGTCGAGGTGTACCCACACGTGGAGGCAGACACCGAGGTCGAGATCAGCCCAAAGGACCTGCGCATTGACACATACTTATCCGCCGGCGCGGGCGGGCAAAACGTTCAAAAGAACGAGACCGCGGTGCGAATCACACATGTCCCGACTGGAATCGTTGTCACCAGCCAGAATGAGCGATCTCAGACGCAGAACAAAGTAAACGCAATGCGGGTGCTCCGGGCGCGCCTGCTCGATCTAGAACGCCAAAAACGGGAAGACCAGATGGCTGAGATCAAAGGCGAACATGTGAGCGCCGAATGGGGAAGCCAGATACGATCCTACGTTCTCCACCCTTATCAAATGGTCAAGGACCATCGCACCAACTTCGAGCGGGGAAACACGAACGCAGTCCTGGATGGCGACCTTACCGACTTTATGGAAGCCTTTCTGAAAAGCGGAGCCTGACTCCGTACCAAACCTTCCGAACCAGTACGCAAGACTCGCCTCTCTGCAGGTACTACGCATGCGGCAAAGCGGAGCTGTAACTGTAAACTATCTCCTAACGACCCGGCCGTGCAGCGTGAAGAGGGCCGCCGAACGGCGTCTTACCCGTATGCTATAATCCGCCCCGCCCACGAGGAAGTGTATTGAAATTCTATCTCGACCTCGCACTCATTATCGTATCGATCACGCTCATAGCTGCGGTCGTATTGCAGAGTCGGGGCATTGGGTTGGGCGGCCTCGGCGGGGGCGATTTTGGGGGCAGCGGCTACCACGTCCGCCGTGGCGTTGAAAAGCTAATTTTCAATATCACCATTGGGCTGAGTGCTGCCCTCTTTGTGCTCGCGATTCTGAACACCATCCTCTCCTGATAGCCCCACCCAGGACTCATGCGTAGGATCATCTGGCAGTTGGTTATCGCCCTCGGCGGGCTCTTGCTCGTACTTGGGTTGCTGCTTGGCCAGACCCCGGACCCCGAAGCCACGTCCGTTCAACCCGTACGCGGCGGATCGTATGCAGAGGGCCTGGTCGGACGCTCAATTCGCCTCAATCCGCTGCTCGATCGCGGAAACCAAGTGGATCGGGATATTGATAGACTGCTGTACGGCGCATTGGTGCGGTTCAATTCTTTTGGCGATCCAGTCCCTGAGTTAGCCGAAAGTTTCGCTGTATCCGCGGACGCGACCCTCTACAACTTCACGATCCGAGAGGATGCAGTTTGGCACGACGGGGTGCCGGTGACGGCCGACGATGTCATTTATACCTTTTCCAAGTTTACCGAAGAGGATTTTCCTGCGCCGGAAGATCTCAAGCAGCTGTGGAGGGAGGTTGAAGTCGTAAAGTTAGATGACAAAAATATCCAGTTCCAGCTGCCAGAGCGTTTTGCGCCCTTCATGGACTATATGGCGGTGGGATTGCTTCCTGATCACCTGCTTAGAGGAGTCGACGCCGCGGCCCTGATCGACCACCCCTTCAATTTGGAGCCTGTCGGAAGCGGCCCCTTCCGGTTTGAGGGCTTTCAGATCGACAGCCGCGGCGAAGTTACCGGCGTCAGTCTTACGGCCTTTGAAGATTACGCGCTAGGCCAACCCTTTCTCGAGAGGGTCGAATTCCGCTTTTTCGCTGACGCGGAGGCCGCCCTCCAGGGCTTCAGGGATGGCGAGGTGGACGGAATCGGACGAGTACCACAAGAAATTCTGGAGGCGGTCCTGGCGCAGCCTGATCTCGACCTGTATAGCGTGCGTAGCCCGAGCACGGCGATCGTTTTTATCAATACGCAGCACTCGGACAAGAGTTACCTCGGGGAGAGAGAATTTCGGCAAGCGCTGATGATGTCAGTCGACCGGGAGCGGATGATTGGAGAACTCCTTGGAGGACAGGGACTAGTGGCCTCCGGACCCATCTTGCCCGGCAATTGGGCCTACGCTCCGAATTTAGAACCGCTTCCGTTCGACGTGGCGTCTGCAGAGCAGCTGCTGGCCGACCTGGGATGGGAAGTTCCTGCCGGAATTCCGCGCGGCTCGGCGGATTACGTTCGCATTAATGGTGAGAGTCGACTTTCAATCCAACTGGCCCACCCGGACGACCCGCTTTATACACAAGTGGCGAGCATGTTACAGTCGAGTTGGGAGGGTATAGGAATTAGCGTGGAGCTTATTTCGCTTCCGGCATCGGCCCTTCTTTCCGACATGTTAACTCCCAGAAAATTCGAAGCCGTGCTGACCGAGCTGGATGCGTCCCAGGTGGCCGATCCGGATCCCTATTCCTTTTGGCATGATTCCCTGATCGAGACCGGCCAAAACTATAGCGGGTTCGCCGATCGGAACATTAGCATCTGGCTTGAGCAAGCCCGCGTCACACCTAACCGGGACCGCCGACAAGAACTCTACCGGGATTTTCAATTTCGGTTTCGAAATGAAGCCCCCGCGTTATTGCTGTATCATCCAATTTTCACTTATGCTATTAGTTCCGATGTTCAAGGAGCGAGTGTGGGGCCGGTCTACGATCCCAGCGATCGATTTGCCAACATCAAAGACTGGTTCTTGCTCGTGCGCCGAACCTTCTCGGGCACAGAGGGTACATGATCAAATTAACCGATTTAAAATCCGACCAGGCCGTACAGGGAAAAGTTACCAGCATTAGCGTCGCGGGTGCCTTCCTGGAGGTGGGAGCCGAGGTGCAAGGGTTCGTACACATCTCTCGCCTATCGCCGCGCGCCAATCGGGTTGAGGACGCTCTCGTGGTGGGCCAAGAGGTCGAGCTCTGGGTAGCGAACTTGGATCCCGCCGCCAAGCGACTCGAACTTACGATGGTTCGCCCCATCCGATTGAAGTGGGGCCAGATCAAACCCGGGCTGCGAACGACCGGAGGGGTCACTCGGCTCGAAAAGTTCGGCGCCTTCGTAGATATTGGTGCCGAAAGGGACGGCCTTGTGCACATAAGCGAAATGAGCGATGGGTATGTGCGCGACCCGGCTGAGGTCGCCCGCGTAGGTGATCAGGTCGAGGTCGCGGTCCTTGAAGTCGATCGCGCCAAGAGACAGATCCGGCTTACGATGAACATCGGCCCGGAGGAGTATGTGGAGGAGGAAGAGGATGAGGAGGAACTGCCAACCGCGATGGAGCTTGCACTGCGGGAGGCGATGGAAGGTTCTGACGCCGAAGCCCCTTCCCAAAACGACTTAGAATCTAGAGGCAGGACGCGCGAAGTGCAGAACGACCTGCTCGAGCGGACGTTGTCCAATCGCGTTCAGACTTCTGCCAAGAGCGATACGAATGAGGGCTAGGATCGGCGCCTGGCCCCATTAACGAAAACGCCCGAGGGCAATTTCGCCTCGGCCGCGCTAGCTTTATTATTGCCACCGGTCTTACTTATCCTCTTCCTCCTCCATCCATTGGTCGTCCTCCGTCTCCAATAGCTCCTCCTCTTCCCACTCCTCATCCAGATCTTCCGCGCTCCATTCGTCGTCTTCCATCGCGTCGGCCACATGAGTGAAGGTCATACATCCCACCTCCGGATCGAACTCCACTGCTGAAGCCCCGCAGTAGCCTGCATCCAAAAAGACGCAGTCGACGTAGCGGCATCGTATTCTAGCCAATTGGCATTACCCTGGCTGAATCCGGCGCGCTTCCAACACATTGGGAAGCGCCTCCAATCGATTCAACACTCGACTCAATTGGGACAGATCCGTGATTCCCATTACCAGGTCGAAAATGGCCAGACTGTCAACGGTCGACACGTGGATGGAAGACATGTTTATTCCCTCGTTGGATACGAGGGTCGAAACATCCCGCATCAAGCCGTCACGATCGTAGGCTCGAATTTGCACCGAAACCGGATAAGTGTCCTTGGCTTTACCCCATGATACGCTAACCAATCGTTCCTTGTCTCTGATTCGAAGAACGTTGGGGCAATCTTGCCTGTGAATCGTTGCCCCACGGCCGCGGGTTACATAGCCGATAATCGGATCACCCGGAACAGGATTGCAACATCGGCCCAGATTCGTTAATAATCCAGTAAGCCCTAGAACGCTTACTTCCGTGGCCTCTTTCGGAACGCTTGGCCGAAGTATAGGTCCCGGAACGGGCAGCTCCGACTGCTCCTTTTCGGCCGCACGGTTGACGATCTTTCCGAGGCTGATATCGCCGACGCCAACCGCGGCCAGGAGCTCGGCTCCGGACGTATATTTCAGTTCCTCCGCCAGCTGGTCGATGTCAAATTTTTGAATACCCAATCGTCTTACCTCACGCTCAACCAGCTCGCGTCCGTGCGAGATATTTTGCTCCCGATCCTGTTTGCGAAACCATTGTCGGATCTTGCTTCGGGCCCGCTGGCTCCTGGCTATCTCGAGGCTAGGATTGAGCCAATCGCGGCTGGGACCCCCCCGTTTCGTGGTGAGGATTTCGACCGAGTCGCCCGTTTTTAGATTGGTATCTAAACTGACCAGCTTCCCATTCACGCGCGCTCCCCGACATCGATGACCGATCTCGGTGTGGATGTGATAAGCGAAATCGATGGGGGTCGAATCGACAGGCAAGTCGATGATGTCTCCATGAGGCGTGAAAACATATACGCGATCTTTAAAGACGTCGGATTTCATAGCTTCCACGAAATCATCGGCGTCCGTAACGTCCTGGCGCCACTCCATTAAACTGCGAAGCCAGTCGACGCGTCGCTCGAATCCGTCGTCGCGAACGCGCCCCTCCTTGTATCTCCAGTGCGCGGCAATCCCGAACTCGGCGTTCTCATCCATCTCGGAGGTGCGGATCTGGACTTCCACCGTCCCTCCTTCGTCATAAATCACCGCCGTATGCAGTGACTGATAGAAGTTGTCCTTCGGGGTGGCGATATAGTCATCGAAGGTGCCCGGTACGGGCTTCCAACGATTATGAATGACTCCCAGCGCCAAATAACAATCCGATTCGGAGTTCACCAGTACCCTCACGCCGCGAACGTCGTACACCTCTTCGAATGGAACACCCTTGCGTTCCATCTTGCGAAATATGGAATATAAATGTTTGGGGCGGGCCTGGACCTCTGCTTCAATGGCGGTTTCCTTCAGGAGCACATGGACCTCATCCCGAATGGTGTTCATGTTCTGCTCGCGATCCACGCGCCGGACTGCCACCTGATCCGCCAGCAACTTGTATTCGTCTGGGTGAACGTAACGGAACGCCAGATCTTCCAACTCCCACTTAACTTGCCAAATCCCGAGCCGGCTGGCCAGCGGTGCGAATATTTCGATGGTTTCGAGCGCTATTCGCTCGCGCCGCTCCGCCGACAGATGGGATAAGGTGCGCATGTTGTGCAGTCGGTCGGCGAGCTTGATGACGACTACTCGCACGTCGTCCCCCATCGCCAGGAAGGTCTTCCGCAACGTCTCATTTGCGAGTTCGCGGCGTTCAGGCCGCTCTCCTTGATTGCCGCGACTCACTCGGGGAAGATGCGTTAGCTTGGTCACACCATCTACGAGCTGAGAAATTTCGGGTCCAAATTCCTCCTTGATGTCGTCAAGCGTGAGATCGGTGTCTTCGACCGTGTCATGCAGCAGTCCGGCCACAATGGTCGGCGTGGGTGCCCCCAATCCCGCCATAATAGTGGCGACTGCCAGACTGTGGTTGATGTGCGGCTCACCCGAGGCCCGCTTCTGGCCCTTGTGAGCCTTGAGTGCCACCGCATAGGCGCGGCGGATCTCTTCCTCGTCACTGGGTGAGGTTTGCTCTGGAAGCGCTTCCAGGAGTCGCTCAAGCTTCATGGATGATCAATGAATCAGTATAGCTGGTGGAATGTTCGTCTTCAAGGTCGTTCGTATCATCCCGGGCTCGCGATCGAGGCGACGACGGGGTGGATGGAGTGCAACGAGGCTAGCCGGACGGTCTAATGCGAGGAGAGGGTACGCGATCCACCCAGTAGTCCAATATTTCTACGTCAGCCGTCTCACGTGCCCCCGCTATCCATTCATCGAGCGCCTGAGATACGGCCAGACTAAACGAGGATTCGTCGAGCTCTCGGTCTTCGTGGCCGAGGATATCAATCAGGTGCCAGCCGAAGGGGGTCTCGACCGGGCCGACGATCTCCCCGATCTCTGCTCCGAACACGGCTTCCTCGAAAGCATCCACCATCCGACCGCGGCCAAACCAGCCCAGATCTCCCCCCTGCTCCTTGTTCGATTCATCCAGGGAGTATTCGGAGGCCAGGTCGCCCCACTCTTCACCAGCCCGAATTCGTTCTAGGAGGTCTTTAGCTTCCTGCTCTTCCTCAACCAGGATATGGCGGGCCCAGACTTGCTCTTGCGTTCCATCGACCTGGTCCTCGAAGTCTGCCCTTAGAAGCTCCCGAAACATTCGGGCGCGCGCTTCCGCCCGCAGCGTACCCTCGTCCACTCCAAAGGCGCCGGCATTGGTGAGATAGGTCTCCAAGTTGTTCTCGAATAACTCTCGAGTATAGGGGGTTACCGTAGGACTCGGAGTTCCATCGACCGCCGCTGCGGGCGTGGCGGTTTCCTGCTCTCCGAAGAAACCCAGGCTCTCTTCTATGAAGTTATCGACCTCCGCCTCTGAGACCTCCATGCCCCTGCGGGCAGCCTCCTGTTGGATTAGCTGCTCTTCGATCAGCAAGTCAAGGATAGAGCTACCTACAAATAGCGGGTTAGCCAGCTGCTGGCCGATGTTGGTCAGTTGAGACTGATAAATTGAAAGAGTTTCGGGATCGTCGCGGAGAATCCGCATTATTTGCTGCACGTTTGTGTACTGATTGGTGAGGTTCCATTGCGCGAGCCGCACGCGCCCCTGGAATTCGGAGGTCAAGATCTCGTCCTCACCCACGATCGCGACCGGTTGAGCGGGTTGGACGACCCGCACCTGGATGAAACCGTACGCCACCAGACTCACCACGGCTACTGCCCCAACCGCCGTGCCCAGCAAAATCCAACGGCGAATCCTCTGATCGCGCTCCGCTCCGACGACGTGCCTCCTATTTAGCAGCGGTACCCTCTTGAACTATCGGTTATCGATAACGCCTGGCCGTGAAGGGCATCAGCGCCATGTGCCGAGATTGTTTGATTGCCTTCGCCAGCGCGCGTTGATGCTTGGCACAGGTGCCCGTATCTCGCCGGGGGCGTATCTTGCCGGTGTCCTTTATCAACCGCTTCAATGTGTCCGTCACCTTGTAGTTAATCGTCTTGCCTGGGTCCGCGCAGAATTGGCAAGTGCGCGGCCTTCTTTTGAATCGCCTGCGAGGACCGTCGTTTGATCGAGTTGCCATTTATGCTCCCTCTTGACTCCGCAGTAAATCGGTCGCCTCAGCGGCGTCTGTTATCCGGCCATAGTCTGATACCGTCGTTTGCCAGGCACAAGTTTTGGGGCTGCTCACACTCGGCGAGTATTGCTTCTCAAGCCGTCGACTCGAATGTACGATCGGCCACCGGGTCACGGCTCCCTCCGGGTAAGGAGATAACGTAGGATTTGCTCGCTGAGTCCCAGCTCCCTCTCAAGCGTTTTACCCGCCGTCGGTGGCATCTCTGTCTCGAAAATAAAATAGTAACCTTCTGAGCGCTTTTGAATTTGATAGGCCAGCTTTCGCTTGCCCCAGCGATCAACGTTGAGGGTTTTTCCCTCCGCAGCTTCAATCCACGATTTGACTCGCTCTTCGAGTGAAGCAAGCGCCTCCTCGTCGAGCTCTGGATCAGCAATATAGGCGAGTTCGTAATTCCGCAACACTTTTACTCCTCCCCACGGGGTTGCCCCAGGCCGGCCGCGAGGTTGCGGCGGGATGGAGCGGAAAGTAGCCGATGGAGTTTATCATACGGGTCCCAGAGGGCCAAGGCAGCCCGATAGTTCAGGATTTCACGGTATAATCGCCTCGTGCCGATTAACTCAACATAAGAACTGCGGAGCCAAGGGTATCGAAGGCCCAGATCCCCCAGGAGGAGAAATGGAATCGGTTCCCATCAAGTTCGGGACCGACGGTTGGCGCGGCCGAATTGCTGATAACTACACATTTTCTTCCGTCCGCCGTTGTGCGGACGGTTTTGCACAGTACCTGGCTGAAGCGGAAGGCACGGGGCGACCCGTTATCGTGGGGTACGACCGACGCTTCGCCTCTGAATCATTTGCGGCGGCCGCCTCCGAAGTTCTCGCGGGGCACGGATTCCAGGTCCTGCTGACGAAGGAAGCTACCCCCACACCGGCTATTTCCCACGCGGTTCAGGAGCACAATGCGGTCGGAGCGGTCAATATAACGGCCTCTCATAACCCCCCCGAGGACAACGGCTTCAAGGTGCGCGACCGATTTGGTGGTGCCCTCCCCCCTCAAAAGCTAAAACAAATCGAAGATCGCATTCCGGATACTGCGGACCGCGTGGCCCGCCTGCGGTTGAGCGAAGGCTTGGACACCGGACTCATAACCTATATTGATCCGGGACCTGCATATTTGGCCAAGATCGAGACGCTGGTTGAGCTAGATCCCATCCGGAACGCGGGCCTCCACGTGCTGGTCGACGTGATGTGGGGCAACGGTGCGGGTTGGTTTCCACGATTGCTCGAAGGTGCAAGTACACAGGTCACCGAAATACACAGCGAACGCAATCCAATCTTCCCGGAAATGGACAGGCCGGAGCCCATCCCGCCCAACGTAGACGTGGGACTGGCGGCGACCGTCGAATTCGGGGCCGATGTGTTAGTGGTTACGGACGGGGATGCAGACAGAGTGGGCCTCGGCGACGAACGCGGTACATTTATCGACCAACTTCGGGTCTATGGATTGCTCGCTTATTACCTGCTTGAAGTCCGCGGCGGTCGGGGACCGATCGTCAAGACCCTTTCGACTACCTCTCTGCTATTTAAGCTCGCAGAAATGTACGATGTTCCCATCTATGAGACCGGTGTGGGTTTTAAATACGTGGCGCCCAAGATGCTCGAGGTTGACGCACTGATTGGAGGAGAGGAGTCGGGGGGCTTCGCGTTCCGCGGGCATGTTCCGGAGCGGGACGGAATTCTCGCCGGCCTATACATTCTGGACATGATGGTCCAGCTTGAGCGGAAGCCTTCAGAATTGATCGAGCTCCTTTTCGAACGAGTAGGCCCCAGTTATTACAAGCGGATCGATACCCCCATGGAGGCAAGCGAGCGAGCGGAAAAACAGTCTCTGGCCGAAAGCGCGGACCCGGAGCGTATCGGTGGGCTCAAGGTGACGGGTATCAACCGAACGGATGGGCACAAGTTCGAATTAGAGGATGGCAGCTGGCTGCTGGTACGCTTTTCCGGCACCGAGCCAGTGGTGCGCGTCTATTGCGAGACTCCGGATGAGGAAAATGTGGATCCAATCCTCGCTGATGGGCTGAGGATCGTTGGGTTGTAGTGGGCTACCTGACCGACACTCATTGTCATTTATCGCTGGATCAGTTCTCAGGGGAGCTGGAGCCCATTCTCGAGCGGGCCCGCGCGGCAGGAGTAGGTCGTCTGGTTATCCCGGGGATCGATTTAGAAACAAGCCGGAGGGCGGTCGAGATTGCCGAAGATATGGCTGGAATCTATGCCTCCGTGGGCGTCCATCCGCACGAGGCAGCCAGCTACTCCGCTTCGGTACGGGATGATCTTCACCAGTTGGCCCAGTCCGCTTCGGTCGTGGCGATAGGAGAGATCGGGCTGGACTATTACCGAGACCTTACACCGCACGATCAACAAATGGAGGCGCTGGTAGACCAACTCCGGCTCGCCGGCGAACTCAAGCTGCCGGTCATCATCCACAACCGCGAGGCCCAAGAAGAGCTATATCCAGTTCTGTTAGAATGGGCGCCGACGGTACCCGGACCCAACAAGGGCGTACTACACGCCTATTCTGGCACCCGCGCGAACGCCGAGGCGGCCGTATCGTCAGGATTCTTTATCGGAGTTGGTGGACCCCTGACCTATCCCAGCGCTAAGGAGCTGCGCCAAACAATTCAGGCTCTTCCGCAAAATCGCCTGCTTTTGGAGACCGATTCACCGTATCTCCCTCCACAGCCGCATCGGGGTAAGAGGAATGAACCGGCGTATTTACCGATTGTCGCGGAAGAGTTAGGCAGGCTGAGAGACACCGTTGTCGAGCAAGTGGTGGCGGATACCTCGAAGAATGCGAATGACTTATTTGGTTGGCTGAATGGAAACTCGAACTATCTTATTTCCTGAACTAGTGGCCGACGGACTGGACGCCGTCGAGGCACGTATGCGCTCCGGGAGGCTGGGCGAGTTGCCGGCAGTGGGAGACGCGATCGATCGCCTACTTGACTCAGGCGGTAAACGCATCCGCCCCACCCTGGTGCTCCTGTCCGGCGGCATGCTCGGCGCGGATCCGGAACGCACGATTACGGTGGCCGCAGCGGTGGAGCTTCTTCACACGGCCACATTAGTTCATGACGATCTAATCGACGGCTCACTTCTCCGCCGCGGATTTCCCACGCTCAATTCCCACATGGAAGACGGCGCCACGGTCCTGATCGGCGATTACACATTTGCTCGTGCCGCTCAACTCGCAGCGGATACTGAGTCCCTGCCGCTCATCAAGAAGTTCGCGGCAACGCTCGAGATCATCGTCAACGGTGAGCTAAATCAGCTACTTGGGTCCACTAGCGGAGATTGGCGCCGAGATTACTTCGACCGAGTTTATGCCAAGACCGGCTCTTTGTTTGAGCTGGCGGCCGAGTCCCCGGCGCTGCTTGTCGGCGCCGATCCGGACACGGTGCATGCCATGACCGAGTTCGGCCGTCAGCTCGGAATTGCTTTTCAGATCGTAGACGACGTACTCGACTTTACGGGGAACATCGACCGGGTGGGAAAGCCGGTTGGCGGCGATCTGAGGCAGGGCCTGATCACGTTGCCGACGATCTATCACCTGGATTCCAACCCGGATGACAGAATTCAGATCCATGCCCTCATCGAGGGCACATTAGATCCGGAGCAGGCCGAACGGATCATCGAAGCGATCCGGCAGTCCGGCGCGGTCGAGGAGACCCTTCAAGAAGCTTCGGATTATGTAGATTCGTGCCTCGATCTCCTAGAGAGATTTCCTTCCGATCGGCCTGAGCAGCTCGCCCTCAAGGAACTGACGAAATACGTGCTCGACCGGACACAATGACGGTTCACGTATCCCAACATCCGCTCGTCGCCCACAAACTCACCAAAATCCGGGATGCCGGAACCGAACCCAAGAAATTTCGGGAACTCATCCGTGAGATCTCGGCGTTGCTGACTTATGAGGCCACAGAAGACTTGGAGGTGGCTGCGGTAAGGGTGGCGACTCCCCTGGTAGAAACGGATGGTACGACTCTTGCGGAGACGGTCGGGCTAGTCCCAATTCTCCGCGCGGGGCTGGGTATGGTCGAAGGGGTTTGGGAACTGATGCCTTCGGCCGAGGTATGGCACATCGGCCTATATCGAGATGAGGAAACTTTTCGACCCGTTGAATACTACAACAAGCTGCCGGTGGAGCCCACGGTGGCGCTGTGTTTGGTCCTCGATCCCATGCTGGCTACCGGAGGGTCGGCCGTGGCAACGGTTGATATTCTCAAACGTTGGGGCGTGGCCCGGATCAAGTTTGTGGGATTGATAGGCGCCCCCGAAGGGATTTCGAACATGGAGCAAGAACATCCGGATGTATCCATATATCTGGCCGCAGTAGATGATCACCTCAATGATCGCGCATTCATCGTGCCTGGGCTCGGGGACGCCGGCGATCGACAATTTGGCACCGCCTAAACTCGCTCTAAGAGTTTGAGATTCCTGCCTCGGAAGCAAAATGCTCTAGGAGCTTAATGTCGCCTGGTAACCTTGCAAAAACTCGGTCAGCCAGCGGGGGGTCCGCGGTCGCTGAAGCAGCTTATTGGTGAGCTGCAGCGCTTGTTCGTTTTTGCCCTCTTGATGCAGGACATCGATCATGACCGCGTTGGCCAACGTATCCTGCGGAGATGCTGCGAGTAGCTGATCCAGCATGCTGACTGCGGCCCCGCCTTCTCCGGCATAAAGTAAGGATCGCGCATCGAGCGCTTCCAGGGGCTCCCAGTCGGGCGAGATCCCATACAACGCATCGATAGCGGGAAACATTTCTCCGGATTCGGCGCCCAGGAAAAGCGATTGCGCGAGCAAATTGGACACCCGCATATCGCTCTCCGGTTTCGCCCCGAGGAGCTCAAGGCCGATAATTAGCGATTCCGCCGCGCTTATGTAATTAGCCTGATCTAGGTAGAGTTCGGAGGCCCGGGTGAACTCGGACTTTGCGGGTAGGAGTTCGCCCTCGGCCGCCAACACTTGAGCAAGCTCGAGGTGCACCTCGGGATTATCGGGATTTTCATTGACCCACTGCCACGCAGAAGGAATCGCACCTTGCGCCGGACGGTTTACGAGATCCAGAGGGCCCTGATCCAGGACGGCCGTCGGGGAAGGATGGCTTGCTGGGTCATCCAGCTGTCCGTCCGCGCCCCCCATCGCAAACCCGAACGTCACCAAGCTCAATACCACGAACGCCAGCCCCCCACCGACCCACGCCCAACGCCTCGGTCGCGTCCCGATTTCTGATAGTTCAGGTATCGAATCTAATTCTGCCTTGATGGGGATGGCTGCTGCAACATCTTGCTCGTCCCAGGGAGAAATGCCGCGCGCGGCCTTGTCGAATGCCCCCACAAGTTCCTGCACCGACGCAAATCGGTCACTGCGGTCCTTCGCCAGCGCCTTGAGCAGCACCCGCTCTAGATCAGCAGGGATTTTGTCATTGATAGAGCGCGGCAGCGGGAGCGGCGTGTAAATATGATCATGAATAATCGAAAACGGCGTATCCGAATTGTACGGCACACGCCCGACTGCCAGCTGATAGAGCACGATTCCGAATGAATAGATGTCGGTTCCGTTATCGAGGTCCTGCGCTCCGCGTGCTTGCTCGGGCGAGATGTACTGGGGAGTGCCGAGAAGCTGGTCTCCGGAGAGAGTAGACGGCCCCGCTTCCGCCATCCGGGCCAAACCAAAGTCGGCCAGATAGACGTTTCCCGATTCGGTAATCAAGATGTTGGAAGGTTTGACGTCTCGGTGCAGCACACCCTGGGCGTGGGCATAGGTGAGCGCCTTGCCGACCGACTGAACGATGCTGAGAATCTGTTCCTTGGCGGGCCATTGGCGATCGAGGACGCTTTTCAACGTTTCGCCCTCGATATATTTCATCACAAGATAAGACTGCCCGTTGTGATCTGCGTAGTCGAATACAGGCACGATATTGGGATGATCGAGCTTGGCAACCACACGTGCCTCTCGCTGGAAGCGTTCGAGAAACTGTGGATCTTGTTTGAAGGCTGGATGCAGAACCTTGATCGCAACATAACGATCCAGATTCGGGTGGTAAGCCTTGAACACCGTAGCCATGCCGCCCTGCCCGAGCTGCTCGATGATGCGGTACGGCCCCACGTTTTCGCCCTGCTGAAATGGCATATGGAATCCCTTGGGTTTGATCCTAGGACCCTCAAATTATGGGGAGAATAAGGGGAAGTGAACAGTGAGTAAAATGTCCGGGCGAGCGGAGCAACGCCCAGGGAATTCGATACTAGGCCTGGAGTACCTCAAGTCCGGGCAGGCGTTTCCCTTCGAGAAAAGCGAGCGCAGCGCCACCCCCGGTCGAAAGGTGGGTGAATCGATTTTGCAGGCCGGCCTGGCGCACAGCGGCCGCCGAATCTCCCCCTCCCACAATGCTTACAGCATCGCTTTCGGCGATCGCCGTAGCGAGACCGACCGTTCCCGCCGCAAATGGAGCTAGCTCAAAGACTCCCATGGGCCCGTTCCAAAACACGGTCCCCGCTTTCCTCACCGTGTTGGAAAAGGCTTCTAGAGTCCTTGGCCCGATATCCAGCACCTGCCACCCGCCGGGTACGTCGCCTACATTGACCACCTGCGTGGTGGCATTGGACGAGGCTGAATCTGCGGCGAGGGCATCGGTAGGGAGATGCAATTTTGCGCCAGCTTTCGAAGAAAGTTCACGCGCCGCCTCGTACGAGTGCGGATCTACAAGCGAATCAGCAATGTCGAATCCCTGCGCGGCGAGGAAGGTATTGGCCATCCCCCCTCCGATCAGCAACGCCTCCGTACGCTCGATCAGGCTGCTTATCACACCGATCTTATCGGAAATCTTGGCACCGCCCAACACGACCACGAAGGGCCGCGCGGGGTCCTTGAGCACAACCTCCAGAACCTGGACTTCCCGGTCAAGCAACATCCCTGCGGCACTCGGCAGGTGATGCGCGACGCCTTCCGTGGAGGCATGCGCCCGATGAATCGTGCCAAATGCGTCGTTCACGTAAACGTCGGCCAGGGCCGCAAGTTCGCGCGCGAATTCGGGCCGGTTGGCCGTTTCCTGTGGGTGGAAGCGAGTGTTCTCCAGAAGCAATAACTCGCCCGGCCCGAGTGCTCGCGCTTCCTCAGCAGCCTCGGGGCCCACCGTTTGGCCTACAAAAGCCACCGGCTTTCCCAGCAACCGCTCCAGGTGCGCCGCCGCCGGTCGCAGAGACAGCCGGGCCACCGCTCGCCCCCCCGGTCGGCCGAGGTGGGAACAGATGACTACGCGGGAATCACGATCCAACAAGTATCGGATGGTTGGAAGCGCACCACGGATGCGCGCGTCGTCGGTAATGACGCCTGCTTCCATCGGCACATTAAAATCGACGCGCAGGAGCACTCGGCGATCTCGAAGGTCGAGCCCGCCCAGAGTCCTTAGTTTGCCCACCAGGGTTGTCTAAAGCGAGCTGGCCACATGGGCTGCTAAATCAGCCGTACGTACTGCGTACCCCCATTCGTTGTCGTACCACGAGACAACTTTAGCGAGGTTCCCACCCATCACCGTCGTGAATTGCGCGTCGATGATGCTGGAGCGGGGATCCATTTTGTAATCGGAGCTGACCAGCGGTTCCTCGCTGAAGCCGAGAATGCCCTTCATCGGGCCCGCCGAGGCCGCCTTATACGCTTGGTGGAGTTCCTCGGTGCTGGCCTCACGCTCCAACACCGCGACGAAATCGACAACCGATACCGTGGAAGTTGGCACTCGCATGGAGAATCCATCGAATTTCCCTTCGAGTTCGGGGATCACACGCGACAAGGCCCGAGCCGCGCCAGTGGTGGTCGGGATAATGTTGAGCGCCGCGGCACGTGCCCTGCGCAGATCTTTGTGTGGCAAATCGAGCAGGCGCTGGTCCGCAGTGTACGAGTGAATGGTTGTCATCAGGGCCTTCTCGATGCCAAACTCGTCTTGCACGACCTTCGCCGCAGGTGCCAGGCAGTTGGTCGTACAGCTGGCATTGGAAATGATGTGATGATTTGAGGGGTCGTACGTATGCTCGTTGACGCCAAGTACGATTGTGACATCCGGATCCTTGGAGGGGGCACTGATGATCACCTTTTTAGCACCTGCTTGCAGGTGCCGGGAAGCTTGCGCATGCGTTCGGAAAACACCGGTCGACTCAATAACAATATCCACACCAAGATCCATCCAGGGGAGCTTGGCAGGTTCCGTCTCCGAGAGAGCCTTAATCAGATTGCCATTTAGCCTCAATCCGTCGTCCGTAACTTCAACCGTGCCTTCATACTTTCCGTAATTAGAATCGTATCTGAAAAGGTGGGCCATGGTTTCCAAATCCCCAAGATCGTTGAATGCCACGACCTCGAGCTCATCAGAGTACTTCTCGACCATAACCTTCACGACCTGGCGACCGATCCGGCCCAGGCCGTTGATTCCGATTCGTTTCGTCATTAATTTCTCCGATTCCGGGGATTCCGTCATTGCGTTCTCGCCGAGAACGCTCGAGAGCCAACCTGGCGATCCCCTGTTTTCGATGACGTGGTTTAGCGCGAGGCTAGTTTAATTCGCTGACTTGCCCTACTTGCTCTACACTCGGCCACTCTAACGGGCCAGTTCTTTCTTCCAGGAGGGAGATTAGGCGGTCGGCAAGCTCATCCGGCTGGTGCCGCCAGGGGTTATCGTGGTCGACGAGATCGGTGGCATACAATGGCACATCCTTGAATCCCTCTATCGGCGGTGCTACCAGCGAAACTCCGTCCGGAAGGGCCGTGTCCAGGCAGTCGTTTGCTACCACCACGTCTACCAACCCCGCACCCGCGTGCTGCGTTAAAGCATCCCAGTGTGCCCCACAATCGTAGTTATCGGTCTCACCTTTTTGTGTGGCCACGTTGCAAACATAGACTCGAAAGGCTCGGCTCGACCGTACGGCATCTGCAATATCGGGAACCAGTAGATTCGGTATCACACTCGTGTATAAACTTCCAGGCCCAACAACAATCATATCGGCATTCAGCAGTGCGTGGATCGCCTCTGGATAGGCAGGCGGATCGGATGGCTCGAGGTATACGCGCCGGATCCGTCCCGGTACGTCTGGAATCTGACTCTCCCCTTGAATCCGGATCGTGCGAGACTCCCGGGTGGGCGTTTTATCGGCCGCGAGCGATATGTCCGCCAAAGTGGAGGGCAGGACTCGACCGCGAATGGCCAGAACCCGCCCGGCTTCAAAAAGCCCGCGATCGAAGCTTCCAGTCACTCCGCTGAGAGCTGCGATGAATAGGTTGCCGAAGGCATGCCCTTTCAGCTCCTCTCCTTCGAGAAACCTATACTGAAAGAGCTGCGTCAGCAGGTCTTCGTCATCCGAAAGCGCCGCCAGGCAGCTCCGCAGATCGCCCGGCGGAGGCAGACCCAGAGACCGACGCAGTCGCCCCGAAGATCCCCCATCGTCGGCCATGGTCACGATCGCGGTCAGGTTGCCAGTATGCGCCTTGAGCCCCCTGAGTAAGGTGGATAAGCCGGTCCCGCCGCCAATGGCCACTATCTTGGGGCCTTTGCCCAATCGCCGGTGCCTGGCCACAACTTCTACGACGGGCCTGCCGGGCGTAACGTATGGGCTGAGCAAGCTGCGATTGAGGCGAAAAAGTGCCAGCAGCGAGGTGACCACACCTGCGAGTAGAAACAGCCCCACCATAACTCCGGCCGGCAGCGAGGTGGCGTCCGCGATCGGAGTGTCGCCTGAAAGCGCGGAGGCGCCGATAGAGATACCGAGCGCGGTGAGGAAAATCCCGACCACCAGGAGCGCAATCCAGCGTTTGACGCCAAGACCCGGCTGCAACCAGCTCCACAGCGTTCTCAAATGCGTGTGTACCGTCGATTTCGCGCCCACGCCGCGACTATACCAAAGACGCTGCCGAGTGTCCACTGGGCCCCCGCAGCTCCTTACCAAGGTAAGAGGTACAATGCGAAATATTAGACCTGTCACGGTGGAGGACTGCCCATGGCCAGCGTAACCTACGAGCACGTCTACAAGCGCTTCGATGAGCCTCTCTCCAACTTGGACGCCAAGCTGCGCGTCCAGACCCGCGCCGAAATCACAAAGCTCCACCAGCAGCTTGCCACGACGTTCGTCTATGTGACGCACGACCAGGTGGAGGCCATGACGATGGCCACTCGCATCGCAGTGATTCGGCGTGGGCTCATGCAGCAGGTCGATACGCCCCAAACTCTGTACGACAAGCCCTCGAACGTCTTCGTGGCCGGATTTATCGGGTCTCCCGCGATGAACTTTTTTGATGCTAAGGTGGAGCGATCGAACGGGAATCTAATCATCGACTCTGAGGCGTTCAACGCCGTAATCCCGAAAACGAAAGCATCGAAGTACGAGGAGTACGTTGGAAAGCGGGTGATCTTCGGTATCCGACCGGAGGATATACACGACCCCAGTTTCACGCCTGCGGATATTCAAACCTCGTTGGTGGAGGCCAGGGTGGACGTGACCGAGCTCATGGGAAGTGAAATCTACCTTCATCTAAAGGCCAAGGGGGATACCTTTGTAGGCCGAGTCGACCCGCGCACATATATGCGAGCCGGCAACGACGTTCAGGTTGCGTTCAACATGGACAACATCCATCTCTTTGAAAGTGAGGGCGATCAAGCGACCATCATGTAACCCTGGCCGCCATCGACCCACTGCCCCCGTTCACGGGGGCTTCTTATTGCCCACCCGTGAATTCGCTGGAATTATTAAGTCAGCTCCACCGCCCGTCTTCGGCAAAGATCATCTTGCTTGTGTTGGATGGCCTTGGCGGCCTTCCAATGGAGACAGGCGGGGCGACCGCGCTGGAAGCGGCCGCCACACCTAACCTCGATCGCCTGGCTCAAGAAGGAACGACCGGCCAAACAATCCCCATCTTGCCGGGAGTTACACCCGGGTCGGGCCCAGCGCACCTTGCACTGTTTGGATACGACCCACTGAAATATAAGGTGGGTCGCGGCGTGCTGGAGGCCACCGGGGTGGGGATGCAGGTAACTAAATGGGACGTTGCGGCGAGGGGAAATTTCTGCACGCTGGATAAGGACGGCCTGATCACCGATAGGCGGGCGGGTCGTCTGCCGAGCGAGGTCGCCAGGCCGCTGGTGGACCGACTGGACTCGATCGAGGTCCCCAACTACACGTTCGAAATCCGACACCTACGCGATTACCGCTTCGCTCTGGTGGCTCGGGGAGAAGGGTTAGAGCCCGATTTGTCCGACACTGATCCTCAGCAGGTGGGACTGGCTCCGCTCGAAGTTGTCCCCGTTGGGCAGCAGTCACAGACTTCAGCGGAGGTGTTCAATCGATGGATCGCGGACTCACATCCGGTGCTGGCCGAAGAGCCTCAAGCCAACGGGCTCACCCTGCGAGGTTTCTCGACCAATCCCGAATTGCCGCAATTCGGTCCACGTTACGGCCTGAATGCGGCCTGTATTGCGGTTTATCCAATGTATAGAGGCGCCGCAAAATTGGTCGGCATGGAGATCCTTGAATTTGAGGGTGACGGCCCGGCCGAGGAATTTTCCGCCCTCGGCCCCCGATGGGAAGAGTTCGATTTCGCCTTCATTCACATCAAGGCAACCGACAGCCGAGGCGAGGACGGGGACTTTGCGGGAAAGGCGGCCGTCATCGAAGAGGTTGACCGCCAGCTGGGCCGGTTGATGGACCTTGAGCCAGCGGTGCTCGCGGTCACAGGTGACCACTCCACTCCAGCACGGATGCGAGCACACTCATGGCATCCGGTGCCTCTTTTGTTATGGGCGCCGGACACCGTGCGACCCGATAATTCTCAGGACTTTGGAGAACGAACATGCGCCCTTGGCGGCCTCGGCACCTTTCCGGCCGTGTCCTTGATGGGGTTGCTTCTCGCGCATGCTGGCCGACTCAACAAGTTTGGCGCCTAAGCTGCTCGCGTTCGAAAATCAACCCGGCTCACTCAATTAGCCTCATCTACCCACGTCCAGCCGGACCTGATAATTCGGCCGAGGGCCCCGCTCTCTCTCTCACCCTTTATCTTTCCGATTGGCCTGGCGCCCAATATCTGGGTCACGCGGCATAAAATCTCCACGGATCAGCCTGGCCCCCCGCCCACGTTTCATTACACGGCATCCGCCTGCTTGCCCATTCGTCACCGGTGATCTGCATTCACGCCTCATACCCACGCATGGCTCACTTTGGGGTATCGGCTTGCTCTCCTAGCGCGAAGAAATGGCTGTGCGCAGCCCAGTTGGTTGTGGCTTATGTGCCGCGGGATATCAAGAAGCGGGAGATTACGTATAAGAGACCGGCTTGGACCAGAGTCCCCAGACCGATGGTCGCAAATGCGACCTGCCAGAATCGTTCAGGGAACAGTCGGATGAGGGTGTCGCTGAACAAGAAGGTCCACGTATCAGGATCGAAAAAGACTTCGTGGAAGGCAACAAAAAGCACCGAGAATCCGATTATCAGCGCTACAAGCAGGACCACCATGCCGACCGCGGTCAGCCTGGCGCCCGCCCGGAGGCTCTGCAAGAGAACCTGGATGCCGGCGACTCGCCACACCAGGACGCTGATCGCGACCGCCGCAATCAGCAGAATGCGGCGGACGTTTAAAGTTGTTTGAGTGACCTCTTTGACGTCTACCATGTGACGGAGTTCGCGCGCATTGTAGACCGGGGTGCCGTCTTCAAATCGCTGATCCCCAAGGAAGTTGATGTCGGCCTCATTCAGCAAGAATTCCAGGGCGATCGGGGCGTGAATTAGCCGATCCTGCTGGGTAAAACCGTACGAATCCGCGGGGAAGCCGGGCAGGGCATAGTTGAAGCGCACGAAGGTATCGGTCATAAGCAGCCGCACGCTGGTCAGCACCAGGATCACCGGAATGAGCACCTGCAGGAAGAGGCGTGCAGCAGTGAGCCAGCCGGGTTCTGAAGTTGCATCCATCAGGGTATTCCCTCCATCCCGCCCAGCACAAATTGGAACACTATCGAGTTGATCAGTCGCTCGACCGGTGCACGATCATCCGTGAACACAATGTCTGTCTTGGGCGGGGTTCGGATATTTGCGATGGCACGGTTCAGCACCTGGAGCAATTCAGGCGGCGCCCCACTGTCTTCCAGAGCCAACAGGTTACCGACCAGGTTGGTCGCGAGGGTAGGTTTGCGCGTTGCATAAAGAATTGAATTGAAGCTTCCCGGGACATCCACCAGATGCACCGAGGGAAGGACGACCTGGATGGTCCCCGTCATGGCCTCGATTAACCTTCTGTCCTCAGCGGTACGACCCACATTTATGGCCAGAACCCCCAGTTCGTCGAGATGCTCCGCCACGTTCTGGAAAAACTCGACCGACGTAAGTTGCCAGGGGATGTAAGGCGCGCGATAAGCGTCGATCACGATAACCGAATAAAGCTGCTGGCTCTGTTGGAGGCCCCAGCGGCCATCGGCCACGATTGCATTTAGATTGGGCTCGTTCATGTCGAAGTACTCGCGGCCGACGCGAATGATTTCCGGATCGATTTCCCATCCGTCGATCGGTACCGGTCCGAAAACATCCGAATACTGTTTCGCAATTGTTCCGGCTGCTAATCCGATAATCCCCACTCGTTTCAGGTCGTCCAGCTCGAACGGGGGGCGATTGAAAAAAGGCGCGGCCAGAAACATCTCCCACGTTCCATAACCGTACGGCGGAGCACCTTCCTCCGGCAAATATATCGAATGTTCTGCCAAGCCTTCGTTCAGGTAGAGCACGCGCACCCCGTTGTTCTCCACGACCTGTATGTAATTGTAGGAGGATTCGGTTTCGTATAACGAACCGTCCTTGATGGGGCCCTCAAGCACCAGGACGGACAGCCCGATCAGAACGAATGGCATCCACGCGTATCGAAGCATTCTGCGCGTGCCGCTCTCGTAGGCCAAGCCTCCAAGTGCAACAACCAGAAGCACCAAACTGAACAACAAGAAGGTGCGCGCGGTGCCCACGGTTGGGATCAGCCACAACACGGGCAGAAACGTTCCGAGAATGGAACCCACCGTGGATAACGCATACACCCTTCCCGCGGTACGGCCCGCTTCCCTCGTCTCGGTGATCGAAAGACGGATCGCGAAGGGGGATACGCAGGCCAGCAGCGTGATAGGCACCACAAATAGAATAAGCACCGAAACGAAGGAGCCGGCCATAATAGCGGCGTCCAGTGCCTGCACTGCGACCGCCGCCTGGCGAAGCACCGGCCTGGCAACCAGCGGCACCATGCCCGCAGTAAATGCCGCCCATGCGATGATGCGGTAGAAGGTATCGGCATGGGGAGAGCGGTCGGCCCATCGGCCCCCAATGAAGTAGCCGGCGGCCAAATAAATCAAGATGAGGCCGATAATGTTCGCCCACACGATATTGCTGGTACCGAACACAGTGCCGAGCAATCGGGCGGCGGTAATCTCAATAGCCAGGGTGGTCATTCCGGCCGTAAAAACGGCCAGCAGGATGAGCCTCGCGCGCGTGATCTGTCCAGTCATGGGACCTGCAAACCAATCGCAGAATTGTACTAGGTCGAGTTATTGCGCCAGCAGGATCGCCAGTAAGGCAGACCAGAACAGGCCATAACGCAGCGGCCGCAGGAGATGTTGCGAGGCGGAAAATAAGATCACCGCCAGCACAAGCCCGCTGGCGAATCGCACCAATCCCAGCGGCTCACGAAAGGTCGAGAAGGGCAGGATCATCACCGCCATTCCGTTCCCGAGCAACGACCAGGCTTCCGCGGAAGGCATGCCGCGCAGGATCGAACGTACGGAGGCAATCACCGCCCATATCGTGGGTAGAACAATCGTTGGCAGGAACATCAAAAGGAAAACGCCCAGCACCAGCAGGTCCTCGGACCCGATGCGGAACAATCCCATGAAGGGGATCCACTCGAATGGCGTGGCCATCTCCCCGCCGCTCCCCAGGCCTGGGCTTCCGAAGGTCATCCAAAGCCAGGCTTGCCAGCCGATGAAGGTTATTACCGAGGCCAGATAGGTACCTAAGACGCGAGCTCTTCGCTGCTCCATCCATTCGGCCAGAATGGCGGCGAACAAGAAAACGATCGTGGTCTCTTTTGCAAATACGGCCAGCCCGAATAAGAGCGCGCTCCACCCAGCCCTACCCCTCGCCCTTGCCAACCAACCCAAGGCCGCGAGGCCATAGGCCAGCGGTTCTCCAAGCCCGAGCCCTACCGACGCTATCAGCCCGACCCATAAACCGTAAGACAACGCATACCAGGGGTTCAATGCCTGATCAAGAAGGTAACGTGCGACGGCCCAGGTGCCCGCCCAGTGAGCGAGCAGGCCCACAATCACCAATGACCACGGAATCCAGGCCTGCGAACCAATCGACATCACTCGGGCAACTATCGGGAGCAGGATCCGTTGATATCGATAGGCGGGGACATCGAGCTTAGGCTCAACTTGCTCCGGGTCGGGGCTCGACGCGATGTAATAGGAAAACTGGCCGTCATACCCTGGCGAACCTGCCTCTATTCCCTGTGAGTAGCGGGTCCCCAATTCGAAAAGTTCTATCGGCTGCCAGCCCAGGCTTGATAAGCGCCAGACGACATAAGCAGCCGCCACCAAGATCGAGACCGTTGCGGGCCGGAACGCCCTCATTTCCGCCTCAGATACGCGAAGGCTGCCAATCCCACAAGGGTCAGCCCCAGCCCGATTGGGGCCGTAATTGGGCGGTAGCTGAAGGTCACCAAGTGTTCACCTGCCGGCACCCATAAACCCCTCATCGTCCCATTCGCGGGGTAACTCTTGGTGGCCTGACCGTCGAGCTCGGCCGCCCACCCCGGATACCAAGTATCTGCCAGTACCAGCCAGCCGCCCTCCGGCGCCTCAACCACCAGCTCCACCGAGTTTGGGCCCTTCTCTTGAACGGCGGATACGAGGCCCGGACCGCCCTTCTCCAGCATGGGTTCGCCTTCCAGCAGTACTTTCTGGGAGGGGTCAAAGTCCGGAACCCACGCTCCGAGGATGGCCTCTGTCGGACCCGCTACCCAATCTGCGCTCGGGACAATCCAGGCGCGTTCTGGGGCCGGCACGGGAACATAACTAATTGGAACTTCGATCGCCTGCCATCCTACGTCCATGTAGGGCAGCCATCGGTCGCGCTGAGCGGGTGGATTTCGCTCTAATTGCTCCATCCAAGCCGCATATCTTGCGGGCAGCAGAGGATCGAAGTTGTTGACGGACCTGAGTCCATCGAGCAGCAGGCTATTCGGCAATCCACTTGCGCGAGCGATCCGCCAATCGAGCTGTGGCTGAAAGCTGTCGAATCGAAAGGTGACATCGAATTTAAGTTCTCTCTCCACCGCTTCCGACATATATAACCGATGGTCGCCGGTCAGTTCTGCACTGAGCACGGTGGGCACTGAATTAAACTTGGCCGGCAGTGTGGGATTGAGCCCACGACCCGCCACGACCAAATCGAGCACGACGACTCCCAGTGCGGCCGCGGTCCATCCTTTTCTAACCGGATCCGTTCGCAATAGTGCCAGGATGCCGGCCGCAGAAAACCAGAACCCGGCCAGGGCGATCGCGCCAATGAAAGTGGGCTGGATATCGGTTTCAAGCAGGCCAGTCAAAGCGGCGACCACCAAGACGGCAACCGCGCCGGCGGTGCCGAGGCGAAGCCAATAAAGTCTCTTCCCGACCGCGACCTGCCATCGTTCGGCCCCCATACCTGCCAGAAGCGATATGGAGCCAACGAGCCATAGATTCCAGCGCGTGGGAGCCTGGAACATCGAAAATGTCGGCACCTTCTCGAAGAGAAAGGTGAAGATCGGCGTATTACTCCCAAGGCTCAAAACGAATCCGACCGCTGCAATCGCGAGAAGGAACCCCTTCATGCGGCCAGGTACCTTAGATAAGAGCCCACCGACGGCCAGGAGCAAGGGAAGCACACCCAGGTAGATCGCGTCTTCCCAGAAATTTCCGTACCCCCAGAAATCTCCCGTGGCTGGATTGCCGAAAAGATCGGGCACGACAAGTCCCAGCAGTCGCCACGGCCAAAACGAATAGGTCAATGCCGTTTCAGGATCCAGACCCCCCGCCCGAGTAGAGACCGATACATACTCGAGCGTCGGCACGAGCTGCACGGCGGCGATGGCAAAGGCGAGCGCCCCGGCGGCCCCGAAGGCGAAAACGGCGCGTCTGGCGGACCGCGAGTGGCCACGCGCGCGATAGACGACCCACGCCGCAGCAAGGAGAAGCGTGTACCAGGCGATCTGCGCATGTCCCGACAACCATTGCAGTCCGAACACCAGGCCTAATAAGGCCACGGTGCGAGGCTTGGGGCTTCGAGCCAAACGCTCGGTGGCCAACAGGATCCAGGGCAACCAGGCCGTGGCGGCGTTGATACTCAGGAATCCCGATCTGGCAACCAGGTAGCCGGACATCCCATACGCAAGCCCTGAGATGGCCTGGGCAAAAGGCCCGAGCCCGATTGACCGGGCCAGCAGCGCCATCCCGAAGCCGGCCCAAATTAGGTGCAACATTACCAGGAGCGTTTGACCCCAGGCGACGTCGGTCGCCAAAAGTATCCAATTCGGCGGATACAGGAGCGCCGATTGATAGTTCGCCATCAGCGGTGCCCCCATCCCCAGCCACGAATTCCATAGGGGCAGGTGACCTGAGAACAAGATCTGCTTGGCCACTGTGTGCCATGGAGTGAACTGGAGCAAGGGGGTGCCCCAGAAAAGCGCCCGGCCCCGGATCAGATCGATTCCGAAAAGCAGAATCGGCCCCGCGGCAATGGGCAGCCAAGGATAGGCGCTACGGGAGGCAGGTCTGATAGAAGTCATATCCGTCCTGGCTGTCCAGGATCTCCAGGCATTCCCAATCGCTTGGCTCCCAGTTTCCGATCACGCGCTCTCGAGGTCCATGAATCACATACGCGATTTGTTCATCTTCCAAAAGCTGCATTCGCTCTTCATTGGTCCCGGCGACGCGATAAAACTTATCGATCCTGGGCTTCAGTTCGGCCAAGCCCGCTGTCTCAGGCCCGTGGCCCGCCACGACTCGCACCGGCGCCCAGGCCGGCAGGGGATTGCTGGTCTCGAAGGAGGCCAACACAATCGCCGACTGCCCCGCCTGCTGACCCATTCGGCGGAAGGCCTGGATCTCTTCTGAAGGTCTGAAGGCAGGCTCTCGAGGATTTAGCGAAAGCTCGAATCCACTGGCAAGAATCAACACGGTGCTGGGAATCAACAAACCAAGCAGTGCAATCCGACCCAGCCGCCTTGGACCTCGATCGAGGGTGGCCAGACCGACTGCCGCCAGCACCGCCAGCGCAACCCAGCCGCCTTCCGGAAGGCGACGTTGAATGTTGAGCGGTGCCCACGCCAACGCCGGGATGGCGGTTGCCCAGGCGATCGGAAATATCATCGCTTCCTGCCTTCGGCGGAGCAGGCTGCGCGCACCGATAAAAGCCGCGGGCAGCAGCACACCGAACGCTAGAAGATACAGGACCGGATGAGGCGACAGGATGAGATTTTGAGCCGCCCAGGCCTGCAGGTATGGATCGGTATAGGCCTTATAACCCAGGTATGCCATCAGTGGAACCGAGGGCAAGACCGCCCGGCCGAGGCGTACCGCCCAGAGCTTTCGGTGAGCTCCATATCCCAGGACCACGATTGCGTGCGCGGCCAGGGCCGCAAACGCCGCGAGCAGTTCTGGAGAATGAATTAATCCTGCGAAAAGCAGGGCGGTACCTGAGCGCCATCTTGATTCGTCCTGCAAATACCAGACGAAGCCGAGTAACATCGCCGCCCTTGCCAGCGTCAGATGCGGCAGGCTATAGATGGCCAGGAACCCGAAAGTCTCGGGCGAGTAAAACTCGAGCGGCAGGCTGCCAGCCAGCTCCGGCTGTCCCAGCAAGATCAGGAGCCAGCCCAACCCTCCGCCGATCGTTGCGACGATCACCGTCCAGCGTCGCAGGGCGATATTTTGAATAAATAAAGAGGAGAATCGATACACCGCCAGCACCAGCAGAGGGATGGCGATCACCCTGAACAAGTGGTAAAGCGCCACCAGCTGGCCATGCGAGCCGTTGCTTAATTTTCCGATCAAAAGGTACGGCAGGAACGCCAGCACGCCGGATTGTTCTGCGGTGGAATAGGGACTTCTAAAGAGCCAAGCTCCCTCAAATCCGGAGAGCATCTTTGCGATGTAGGAATTGCCATCTTCTACCCCGATGAGGAAGCCAGTGAAAGTCCCATCCCCGGCCGAACCTACCGCTGCCAACAAATATGGCATGCTGGTCACCAGAGCCAGGATGAAGGAGTACAGTAGGACCCAACGAAATTCTCTTCGGGTCATCGCCTGATCGAGATCGATGCCAGCAAAATCAGTCCGAGGAGCGTGACGAGCGCACCGGCCATCAGTGATTTAGAGCGAAAGTTAAATTCCACTTCGTGCTCTCCGGAGCCCAACTGGACCGCGCGGAGCAGCCCTTCGTATTCGTCGAGAGCGGCCCGATCTCCGTCGATCTCCACCTCCCAGCCCGGATAAGCGACCTCGCTGAGAACCAGCCGTCCCGGTCCTGCGGCTCTAAGCAAGATCCGATTCGGGGTCCACTCCAGCACTTCCACCGGCTCCCCTGCCTCGGCCCATGCTCGCGGCCTGGCTTGAGGATTTCTGTAGTAATAGCGGCCATTCTCCCTTCGTTCGAACTCGAGACCGGTCTCTGTAATCGGATACGCAGAAACGACCTGAGAAATGGAAAGCTTTCCCATCAAAGTCAGATCGGGGTTGAAGCCCCATTCGACCTGAGGGTCGCCCTCAGGGAATGGCGGCAGCGTCACCGAATACTCCCCCTGGCTGAAACCCGTGGCTCGCGACATGTAGGCCGAGTAGGAGGCCAGCTGCAGCGGATTGATTCCATCCGCCAATTCCATGCCCGCCGCGGCAGCATTCGGCTGAGGCAGGCTAAACGACGGCGAAAACGCGCGTTGGTTTCCCGCTTCCGCGCCCGCCGATAAACCCGCGAGATCTGGACCCGGACGCACTTCAACGGTAGCTAGATTCACCAATCCGAGGTCGAGTACGATCAGCAAGCACCATCCCGCGATTGACCATCGCGACCGCCTGCGGGCTGAAATCCCAGTCCAGATGACCGAGAGTCCGACCAGAGCGGCAGATACAACATAGGCCGCAGTTCGCAAAGCGGCCTGGTTGCGGATCCAGTAGCCGAGGCCCAGCGCCAGCGTTATGCAGGCAAGTGCTCCACCGATGATTCGAATTTTCTTGAGGTCAATCCCTCCGTTAATGACCTCATCCAGTCCCATCCCGGCCAGCATGGCTAGAGCAAAGGATGAGAGAAATAAAATTCGGGGAGGTACACGCAGTTGGCCGAATCCCGGCACAAGCCCAGACACCAGACCGTAGACCGGGGTCAGGTCACCAAGGGCCAGGACGAACGAGACGGTGACAACTCCCACCCAGAACCACTTTCCTGGAGCACGACTGGACAGCGCGATCAGGGCCAGAAAAAGCACTCCAGCCCCGGCGTAAACCTGCCACTCTGGCCATCCGGCGTACTCAGGAGCCAATACATTCGGTAGATAGGCGGGGGGCAGGCCAAGTGCGGTTGAATCAGTTAAGGATAGGTTTGCGCGAGTACTGAGCGACAAAAATTCCCCCATGGGAATGGCCAGTACTGCCGAAATGGAGAGCGACATGAACCCCGCCACGATAAGCGACGAGGCCGCCCGTTTCCACTTCATCCCTCTTTCCCACGTCAGGTTCCCTTCACTTTGCGACCTTTCGAGCGCTGGTAATCGTTCTGCGCCCGAATCTTCTCTTCCCTCGAATTGTAGTTCCCGCCCTCGGGCCTGCAAACCAGGCGTGGACACTTCGAGCCCCGCAGTGGTGGCATTTTTCCCTCCGTCCTCTGTAACGGCTCGTTGGCTATGCGCAAAACGCCAAACAGCAAACGCTCCCGATAACAACGCCGATGGCAAGTACCAACGCGGGTCGATTAGAAAAACCAGCCCCAGCGCGCCTCCCGCGAGTGCTGCGGACGCCAGGCGCCTCCCATTCATTTCGCGGACCGCGGCCTCAAAGGCAAGCAAAACCCAGGGAGTCCAATAGACGGCAAAAACCAGCGAAACGTGCCCGAGCCCAAGATGCCCAATTAGCTTCGGCATCCCCGCAAACGCCAGGCCGGTCACAATGGCTGGACCCGACGTGATCCCCAGGGATCGCGCAAGCTTCCACATGCCAAAACCACCCCAAGCGATGTGGAGCCATGCCAGCAAATTGAATGCCACACCTGGATTTAACACGAACGCTAGCCAGTTTGGCGGGTAAAACAATCCAGAAAGCGGATCGGCCGCGAAAGGGGCGCCCGAGAGGATCATGGGATTCCAGAGAGGCACTTGTCCCCATTCGATCAGTGACCGACGCACAAAGGCCGCGTTCGGCCAATGAGATATCAGGAGATCCGAATATGCTCCCCCACGCCAATAAAGGACCCCGCTTGGATCGCCAATCAGGGGCGCTAGCCATATCAGGCCGGAGAACAGGAATATGAAGGCGATGGCTGCAGTCAACTCTCCGGTACCTTATACAACTCGGAACCGCCTTCTCGATGGACCAATTCGGCTAGCGGGAGCCATGTAGGAGTCCCTAACCCTCGCTCTTCATCCCCGTAAAACGCGTAGTCCACGCCGGCCGCCCGAAGGGCCTTGAGCCCGAGCATCGCCTCTCCATTCCAGGCCCAGAGTTCTCGAACACGCGCCTCCTGGTCTTCTGAATGCGGGGTTTCGAATGGGTGGCCGTATAACACCCGAACATCGCTGAAGGCAGGCAGTCGGCCGCCGGTATCGAGCCCGGCCAGGATCAGTGGATCTCCGGAGAGATTGAGCCCCATCCATGCAAACAACGCCCGATCACTCTCCGACGTCACGACCCCTGCCTCTCCTCGTGCAACTGCAACCAGCCCGGATCCGATCACTACCAGGTGGGAAGGCACGGAAAAGACGATGGTTGCGGCCAACAGCAGCACGAACCGGCGACGGGTGGGAGCGATGGCCTCGATTCCGACGCCCGCCAGCGCCGCCAGGGGAAAGAACAGGCCGAGCGTGAGCCGACGCTGAAGCGGTATCGGCATATAAAGCATGGTGAATCCCAGGATTGCCCACGTGATCAGCAGGCGCCCCGCAGGCCGGCCTCGGGCACTACCTAGCACCGCTCCCACAACCGCCAGGATCAACACCAGGCCATATCCGAGCGATACTTCTACCAAGCTTGGACTGGGCGTCAGGTTCTGTTCGTTCCAGGCGGAGAGAACCGGATGCCGACGGATCACACCCCACGTGTATACGAGCATCGGGAGCGCTCCGATCCCGAAAACCATTATCCCCGCCGCCCAGCTGCGCAGCCGCCCGACTTGTGTGCCGTATAAGCGCTCGACCCCCAACCAGACGCCGAGCACGAGCCCGATCGCGACCACCGTGAACGGCTGAAGCAGCGCCAACAGCAATCCGCCAATAAAAAGCAGGACCAGACGCAGCTCCGGCAGAATCCCTGGGAAGAGAATCAGCGTTACGCATGTGATCAGGGCCGCGGTCGCAAGCGGAAAGTGCGCATTTGCGTAGGCTGAAAGGAAAGGAATTGCCTCCGGAACCCATAGATCAATTGGAAGCAGCCCCATGGGCAGAGCCACCCATCCCACGCCAGATCCAAAAAGCGTGAGAACAAAGGCGGCCCACTTGGCCTTCACCGTCGTTAGCGTGCGATTGAAGAATAGGTAGCTGCCTCCAAACATGGCAAAGGTGCCCAGCACCCGCGCCGCGTGGTAGGTCAGGATTTGCGGCAGCCCGAGGAGGCGGCTGATTCCGCCCAGGATCATCTGGTAGACGAATAGGAGCACTCCCGGCCCCGGCTCAGGTGCGTATGGGAGTCGAAACTCGAAGGCCCAATCCGCTCCCTGCCGCATCTTGGCCAGGTAGCTGAAGCCGTCAACGGGATTGAGGAGGAACCCAGTGAAGGTCGAACCCGATTCCAAGTACGCAGGTGCGATCAGGAAAGGGAGGGACGTGATAAAGACAGCCAGCGATGCCAGCCTAGCTGCCCGACGCAGGTCGTAATTCTCGAGCACGGACGGGATTTTACGTCGGTATCGGGGACCCCGCCATTTGCCCTTCAAACCTCCCCACATTTATAATCTTAAACATGAGCCGCTCTTCCGGACTATACCGTCTCCAGGAGATAGATCTTGATTCCGATAGGCTAAAAGAGCGGCTTGAAGAAATCCGCGTTTCACTCGATGATTCCATCGAAATTTCTCAACTGAGGGCCGGACTGGCCGAAAACGAATCGTCCATGGCCACCGTCCGCTCAGCGGCCGTGCGAGCCAAAAACGACGTGGAAGATCAGCGGCTCAAACTCCAAAACACCGAGCGAGGCCTATATGGGGGGAGCGTACAGAATCCGAAGGAACTCGAAGACCTTCAAATGGAATCGGAATCCTTGAAGCGCCATCTAGAGACTTTGGAGGATCTCTACCTGGAGGTCATGCTGGAGCAGGACGAAGTAGAGCGCGCGATGGGCGCAAGTTCGGCCTCCTTGCAAGCCGCGGAGGCCGATCAAGCCGTGCTTCATGCCGAGCTGATCTCTGAGCGAGAGAATATTGATGGGCGGCTGGCCAACCTGGAAGCCGAACGCGAGGTCGCGTCGGCCAGCGTCGCTGAACAAGACCGGAAGGCCTATGAAAATTTGCGAGATCGACTGGGTGGCGTGGCGGTGGTTGTACTGAACGGGGACAGCTGCGGCGTATGCGGGCTGACGCTGTCGGCCTCCTCCCGACAACTTGTGGGCAGCGGCGACGATCTCATACACTGCATCCAGTGCGGCCGTATCCTCTACGGGGGTTGACCATTTTCGGACCGTTTGGACCTTTCGGAATACGATTCGACTACGAAGAATTTGTCGTCGGCCTGGTAGCCGGCGTATTGATCAGTCTGCTCCTGGTCCGGCTAAAACCGGTCTTTTCCTGGGTGACGGCACGTATCATCGAGCAGGTCAGGTCTCTGCGCTCAGGATTCACCGCCCGGGCCATTGATCGTTACCAGGTAGAGCTCATTTCCCGCGCAGAGACCATGCATCTTGCGCGGGCGATTCTGGCGCTGGATGAGATCCTCGTAGCTCCAAGGGTCCTGGTCCCGCCGCCCCCATCCGACCCATCCGGCGGGGAGGCTCCTCCGCAGGACACGGTAGGGGTAGTCCCAAATCTTCCAGATTTCACCTACTTGTCCGGGGTCTATGTGGCACACACGCTGTCGCTGGGTGAGGCACTCAGCGGCGGTGCGGATCTGATGCTCACGGGCGATCCGGGCAGTGGGCGATCGACGGCGCTTGCATATTTGGCTATTCGGCTCGCGAACCGCGATCCGGCACTAGGCGAGCTCGCGGGCAAGGCTCCCATTCTCATCCATGCCGCGGATCTTCCGCTCCAGGAACGCCGGGATGCTCTTGAACCGGTAATTGAAGCCGCTCAACGAACCGTATCACCAAGCGTGGCGGCCATGCTCCCCAGCTATATTCAGAAACATTTTGAAAGCGGGAACGCACTCCTACTCCTGGATGGGTTAGATGAGATTCCCGCGGAGGACCTTACTGAAGTTTCGAACTGGCTGAAGGAACTGCGCGCTCAGCATCAGAACCTTCGCATCGTGGCCGCCGGCCCAACGGCCATACTCGGAGGGCTGGCGCAGGCGAATCTAACGCCGGTTCCGATTGCCCCCTGGACGGAACGGATGCAGCGCGAATTTCTATCCAAGTGGGGACGAGCATGGAATGAGCATGTCGCTCCACATATGCCGAAAAGTCGCATCTCGGACATTGACCCTGCCTTAATTAATGGCTGGTTGGCCGGGACCATGCGAGGCCGGACTCCGGCTGTGATCACGCTGAGAGTTTGGGCGGCTTATGCCGGTGATGTTCGTGGTCAACGAGAAGTAGACGATATGGAATCCTATGCGGCCCGCGTGCTCTCGGCCGAGGAGCAGGGGCATACGGAGGAAGTGGCCTCCGCCTGGCTAAAAGCCGGCAAAGCCGTCATTCCAGAGCGGAGCCTCCCCAAAGGGGTCCCGATCCCAAGCTTAGTAGAAGCCGGCATACTGGTCCGCAGATCCGGAGGCAACATCTCATTTTTCCAGCCCGCGATCGGCGCCTACTTCGGGGCCCGGGCCATGGCCAGAAGCGAGTTGCCGGAAAGCGTCGAGAGAGCGAAGTGGGAACCGGCCTCAAAGGCTTTGCACTATTTCGCCGTGCTCGGCAATCCTGAGGCGGCTGTCATGCGAGCCCTGAATATGAATGGTGAGCCGTTGGAGGCGGGTCTGCTCAACAGCGCGCGCTGGCTGCCGGATTCTTCCAGTAAGGCCGAGTGGCGCGGCAAATTGCTCCGTGAGGTGGCTAAGATGGTGCAGGACACGGTAAAAGCCTACGGACTGCGTCTACGCGGGGTTCATGCACTTGCCATGGCAAAGGAGCAATCGGTCAGCATCTTGTTTACTCGAATGCTGAAATCCCAGGCGACCTCCAGCCGGGTGCTGGCTTGTTTGGGACTCGGGGGCATGGCGGATGAGGATTCGGCGGAACGCCTGGTGACGATCGCCCAGGGAGATGCGGAGCCACTCGTGAGGCAGGCCGCATGTCTGGCGCTGGGGGCCATCGGGAGCGACACCGCGTTGGAAGGGTTGGGACAAGCATTATTGGGTGGGGACGAGGAACTTCGGCTGGCGGCGGCAGAGGCGCTCGCGGTGCACCCGGATGAAGGTTTTGGAATGTTGAGAGAGGCCGCGGAGCATAAGGAAATTATGACCCGTCGCGCGGCTGCGTTTGGGCTGGCCAGAATTCAGGACGATTGGGCGATCGAAATGCTGGAAAAAATTAAGGTTGACGACGAAGAGTGGATCGTACGCGGTGCGGCGGCTGAGGCCCTAGATCGAAGGCTCAATCCTCCCTGGAAGATCTATCCCCCACCGAATGAGCCGGCTGAGCTTCCGTGGCTAATCGCATTTGCGGCCAAAGAGGGCCTGGGAGTAGCGTCGGGAAAAGCTGCCACCGAAATGCTCCGACGGGCCGTGAAAGATGGGTCGGTCGATGAAAAGATCGCCGCGCTCGAAGTTCTCGGCTGGGGCGAAGGGGAAGAGCTCACCCTCGAGCTCTATAAAGCGCTCGAGTCGGGTGAGGATCATCTGCGAGATGTCGCCTATGAATCGCTCTGGCGCTTGTCCACGACGGGTGTCCGCCTGCCCGACCCTCTGAAATTCGGTTTTTAGATTCAGGCGTCCAGGTAGCCCTGAATTCGGTTTTCAACCTCTTCGGCGGTCATAGCCTCAACCGCCACAATCTTATCCAGCCCCTTTTGGCCGGCCACAATTTCAATTCGATTCTTGCGCACGCCAAGCATCTTGGATAGAAAAGCAACAAGCGCCCGATTGGCCTCCCCCCCTACCGGCGGCTCCTTAATTCGGATCCGAATCGTTCCGTCCTCCAATATCCCACCGAGTTCGCTTTTTCGGGAGCGGGGAGTGACCCGCACGGTCAACGCCGCGCCATATTTTCCGTCGTGAAGTCTGAATCGTCGCATTAGATCGCCGAGACCAGTAGGCCCACAATTAACCTTTGAGCGATATTCAGCACGATAAGCAAGAGCAGAGGACTGAGATCGATCCCATTGATGGAGGGGATAAGCCGTCGGATCGGAGCGAGCATAGGCTGCACGATCGAATCCAAGAAACTTCGAACCGGGTGTAAGGGATCAAGAACCCAGCTGACAATGACATCTGCGAGCACCACGATCCATAAAAATGTAAAAACAAAACCAACTATTTCGATAATCAGGCCCATAGTGCCGCCTCCCGCAATTATCCCATAATTTCGAGCCGGCTCGCCCGGGGAAGGATTTCCTATCCAGTCGCCCGGGGACCAAAAATCGCTCGACCGATACGCAGCAGAGTAGCCCCTTCCTCCACCGCAATTTCGTAATCTTCTGTCATTCCCATAGAAAGCTCCGACCAATCGCCCGGGATAACCCGGCGCAGATAGGTCTGCAACGCGTGCAGTTTCTTGAAAATCGGGCGCACGCGCTCTGCCTCGACGACCATGGGCGCCATGGTCATCAGCCCTCGAACTTCCAAGTTTGGCAGTTCGCAAATTCGCGCGAATTCTTCAGTCACCTCGCGCCAGCTTGCCTGCTCGGTGAGTGGCCAGCCCCATTTCGAAACCTCTCCCGATACGTTGCACTCCAGGAGTATGGGCAGCCGAGTTTCCGCCTGCTCGGCCGCCCTATTCAACCGATCCGCGATCTTAAAACGATCCACCGAGTGCACTGCGTCAAAGACCTGCACCACGGTCCGTGCCTTGCGGCTTTGTATGTGGCCGACCATGTGCCAGTCCAGATCTTCAAGATCGTCTGTGGCCGCCCGCTTGGGGAGGGCTTCGTCGATCCGATTTTCACCGATCAGCCTAAGCCCGGCACCGTGGGCGGCTCGCACGAAATCCGCCGGATGGGACTTTGTGATCCCTACAATCCGAATAACATCCGCCTCCCGGCCCGCTCGACCCGCCGCGGCCGCGATTCGTTCCTGCACCTCGGCCAGTCGCTCTTGTACTTGAACTTCAGTTACGGATGGCAAGGTGCGCTCCAAAGCGTCCTGTATTGCCTTTCTCTCCCCGATGCGAGTACCAATCTTGCAGGTTACATGCCGTACAGATCTTGCTTACTTCGATCGAGCGTACGCCCGCTGAGCGCAGCTGGGCCTCGTTCGCGCTCCATAAATCGAGATGTACGGCACCGTCGATCGAGTGGAGGTGATCGATTGCTTGATCGCCGAGGGCGGCCTCGAACTCCGTCACTACGTCTTCGCCGACTGGATAATGGTCGGGTCCGATGGAGGGCCCGATGCCAGCCACCAGATCCTCCGCGCGGCATCCATACTCTTTTTGCAAGCTGCGCACCAACTCGGCAGCCACGCCGCGCACGGTGCCCAACCATCCGGCATGCGCAGCTCCTACTGCCCGTCGGCGCGGATCATAAATCAGGATCGGTACACAGTCCGCGAAACGCATCAAAAGCGTCACTTCGGGACGGTCGCTTATGATCGCGTCCGCCTTCGGGCGTGCGCCGGCGGAAGACGGTTTGTCCGCGCGAACCACAGAGGCCGAGTGTACCTGCCAGACTTCGAATGCCTGATCCGGCGATCGACCGGTCGCAGCCAGTCCCCGCTCGATATTTTCGGCAACGCGTCCGTGGTCATCCCCGACGGTACGGCCGTAATTAAGTGAGGTCCATGGGGCGGGACTCACTCCACCCTGCCGGGTAAGAATCGCGTGATCGAGGTTGGGATCTATTAGGGATTCAAACTGGAAAAAGCGAAGGCCATCGGCTTCACGGAACGGCATGCGGCGAGTCTACCACTCCGCCCGGACTCTCCTGCGCTACCCTCGGGTGGTACCTGCGCAGCCTAGTTTGTGGCTATGCGCATTCTGATATACGTGCCAAGCCTGTGACAGGGCCTTCTCGATCCGCGAATACGATTGTGGGCCAGAGCCACAACGAGCGAAAGGTCGCATTTCCACGACCGCGCGTCTGCGGCCCCCCGCTGCACCGTCCCATCGCCTGGTCGAGGATCGAGGGAGGGAATGAGAATGGCGGAAATACTATTCCGCGCCTTCCGGCAGCCGATGGACGGGTCCAATCAAGGGCGAAGGGCCGAAATTTTCGCAAGGGCTGGTTTTGTTAGCTCGCATCGATAGGTTCGCAAGATCAAGCGAGGGGGGTTAGATGGCGCGCAAGGCGATCGGCGTGAGTCGGTCGTTCCGGTACTCAATGATGGGTAAGTGGGATCAAGCGAGGAAAGTTAGATGCCGCGCGAGGCGAGCGACGCGGGACCGAAACCGGATCAGACTTTGTGGCTCTTCTCCGCTTCCGGATCAGCTGAGATCAGCTGGACCGCGTGCGGGAGCACGGATCGGATTACCTCCAGGTTCTCACCGGCAGCCTTGGGACTTCCTGGGAGATTCACGATCAACGTGTTTCCTCGAATGCCGGCCGCGGCTCGGGAGAGCATGGCGTGCGGGGTCACCTTCAGGCTTTGAGCGCGCATGGCTTCCGTAAGCCCTGGCGCTAATCTATCCACCACGTCGAGCGTGGCCTCCGGAGTCACATCCCGGATCGCGAAACCAGTGCCACCGGTGGTGAGAATCAGGTCAACCTTGGCCGAGTCGCTCCACTGTTTCAGCAGGCCGGAGATCCGCCCTACGTCATCGGGAAGTACGGAAGTCTCCACAACGGTCCAGCCCTCGGATTGCGCGAATTCTGCCAGCAACGGGCCGGATTCGTCTTCCCGTTCGCCTGCCGCGGATCGATCGGATATGGTCAAAATGCCTACCCGCACGGCCTACTCAGACTCCCTCCCCACCAATCGCTTCCATTCCCCGTGAATCCCATCCTCGGTGACTCCAAAGTAGAGGCGCGTGGATCCGTTTGCGGCTTGTGCCAGATCGTAACGCCGGCTCTTGCCACGGCCACGCGTTCCCAGTAACCCCAGTTCTCCTTCCCACGACGAAGCAGCCTTACGAACATCTTTAGGCAGCTTCAAGTACTGGGTAATGGCATAATGCCAGAGCCTGCGGGCGGAGGATTCGGTAACATTCTTCACCACATTTCCGTTTCGAAGGTCCCTGACGGTAAAGTATTGCACGCCCTCCCGTTCTTCCACGGCCACAATCTCGGCACCGGTCTTGGGAGCGGGAGTCCCTTTTGCAACATCAGATTCCGGCTGCGGCTGAATCCGTTCCACATCCGTCGCGACTGCGCCGCGCCGGACCATTTGTACGATCTCATCCCGCACCGCAAGCCCGGTATCCGCCTCTTCGCGGACATAAATCTTGTTGTCGTCAACGGCGTAGGGTGGGTCCTCCCCTCTTGGGACCAGGACCCGAATCACAGTAACTCCCTGAGTGACCTGGGCATCCACCTGGGCCTTCAGCGGTGGGCTTATTCGATTGCTGATCTCGCGCCGCAGCTTGTCCACGGATGCAGAGGCATTGTTGATTCCAGCCGGCTTGCCCTTTTTTTCTGGATCGATGCCTACATAGACCGTTCCACCGTTCGTATTGGCGAATGCGCAAACATCGGCAATGATGGCGTAGAGATTTCCGCCGCGCACCGTCATACTCTCATGAAAATCCTGTACAAGGGAGGCGCCGTCTTCGATCGCGGGTCGAATGAAGTCGAACTCACCCTCCCGCCGCTCCACATGCGGTCGCGTCCGCGCGAAGTCGTTTCCTTGCAATAGTTCCTTAATCGCCTCGAATGAAACTTTGGGGAGAAGCATCTCCGTGGCCCGACCCCCCACGCCAAATTTCTTCTCGTTATTCGGATCGACAGAAAGGCCGTGGGCGTCCGAACCCTGGATAATGTGCATGCGCCGCGGATATTCGGGTTTGGTGCCATTGAAAAATGCGGCTGTTGATCGACGAGCCTTAGTTTCAAGATCGGTCACCTCCAGCGCTTGGAGATTGGGGTCCTGAGTGTAGGCAATCTTCGTTTGGCCCCCGATCGGGAAGCCTCGCATTGCAACCCCGTTGCTGGAATTTGCGTGGGCGGCGATCGCCAGACCTCCCGCTTCACTGATGATCTTGTAAGCTGCCAGCACATCGCTCGAGGCGCCGATATTAGAGGCCCCCGCGTCGATTTCGCCCGGCGGGATATTTAGCGACAACAATAAGTGCTCAAGCTCTCTCACCGGTTTTTCGGGCTCAAAGATGCCCAGCACGTGGAAACCGAACGTTGCCGTAAACTCGAAGCCCGGCAATACCAGCAGCTCTTCATGGAGCTTGCGGTAGTCTGCGAGGCGCTCGCTCTCGTCCTTTCGAATGCGCTCCAATTCCTCCAACATCGTCAGCCGTTGAATGTCTTCCTGCATGCTTCGAATTCCGGCAACGGTGTTGTGATCGGTAAAGGCGATGACCCTCAATCCGCGCGCCTTTGCGGTTCGCAAAATATCCAAATACGAAATTTCCGGCTCCCGATAGTCACTGGAAGCCGGAGTATGTAGGTGCAAATCAACCACTACCCAACTACGCTCTTGTTTCAATCTCGTTCTCCTTGCGGCGTTAGCTGCTACCGCAAATTTTCTCGTATCATTTCGATCAGGTCTGGGGGCGAATAGGGCTTAAGCATGAAACCGTTGGCGCCGGCCTCCATGCACCGCTCCTCGACGTCCATACCTGAGGTCATGATAATGGGGAGCGACCTTAACTCCGTGGTGGACCGCATTGTGCGCAGTAGCTCGATCCCATCACCGTCGGTAAGGAAAACGTCCATGATCACCAAATCCGGTGGGTCATCCTGCAAGGTTTGCACTAGATCTCCCGGCTGTGTAGTGGGGGAAACTTCGAACCCGTCCAGCTCAAGCAGCGTCGTAAGCAAGGAAACCATCGTGTGGTCGTCCTCCACGATCATGAGTCTCGCCATCGCGATCGCGCTAGCGCGGAGCACCGACGGGTTCTGGTGAATGCGGCTTCCGGGGTCGAGAGAGTTTCTTCTTTGATTTGGATGCGGGTTGCGTCTTTGCTTTCGATGGAGTCTTCTTCCGGGGCTTGGCGGCAGTCCTTTTCTTGGCCTTTCGCTTTGATTTCCGCTTGCCCCCCAGCGCCGTACTCAGCACTTCATCGACCGTATCGACGAAAATGAAATCAATGGCCTCTTTGACCTCGTCCGGCACATCCTCTAAATCGACCGCATTTCGTTTGGGGAGGATGACCGTCTTCAGACCTGCCCTGTGTGCCGCCAGAACTTTTTCTTTTACCCCACCGATTGGCAGTACTTTACCTCTAAGGGTAATTTCGCCCGTCATCGCCAAATCGCTTCGGACGGCTATTCCGGTGGCCAGAGAGGCGAGCGCAGAGGCCATCGTGATGCCGGCCGAGGGGCCATCCTTCGGCTGCGCGCCCGCCGGAACATGAAGATGAATGTCATTTTCACTCCAATAGGAATCCTTTATATTGAGACTTTCTGAAACCGAGCGCACGTAGGAGAGGGCGGCCTGGGCTGACTCCTTCATAACGTCTCCTAACAAGCCGGTTACCTTGAAGTCTTTGCCGCCCTTCATAGCGGTAGCTTCAATAAATAGAATCTCGCCTCCTGCTGGCGTCCAAGCCAATCCGGCCGCCACGCCCGGTATTTGGGTTCGATCGGCAATTTCCTCGGGTCCGAAATAGCGCGCCTTGCCGAGCAACTCCGTAACCACTGCGGGGGTCACCTTCTTCTTTTTAGTCTTCCCCGCCGCCACTCCGGTGGCAACCTTCCGGGCAACCCTTCCGATCTCGCGCTCCAAGTTGCGCACTCCTGCCTCGCGGGTGTAGGCCTGAATCAGCTCCCGGATTGCAAGCTCTGTAAATGTGATTTCGCCCTTGCGCAGACTGTTTTCCCGTATCTGCCTGGGGATCAAATAGTTCTTGGCGATGATGACTTTTTCGCCCTCGGTATAACCTGATAAACGAATAACTTCCATTCGATCCAGAAGCGGAGAGGGGATTGTATCGAGCCAATTGGCGGTGGTAATGAACATGACCTTTGAAAGATCGTAGGCCACCTCCAGGTAGTGGTCTCGAAACTCAGAATTTTGTTCAGGGTCCAGCACCTCCAACAGCGCGGATGCCGGGTCCCCGTGGAAATCCCGGCCGAGCTTGTCAATTTCGTCCATCATGAAAACTGGATTGCGCGATTCGACCCGTCGAAGTGCCTGGAGAATGCGTCCGGGGAGGGCCCCAATGTAGGTACGCCTATGTCCGCGTATCTCGGCTTCATCGTGGACTCCGCCCAGCGAAATGCGGATAAATTCGCGTCCGGTTGCGCGCGCGATCGATCTCCCAAGGGAAGTTTTGCCCACACCCGGAGGCCCAACGAAGCAAAGTATGGCGCCTTCGCGCTCACGCCGAATCACGTCTTGCACCGATTCTTCGGCATCCTCGCTCCGTTCCAGTTTCAACTTTCGCACGGCCAAATACTCAAGGATCCGCTCCTTGACATCTTCCAGACCATAGTGGTCCTCGTCCAGGACCTTGCTGGCATGCTCCAGATCGAGGTTGTCCTCGGTTTCCTTGCTCCAGGGAATTGAAACCAACCAATCTAAGTAGGTGCGGATCACCCCGAACTCAGCCGCGGCAGTCGGAAGTTTGGCCAATCGATCCAGCTCTCGCCTGGCCTGCTTTTCGGCCTCCTCTGGAAGATCCGCCTTTTCAATCTTTTCTCTGAATTCCTCTACTTCCGCGCCCTGCTCATCCACCTCTCCGAGTTCACGCTGGATCGCCTTTAATTGTTCCCGCAAGAAAAACTCGCGCTGGACTTTCTCAATCTCTTCGCGCGCTTCGTCCTGGATCTTCTGGCCAAGCGCCAACACTTCGATCTCGCGGCTAAGCAGCGCGTTCAGGCGCTGAAGTTTAGCGGAAGTGGAATTTTCCTCGAGAAGCTCCTGAGCCACGTCCAGCTCCATGCGCTGATAATTCGCGATGGTATAGGCCACCTGAAGCGGATCTTCCTGAAGGAGCACGCTGGCGACCACCTCTCGTGGTAGCGAGGGAGCCAGCTCCGCCACCTCCTGGAACATATCCGAGGCAGCTCGCATCTGGGCCTCGATTTCGACCCCGTCCTCAACTTCTTCGGGCCAGAGCAGAATGCTGGCCCGCAGATAAGGCTCGTGTGCGCTGAACTCACCCAGCTCGAATCGAGCTAGGCCCTGTACGATCATGCGGATGGTGCCGTCCGGTGCGCGGAAAAGCCGCTGCACATTGGCAACCGTGCCGTAGGCGTATAAGTCCTTCGGTCCGGGCTGCTCCAATTCGGGCTTTCGGGAGGCAACTAATCCGACGAGGCGGTCCTTAGACGCTACATCGTCAACCAATCGAATGGATCGCGGCTGCCCGATCGTGAGCGGGACCACGGTATGGGGATAAACGACGACCCCCCGCAAGGGAAGGATCGGCAGTTCCTCGGGAATTTTGAGCACTTCCGCCTCAGTTACGTGCTCTCCTAACGCCGTGCTTTCGTCGCGGACAACAATGCGCGATTCGGGAGACTCTTCGGGTTCGCCTGGTGGCTCTTTGAGATGTTTATCGTCGGGATCGTCCATTGTGGCCTTTCACTCGATCGAGATTATCTTAGGTTGAGACTTGGGGAGCTCCACCCGGAGGAAGCCATCGACGTATGCCGCCTCGATATCAGGCACCTTCACAGATTCCGGTACTTGAACGGTGGTCTCGAACTCTCCGTAGCCAATTTCCATTTGATGGTATGCCTTCTGTATGCCTTCGTCGCTCCGTGCGCCCCGAATTACAAGGGTCTGTTTGTCAAAAGTCACTGAAATTTCGGCCCCACGCATTCCGGCGATTTCTACTCGTACGTGGTAGCTATCGTCCGTCTCATAAACATCGGTGGGTGGGCGCCAGGCGTGGGTCGTTCGCTTGATACCCCAGAGGGATTCGTGTTCCGAGCTGGGAGGCCACGAATCCTCATCAAAAGCCTTTAGCTGGATTCGTTCTTCATCTGCCATTTTTCCTCAACTCTAAAGGGTCAAATTGCGCAGTTATGTCTATTAGAACTGCGGCCCCATTCTACCATTCTCAACTTTCCGGCGCACTTTTCCGGAACTGTTGTGCGCTCCGGTCATTGCCGGTAGAATGCTCCTGGGTCCCCGTTAATTGGAGGCCAAACTCGCTGGGAACCCGATTCCGAATAGGCGGAGAGTCCGGCACAGCCGGCTACCCATCCACCTCATCCAGCCCTGAGAGTACAAAGAATGACACTTTCCGCGACATTGAGCCAGGTCGAGCTATTTGAAGGCTTGGAGCCAGATGAGCTCGAAAAAATTGTGGCCATTTGCGAGGAGCGCACGATCGCCGCGGGACAGGTTGTCGCACAACAAGGAGACGCCGGGGACGAGCTATTTGTTATCTTGGAAGGTCTCGTGGAAGTCGTTCACGAAGAGACGCCCGAAGATCCTGCGCCGCGCACCGTGGTCAACCTCGGCCACGGTCAAGTTTTTGGCGAGATGGCGCTGGTCGACTATGGACCGCGATCGGCAACCGTTCGCGTGATCTCCGACAACGCCATCCTGCAGGTCATTCCACGTGAAGCGTTTATCGAAGTGTGCGAATCCCACCATCATCTCGGATATGTAATCATGCGCAATATGGCCGCAGATCTATCTTTCAAGCTGCGCCACCAACATCTTATTGGGCGCTAGCGATATGTCGACTATATATAAGGTCAGTTATGTGGTCCAGGGTGGCGATCACCCCGGCGCAATTCTTAATGAAGACAAAAAACCGGAATTGGGGCAGCGAGTGACTTTGGGAAGCAACGTCTTCGAAGTGGTCGAGATCGTGGATCTGATGCCGGCTCGGGGCGATTTCAGCTTTCTTCACGTGACCGTTAAATCCATTCCAAGCTAGCCGACGCACAATTAATATCTCGAGTTCCTGGCGGAGGAACGGCCAGGGTTTTTTTGTTTTGGGTAGCTCGGCGAGCGCCAATTAGCTCACTGAGGTGGCGCTAAGGGTGGGTAGTCAAACCGAAAATCTCAGGGCCCTGCCAGCAGAGCCACCGCTACCCTTGGAGTTACGAACACTTCCAATACCGCCGCGACCATGATTAATGGAACGACCAGTGCCAGCGATAGGCGCGCCCACTTTCCGAGGGCTACCAACCAGCTGGCGCCAAGCGACGAGCCCTTAGGCAGGCTCAAGGCAGCAAGCGCAAGCTGAAGAATTGCAGCCCCCGCGATGATGGCGGCCGGAATCTCAATTATCCCGTGCGGGAGTACCAGGGCCGTGAGCAGCCGGGAGGTGTCCAATCCGGCCAGGGCGAAATTGCCTGCGAAATAGCCGATGATCCCTACCGGAGCCATCAGGAGCAGCATTCCCACGATCCCCAGGCTGAAGGCCCCCAGCACGCTGGCGATCGCCAACGCACGCAGATTGTTGAACGCGACCCACTTCCAACCCAATGCGGATAGGAATCCGAAGTTTGACAGCTCGGTGGAGAACACCGCACTGATACGTTCTTGATCAAACAGCTCCCCCGGCAACGTAAAAGTGGAGGCGCTTCGGACTCCGATAATGTAGGCAGCGGCCATAGCGAGCGCCATGATGATGAGCGGCCCGCGCATTCCCGGCAGGGTTTGAGTGATCGTTTCGCGATACCACGTGAACGGAGATCGAGCCTTGCCTCGAAAACCTTCCCGAAAACGCGCTAGGCCCCATCTTAAATTTACGTTGTCGAGGTCTCTTCCTAGAAGCTCTTCACGGTTGAATAGGTGTAGCCCCATGCGACCTAACACCATTGAAGTCAACATCAGGGCTGCCACGATCCACCACAGGACGTTATAACGGCCCCAGAACATGATCAAGCTTTCAACGATGATCAGCTGGGCGGCCGGAATAATAACGAACGAGGCCAGCAGGTTGGCTCCTCGCACGGAGGTCGTTTGGGTTGAGATGACGACCGCGGCCGTGACCATCAACAATGCCTGCGCCGCGGTTAGTGCAAGCACCTGCGCGAGCAATTCCGGTGTCGGAGTCCATCCCAGACGCCACAGCAAGCCGGCCAGGTAGACAAATATTCCCAGGTAGGCGCCCGCGATTGGGGCGAGTAACGAGGCGAACATTTTTCCGAAATATAGCTGCGCGTCTGTGAGGGGTGTGGCAAGCAAGGGCTCAAGCGAAAGCCGCTCCCGCTCTCCGGCAAAACTTTCCAGCGCAATCACCAGCGATATCGAGATGGGAAAGAATCCCACTACAAGCAGCAAGAAAGGGATCAGTCGATCCCCGATGATGGTTGCTCCATATTCTTCAACGAAGTTAACCACCGTACTGGCCGTAATATTCATCAGCAAGGGAAAAAACAGGGTCAGAATGATGATCGGGGTCAGAATCCGCCAGTCGCGAAGCTGATCCCGGATCTCGCGCCTCGCCACAATCCACGCTCCAGGAAGTTCGCGCGTCAATCCTAGATTCATTCCTGAGCCTCCCGGTCCATTACCGATAGATACACCTCTTCCAGGCTTCGCCTTACCTCCGACAAAGTCACGATTCGTACACCCGCGGCCGCCATATTCGCGATGATCCGGGGATTGACTTGCTGCGGGTCAGGCGACTGGAAGCGAATCCAATCCTCCCCCTGCTCCCGAATGTTCACTTCATCGGGAAGTAAGTTCACCGCACCGTCCAGCGGACCGTCCACTCGTAATTCCATTACGGGATTGCCCAGATAGTCTTGCATGAGCTGAGAGGCAGTACCCTGCGCAACGATCCTGCCGTTACGGATGATCGCAATGCGATCGGCCAGCAGTTCTGCCTCGCTCAGATTGTGGGTACATACAATAATGGCGCGATTTTCGGAGCGAAGGTCAAGGATGCTCTCGCGTACCAATCGAGCGCTCTCCGGGTCCATTGCTGAGGTCGGCTCGTCCAGAAGAAGGACGTCTGGATCGTGCAACAGGGCTCTCGCCATGGCCAGCTTCTGCCGCATGCCTTTGGAGTATTGACCCAGGCGCTGGTCCGTTGCATCCGCCAGGCCGAACCTTTCCAATAGCTCGGCCACGCGTCGGTCTGTGTGGTCCGAATCCAGCCCATAGATCCTCCCAAAAAAGGCCAGATATTCCTGAGATTTCATGCGCGTGTAAAGACCGTGGTGCTCGGTGAGCAGGCCGACTCGACGTCGGACCTCTGCCGCATTCACCGCGGTATCGAAACCGGCCACCCGCACGGATCCCCGAGTAGGCATCAGGATGGAGGCCAACATTCGAATGGTCGTGGTTTTCCCGGCACCGTTGGGTCCCAGCAGGGCCAGCACCTCGCCTGCCTCGACGCGCAGCGTCACGTCGTTGACCGCAATCAGGTCGTCAAAATTCTTGGTTAGGTTACGCGTCTCGATAGGCGCTTGCATGTGGGGGAGGATTATAGCAGTGGGAGATTTGCCGCTCAATCGGCCCCATCTCCCATGTGGGGCGCAGAGGTTATTCCCTGAGCGTTCTGGACCTTCTTCGTCTGGGCTCTTTTTTAGGGCCAGGACGATTACGGATGTAGAGCGCCGCGCCGGCCGCGATGGCTACAATAATCGCGAGTAATTGATTGAGGTTGGAACCAAGAATAAACTCGACATAATCAAGACGTAGAAACTCCAGCAGGAATCGCTCAAGCGGGTACATAACCAGGTAGATGAGGAAGATGTCGCCAGCCCTGAGCTTGTCGCGTTTGTTCCGCCAGAACCACATTAGGACCAGGAAGTTGATGAAACTCAGGATCGATTCATAGAAGAACAGCGGGTGGAAACGCTCGAATCCTTCGAAGCCGGAAAGCCGATTGACAGGGTCTATGCGGATTCCCCAGGGCAGCGTAGTCGGCAATCCATAGAGTTCCTGGTTTACGTAATTGCCCCAGCGTCCGATAGCCTGCGCAAGTGCCAAACCCGGGGCCGCGGCGTCGAGCAAATCGGAAAACGCCAGTTTTCGACGCCGTGCAAACAAGTAGGCGCCCAACACGCCTCCAACGATGGCGCCCGGGATTCCGAGCCCTCCCGCGGGGACGTTGAGGATCTCAAGCGGATGGGTCAGGAAAAACGCGACGTCTTTTCCCTGTTCTACCGTACCAATGGAAGGCGTGAACACGTGGTAGAGGCGCGCGCCGATGACGCCAAATACGAGCACCCAGATCAGTCCGTCCCACGCGATTTCCGGGTTTTTCCGATCAGCCTTCAAGAGCCGGCTGGCCAGAAAGGTGGCGCTGACCGCTCCGGTCATCAAAAGCATCCCGTAATAGCGGAATGTCAGGGAGAGGCCCAGGATAGTGACCTGGATACCAAACGATTGAAAGTCGATCCCGAACTGGTCCATATCAGAAGTTGTCTCGTTCCTGGGCCTGGCGTCGGACGTGGATGAAGCGCTGGATGGCAGTGAAATTGGCGAAAATAGCGATGAGGATAATACCAAACTTTGGAAGGGGCAGAATTAGAGAAGGAATAATGATGAGATAACGCTCGAAGCGAGTCAGCACGCCTCTACGCATTTCGAAGCCGAGCGACTCTCCACGCGCGCGAGTGTAGGATACCAAGACCGATCCCGCCGCGGCCGCGAAGACCCACAGCACCATATCCTGGTCGAACCGCCTGAGAAAGTAAACCAAGAAGCCGGCGAAAAGCAACATCTCTGAGTAGCGGTCAATGACCGAATCAACAAAAGCTCCGAATTTAGAAGGCTCCCCTCGAAGCCGGGCCAACGAACCGTCCACCGCATCCAAGGGCGCGAGCAGCAACACGACCAATCCCGCCGCACGCAAATAACCTAAGCCCAGTAAGATCGCCCCCAGGATATGCCCGCCGAATCCGGCCACAGAGAGCATGTTGGGCGTCACGCCGAGACCGTCAAAAAACAAGGCGATTGGATCCATGACGCCTTTGAGGTGGGCGCGCGCTAGGTCACTTAACGTCTCAGGCTGTCTTTGATCCAGGGGTCAGCCTCTCAGAATATGGATTGTACCTGTTGGAGCGGGCACGCACGCGGAGGGTGTCTACCCGTCAGAGTCTGAGATCAGCACCTCTCTCGCCCGCCCCCCGCCCTGGGCGCGGCCCACGATTCCGAGCTCCTCGAGTTCATCCATCAGTCGGGCGGCGCGTGGGTATCCGACCCGGAGCTTTCGCTGGAGCAGGGAGGCGCTGGCCTTACCGGTTTGTCGAACGAGCTCGATGGCCGCATCGAGATCCGCGTCTTGTTCTGACATCGCTTCCTGTCGCACCAGGTAATCCTCCCAGGGCGAAACGGTGCCAGGGCCCAGGTCCTTCTGCCGCCAGGTCCGAATTAGTTTTTCGAGCTCTTTATCGCTCGTATAAGCGCCCTGCAGCCGAACCGGACCGGCTGCATCCGGCGCGAGGTACAACATGTCGCCACGGCCCAGCAGGGACTCCGCGCCAGATCCATCGAGTATGACCCTCGAATCCACGGCGGAAGCCACTGCAAACGCGATACGGGCCGGGAAGTTTGCCTTGATCAGACCCGTGACAACGTCGGTGCTCGGGCGCTGGGTGGCCACAACCAGGTGAATTCCCGTAGCCCTTCCCATTTGTGCCAGGCGAACGAGAGCGCCCTCCGTTTGATCCGGGGCGAGCATCATTAAATCCGAAAGTTCATCGATCATAACCACCAGTCTGGGCAAGGTTGATGGCTTCTTACGCCTGGCCACCTTTCGGTTATAGGCCGTGAGGTCCTTGGCAGATTCGTGCTCCAGGAGCCTGAACCGTCGATCCATCTCCTCCGTGCACCATCTCAGGACTCCCGGAATGCGGGCCAGGTCGGCTTCTACTTTTCCCATTAAGTGGGGCAGGCCGTTGAACCGGAGCAGCTCCACGCGCTTGGGATCGATCATTATGAATTGGAGCTCATCCGGACTGTTGTTCATCGCCAGGCTCATGGCGATAGAGGTGATGCAGACCGACTTGCCCGATCCGGTAGTCCCGGCTATGAGCAAATGAGGCATGGATGCCAGATCTGCCACAACCGGCTCGCCGGCGACGTCCCGACCGAGCGCAATCGCCAGACGCGAGCGCTCATTCTGAAAGTTGGCAGATTCTAGAATGGGACGTATAGCCACCACGGCCGCCTCCTGGTTTGGAACCTCGATCCCAACATAGGCCTTCCCAGGAACAGGCGCCTCAATACGAATGGCTGAGGCGGAGAGAGCAAGCGCCAGATCATTGGCCAGGGCCTGAATCTGGGAGACGCGAACCTTATTCCTCGATACCGAACCGCCGGGCGAAGTGTGTTCGATGTACCCGGGTTCTACTGCAAATTGAGTCACCGAAGGTCCAGCCCGATAGTCCACGACTTTGGCCGGTAGCCTGAATTCGTTCAGCGTCTTTTCGATAATACCCGCCGACCGGTTTATCTCACGCGCCGTAACCCGGCGGGTTTCCCCCTTCTCCAGGATCTCCATGGGGGGAAGATCCGGATGCCTCGACCGGGGTCGTAGGTCTGGAGTGGGCGACGGGTCCTCAATCTTGAACCGCTTACGGTACTGTTGAGGCAGGTCAGGCGGCCTTTCGTTTGCGGGTTCCTTGAGCGATTCAGCCTGAACTATTTCTTGCGCTCTCCGCCGAAGTACCCAGTAGACGCCGGTCGCGGCCAGCATAAAGAGAACGGGCAGGCGGCCCAACTTTCCAAAGAGGCTGCCGAACGCCCGCGCAATGGACCAACCTACAATCCCTCCCCCTTCGCCGATCTCGGCCTGGGGCAGACCGTTGGCCAACAACCCGCTCAGCAGGCCCAGGGCGGCGAAGAGCACCAGCTCCAAAGCCAGTACGCGGCTCCACCTGAAATCCCGCTTACGCCCGTCCATGACCATTATGCCAGTCGCCAACGTAGTCAGCGGAATCACGACCGCCCCCCACCCCAACCAGCTTTCAAGCAGGCCGATCCAAAGATCCAGCAGCCCACCGCTGGTGAGGCTGGCGAGGCCAAGCAGCGTGATCGCTCCGGACGTGATGAGCAGGATTCCGAACAGGTCTCGGCTTCGATTGCGGGCAATTCTCATGGGACCAGTGACCAGAGTTTGGCCTTGCAAGCAGAAAAGCGCAAGCCGCGCGCCGCACTACGGTCGGGCGAGAGAGGCATCGGAGACTACGTAGTTCCGCTTTTTCTCGACGTGGTGGCCTCCCTCTCCATCTCGGCCATGGCCTTGGCTACCGACTCTATGGCGACCTTTTGCTTTCGATAGAGGTCGGCCTCCGACATTGCCAGCCTCATGGCCACGTCACGCACCTTGCGGCCCTGCAGGAACTTTAATTCCAGGATGTTGTACAACATCCACTCCGCCGTGAAGCGACGTTCTCCTCCAGGTCGCACCCTGTCGATTGCAGTCAACAAGATACTCCTGAGAGCATTGACCGCATTTCCGTCGTGGTCCACCATCGCATCCCGCACTACGCGCAATCCCAGCAATGGGCTCGCGGTCAATCGGGGGCCGCCCCAATAGTGGCCAAGCGCTTTTTTGACAAGATCCGCCAGACCTGCGTCTCCGGTGCCTTTTTCGAACGGTAGGGCGAGGGACTGCAGATTTCCATACCGGGCCACAGAGCGCATGTGCTGGATCTCTTCGACCAGTGGAACGAGCCGGTCCACCGCGGCGAAAACCTCCCGCTGTAGGGCGCGATTGGTCAGCGCTACCGTTGCACGTTCCCGCAGCAGGCTCAAACCCTCAACCGCCTCCGGCTCTAAATCCTTAGGATGGACTGTAGTTTTCAGTCCAAGAATCCCCGCCACCTCGCCCGCTTCAGGTGCTTGGAGCGGCGTCAGCCAATACCCGTTCCACCGAAACACCGCACCGAGGTTTTCGATTTCGACCTGATCTTCGGCCAGCAGTACCGGAGGGAGATCTTCTGCTCCCTCTAGCGGATCCTCCGGCCCCACCGCTACTTCCAGTTCCACGGTCCCCTCCCTTACTACCGCTACAAATCCGGAGGGAGCGGAAGTGATATCGCAAGCTGCGTTAAGTATGGATTCCAGATATTGGCGAAGGTCCCCCGAGGTAAGCAAACGTTGCTCAAGCAAATGCAGACGCTCCACATCGTTTCGATCCTGGCCATAAAACAGCCAACGGTCCACCGTCGGACGCGCGAGCGTGATGAGGAATTGCAGAGCGAGGATTGTAGCTACCATCGTGATCGGAACGGCCCGGCTGTTTTCCACGCCGAGCACTATTCCGACGCGGTTCACGAGCACCGTGGTTGCCAAAGTAGCGGACGCGACAATCGGTCCCCGCAGGATCCACTGGAACAATCGGGCCTTGACGACACGGTCCGGAAAACTCACGCCGAAATATGCGACCGCGTACGACATCAGGACCAGCTGCGCCGCGACAAGCAGGTTCGCACCTATCAGCAGGATCCAGGTCAGGCTCGGAACCTGAGGGACGAGACCACCGGTGGCGGTCAAGAAAGGGAACGTGCCAAGAAACGGGGCCAGAGATCCAAACATCAGGTAACGCATTCGGCGGCGGCTGACCTTTGTCAGACTGCGGCGGTATGCGCGCCAGAGATTTACGCCGGTGAAGGAAAGGCTGGCGAGGTAGAAGGTCGCAAAGGCAAAAAAGAACGGGCCTGCGGTCCGATAAGCAATTGGGCCCACGTAGGAAAGTTCGCCGATCAGCTGCGGGGTCAGCGCAGCCAACACGAAGGCAAGGATGCTAAACAGGTAACCGGCCCGGATTACCCAATGGCGCCTCCCGCGCGATGGCCGCCCGGTCGCGGCCAAAAGCGCATCCGATAGATGCATGTACGCAGCTGGAACGAAGCTGATCCCGAGCCACTGAACTTGTAGCCAGAGCGCCTTCTCAGAGTCGAGAACCGCAGTTCCAGCCAGAACATCGGTTGCGTATACGATCGCCAAACATCCCAGCAGGAGCGCCAGCGTTCTGGCGGATCGCTCGCGCAGGTTGAATGTCAGAGTGTAGAAAAGGAGTGAGAACGCCGTGATGGCATTGCCGGCGTTTAGAATTTGCACCACGACGGGCAATCCCGCATTTATCGCCTGGAAGATGGTTTTACCTCAAAGTTAAAGTGAAAAACAGCGCGATTTCTTCGTCTGGATAATACTTGTCATGATATCCAGAAAGGACAAACCCTAATTTCCGTGCCAGATTCAACGAAGGGTAGTTCTTGCTCTGCATTTCGAGTGTCATGCGCGAGAGTCCTTGCTCGCGGCACCAGCGCCGAGCACTGGCCAGCAGTTTTGTTGCGACCCCTTCTCGTCTGCGAGGTGCATCAGTTACAAGGTCCGTGACCCAACCCGTTTCGGGCGCAGTTCCCGACTCGATGATCAAGTAGCCCAGGTAAGTTTGATCGGTGGCCGCTACAAAAATTGCGGAGGAGTTGGTCCACTCATCGGCCAACCTGGCGGGGTCCCGCGGATAACCTACCCGCATGAGACGCGGTAGCCGAACCTCGCGAAATGCGATGGTAGTCTCGGTTGGAGAGGAGTTCAGCGCCATCTGCCAGACGTGATCCGTCTGATAGCCGTGGTCCATCACCATGAGGGCCGGGATATCGGTTGATATTGCGTGTCGGATTTCCATACTTCTCAGCCAACCTCCGGGAGCACTACGATCTCCAATGTACAGGGGAGAGGTGCATTCCCCGCACTATCCGTAACCACCAGCTGCAACAAGTAAACGCCGTTCTCAACAAGGCTCGTATCCCAGGCTCCAAGCACCTCTTCCGATAACGTCTCCGTCCCGGCAGTAATAACTTGCCAGACCGAGTTAGGCTCGCTAAGTCTGATCTCAATTTTGTAGAATGCGAAGTTCTGGATATTGGCGGTGCCCCGGATTTCCAGCAGACCGCGAACTTCCTCCCCCGAAGAGGGCGAGATAATTGTGGCCGCCTCGTTCAGGCACCCCGCCTCATTGGGAGCGAGTTGCGGCGCCGCAGTCGAGTTCCGGATCGCCTCCAGCTCGATTAGCGATATGGTGGGAACCGCGGTCGGTTGCAGGCTGGCGGGCAGCTGAGGTACCAGGAAGGTTGAGACCACAAATGTGGATGCAGCGGCGGCCAAGATCAGGACCAACATACCCGCGGCCCGGGAGCGCTTACTGCCTGCCCTTTCCCGCTCCAGGCCGAACAGTGAACTGCGGACCTCTCCATGCCACTTGAGTGCAAGCCGCAGGTAGATCAGGCCCGCCAACAGCGACAGAACATAAATCCACCCCTGGAGGGATGAAATGAGGAGAAGCGCCTCATCCATCTAGCCTACAACCTGGCAATTACACCTTTAACAAGCCGAACGAGCTTGGGAGCGATGAGGCGCCCCGCCTCAAGTACCTCTTCGTGAGAGGTGGCGCGAGTGCCATCCATGCTGCTCTTGTTAGTAATACCGGAAAATCCAAGCACTCGCATTCCCGCGTGCCTCGCCACAGTCACCTCGGGCGCAGTTGACATACCTACGGCATCCGCCCCCTGAGTCTGGAGGAAACGAAGCTCAGCAGGGGTTTCGAAAGTAGGACCGGCCAGGCAGAAGTAGACGCCCTCTCGCAGCTCGATTCCCAAATCGGACGCGACCTGCCGAGCTAATTCCTGCAGCTCCCGGTCGTAGGCCTGGCTCATATCCGGAAATCTCGGCCCAAGTTTATCCAGATTGGGCCCGAGAAGCGGCGAATGACCCACCATCCCCGGAAAATTAATGTGGTCGGTTATCAGCATCACATCACCTGGCTCAAAGCTTTGATTCACACCGCCGGCGGCATTGGTCACGATCAAGACACTGACTCCGAGGCGCTGGAGGACGCGGACCGGAACCGCCAGGCGCGACATCGAGAAACCCTCGTAGAAGTGCACTCTGCCTTGAACGACGCATACAGATTGCCCCTCCAACTCACCGATTATGAGTTTTCCGGCGTGCCCTTCAACGGTGGATGCTGGCCACCCGCTGAGCTCGTCTGAGGGAATAACCATTGGAGATTGGATCGCTTCAGCGACCGCGCCCAGGCCGGAGCCGAGCACGAGACCGATCCTGGGTTTCGCGTCGACCTTCGCCCGAACGGCTTCGGCGATGGAATCGATCTCCTGGAGAGTGACGAAGTCTGAATCCGAGCCGCTCACTGTGTGGTCACTCGGATGGCGTTCGGACTGCTCAAGCCAAGCATATGTTGAATTTCTCGCTTGCTCTTGCCGTCGTCGAGAAGGTGCCGAATCAAGGAGTGCCGCAGCGTGTGTGGTGAGATGTCCGCTCCAAAGCCCTCCGCGGCCGCCCAACGCTTGACCACCAGCCATAATCCTTGCCGACTCAAGCGCTTGCCTCTTAAGTTGAGAAAGAGGGCCTGTTCCTTGTCATCTTTGACCAAATGTGGCCGCCCGACTCTGAGATAGACGCGCAGCGGGTCAAGCGCCACTCCAAGCCTAATGGTCATGGGATCCACGCCCCTCCGAAGGAAATTCTCTGCCGCTAGATCCACATCCTCCAAATTCGAACCCACCGCCTCCGAGGCCCTGAGCCCTCCGACGTAGAGCAGCCCGAGAATGGAGGCATCTCGCAGGCCGCGCGGGGTCCCAGTTTGTACCGGCGCTTCGACCAGGCGATCGATCTGCTCCCGAGAAAGAACGTTCGGGAGTGTGCGCGGGGCCGAGGGGGGATGAAGGACCGCATGCGGGCTCGGAGAGATGACTCTCTCCTGCCGTTCCAGATATATCAGGAAGGCGCGCGCGGCCGCCATTTTTCGGGACACGGTGGAGGGCCGATAACCCTGGTCCTGGAGCCACCGCGCATAACTCGCCACCATCGATGTACTTAACTGCTCTAACTTAAGCGGCGACCCGAAACCCGCACTCAACACGTGTTCAAACTGGCGCACATCGGTCGAATAGGCCAACTGAGTGTTCACAGCACAGCCCCGCTCATTTTTCAAATACAACAAGAATCGGTCAATCGCGGCTTTCATGACAGGTTGCTTTGTGCAGGCTACCCATTATACATCTCGGGCGATTACTTGTCATAAGTGCCAAAATATACCCTGTGTCACGCGTCGATTCGGCTGTCAGGGAGGGCTCCGAAAGGAAGAGTGGACGCTCGTATTTGGATGGCAACGACCGATCGAGGATTTCGAGGCTGGAATTCGGAAGACAAAAACCCCGACCTTGCGGCCGAGGAGCTTCGAACTTTAATCCTTCAACAGGATTTTTAAATCGTGGAGGGCGCGCCTCGAACTGACCACATCCACCGGATTCCAGGCGCGCAAGCTAGTTCGGACTAACGGTATTTCCTCATCGTGAGGCGGTTCCCCCCTACCGGGAGAGCCTCAAATTCAACCTCGTCCATGGCACCCCTTATTAGCCGCAGCCCGATTCCTCGGAGGTCCAACTTTTCCAGCGGCTTATCGAAGGTCTTCTCAGGGACCTCATTCGCATCAAACGGTTTGCCCCAATCACGGAGAACGATCGTCACGCCCTTGTCGTCCGCTTCGATCAAACACTCGATCTTGCCCTCCTTGTCCTCGCCGTAGGAATACTCCATAATATTCGTGCAGGCTTCGTTGGTAGCCAATTCCACGCAATAGGCATCTGCCTCACCGAGACCGGCGGCCTCAGAGGCGATGGTGACAAACTCGCAGATCTGTGCCAGGTTCTCGTAACGAGCGGCGAAGGTCTCCTTGGGCATCGGAGAATGTTAGAAGCTGCCGACTGCCGCATCAACATCCTCGTACATTTTCATAAAGTGCATCAGACCCGCGAGATCCAGCGTCTTCTGAATGTTGTCATTTGCGCTTGCGATTACGAGATCGCCACGCTTGCGGCGGCGGCAACGTTTTTGAGTCTCAAGCAACACCCAGACTCCGCTGCTGGAGAGGAAATCTATTTCGCTCATGTCAATAACCAGGCTGTAGCGTTTTTTCTCAAGCAGCCCATCGAAGGCCTCCTTGAGCTCGGGTGCCGTATGACTATCGATCCTGCCAGATGCCTTGATCACGTCCACCTTGTCGAATTGAGTACTTTCGACCATGTCGCCTCTCCGATCGCTAAGAGTTCATCACCCCATCACGGCCAACTTCAGCCAACAATCAAGGCATCCGCCATAAGCGCCAACATGATGCCGGCAAGATACAGGCTGGAATACCGGTACATGCTCCACGCGACCCGATTCTGCCCCCGCAATCGGAGTTTGCGTGCGTGGTGGATCAACCCGCCCCCCAGAATTATGGCCACCCCGATGTACAGGAGACCGCCCAGGCCGACAAGCGGCATCAGCAACGTGAGCGCTACAACTTGCACGCTGTAAAGGAGAATCTGCCTGCGCGTGTGCTCGCTGCCCCGGATCACCGGCAGCATCGGAATCTGTGCCCGCTGATAATCGGCCTGCTTGAGCAACGCCAGGGCCCAGAAATGTGGTGGGGTCCAAAAGAAAATCAAAGCAAAAAGAAATAGGGCCGGCATCGTAAGCGACCCGGTGGCCGCGGCCCATCCCACCAGCGGCGGCAGGGCCCCTGCGGCCCCTCCAATCACGATATTTGAAGGTGTGGTTGGCTTAAGGATTATCGTGTAGAAGACGACATAATAGAAGAGCCCAAACGCGGCCAGTCCGGCACTAATCAAGTTCACTCCGGTTGCCAGCACGGTCACGCCCGCAACGGAAAGCACCAGGCCCACGACCAATCCCTCCCTGGGGGAGATCCGTTCGTCCGCCAGGGGTCTTCCACGCGTGCGAACCATCTTGCGATCAATTCCTCGATCAAGGTACTGATTGAGTGCTCCAGCGCCGCCCGCGGTTAGGGCTCCGCCCAGCAGGGTCAGGGCTATGACGGAGGCGGGAGGGAATCCCGAGGCCCCTACAATCATTCCGCAGAGCGTCGTAACCAGCAGCAAGATTACTATGGCAGGCTTGGTTAGCATCAAATAGTCGCCAAGTCTCTGCGACAGAGAGTCCTCTCTAGGGCGGGTAACCAAATGCTCAGACAGGATCGCGCTCCTGCGTAGGTTGGAACGACCACCCCGCCTCAAGCGCAGATCTCTCCACCGATCCACCGCGCAGGGCGCTGAAAAACATGTTGTACACAAACAACATTGTGGTACTCGCTAACAAAAGTGCGCCCGCTGTAACTCCGAGCTGGAATATCTCGATATTTTGGCCCGCCGGATAGTCGAATACGCGCCTGCGGAGTCCCATCAGCCCCAGCACAAACATGGGTGAAAAGGTGAGAAAAACCCCTCCCGAGTGGCCCAGGGCGTGCAGGATGCCCAGCCCTCCATCGTAGTCCCGGCCGGTCAACTTCGGGAACCAGAAATAGATTCCCGCGAACAAGCCCGAAATTGCTCCACCCAGCAGGGCGAAATGAAGATGCCCGACCGCAAAGTAGCTGGATTGCAGCTGCAGGTTAATCGGAACAGAGGCAAGCGCCATTCCACTCAGCCCTCCGATTACCAACAGCCCAATAAAGCCAAGGGCGAACAACATCGGCGTCTCAAATCGGACCTTCCCCAGCCAAATGGTGGCAATCCAAACGAAAACAATATAAGCCAGCGGGACGGCAACTGCCATGGAGGCCACCATAAACGGGATCCGCATCCCAGATATCAGGCCGCTGGCGAACATGTGCTGGCCCCAAGAAACCAGTGCCAAACCTGCGATTACGGCCATAGCGATAGCGGTCGAGCGGTGAGCTACGATCGGCCGGCCCGAGTAATTGGGCACGACTTCACAAATCACACCAATCATAGGAAGCATCAAAATCATGGTAAGCGAATTTGCAAAAAACCAGAATAGATTTTGCCAGACAATGACACCGATCACACCGTCCAGCAGCGCCAGTTGAGGGCCTGCAATCCGCTGTACGAGCAGGAGCACCAGTGCTAACAAAATTACGGGTGAGGCAATCATAGCCAACACCGAGCTGGCCATCGCGGACCACGCAAATAACGGGGTGTCCCAAATGACATCCGGCTTGTGACTCCGAATCGTGGAGAGAAAACTCACCGAACTGAGGACCAAGGAGCCGACCACGAGCAACAAACTGACCGCCCATAGCGTCTGTCCCGCGCCGGCGGACTGCGTGGACAATGGGGTATAAGCGGTCCACCCAGACGAAGCGCCTCCAGCGAAGAAACTGGCGAGCATTAATGCGCCCGCCACCGGTATCAGCCAGAACGAAAGTGCGCCAAGTTTGGGGTGTGTGGGCCGATTTGCCCCCACCGTTTCAGGTAATACGGCATGCGTCAGTCCCAGGACCGCCGGCAGGATCGAGAGGAAGATCATGATTGAGCCGTGATTGGATAACAGGCGGTTGTAATTCTCGCCTCCCAGAAAGTCGAAGCCGGGTAACGCTTGCTCCGCCCTAATTATCAAGGCCATCAACCCCCCGATGATGAAGAACGCCAGGCTCGTGACCAAGAATTGAACGCCGATCACTTCATGGTCTGTACTCACTCTCAGATATCGTCGCCGACCGGTCAATTGCGCCTCCGTTGGACTCAACGAGAACTCGTTAACCACGCTTCAAAGACCGCAGGATCCTGAATCAAGACGTCGGCTTGCATCGTTTCATGTCCCGCGCCACAGAGCTCAGCACAGACGCCTCGAAAAATGCCGGTCTTGAGGGGGGTCACCGTCAACGAAGTCACCATGTCGGGCACAGCATCTATCTTTTCTCCAAAGGCAGGTACCCAGAAAGAATGGATTACGTCGGCCGAGGTAAATAGCAGCTCAACGGGTTTACCTACCGGAAGCACCAAAGTATCTGAGGAAACGGCCGCATCAACGTAGTAGAACTCCCACTCAAATTGCCTGGCGGTCACCGTCACTACCATGGCGTCGCTGGCCGGAGCTTCGATATCGGATAAGAGGTTGACGGAGTAAATGACGATCACGGCCACAAGAACAGCAGGTAGCCCAATCCATACCATCTCGAGTCCACTGCTGACCTGCGCCTGACTCTTGCCCTGTAGATGACCTCGAACGGAAGCAAACACAAGCAGACCTTCGACTCCAAGGAAAACCACTGCAGCAATACCGAAGAAAATCTTCAGCCCCTGGGAAAGTAACTGAGCCTCGACGGTGGCGATTTCTGGGAGCGGCTCAACTACCACGACGACCGCAACACCAACTGCAAGAAGCCCTAGCCCCAGAAGGGTAATTAGAAGAATAGTTCGCTCGCGCACTTTGCTAGCCTCGCTTGAATGTTTGGCCGCGAAAAGAATCGAAACGCGGCCAAGATCGTGTCGACTGGTTAATTGTTGCTCGACAGGGGTTCCCCAACCCTCTGACGGCGGTGTATCTTATCATCACCGACCCCGTATTCTATTGAGAGCCGATCCCTGAGAAGACGGCAGCGGCCTGAGGTTGGACACAAACTATAACGTGCGTGCGCGCAGGCGCGGTGTATTGCGCCAAAGTGAGGTGAGGCAGCGCGCGTTTACCCGGTCGACCCCAGTGGCATGTACTCTCTTCCCCGCTGATATCGGCCCGCTAGCCGCAAACACCGACCATCCCGATCCCACCCCGGTCAGGATCTAGTTGGCCGCCCCGCACGGGTAGCGAATTAGGCAGCTACCGACATAGGCGATCTGCTTACCGGTTGGCTACCGAGCCTCGGCACTTCAGGTGGTCCTCATGCGTGTGCAAGCAGCCCCGGGCTGCATCACCCGGCTTAGACACTTTCCAAGGGCCGGGTGGCGATCAAAACTGTCCCAGCGGAAGGGTTTTCGCCTCTTCGATCTTGTCGACCCCGATCGCAAGCTCCATGAATCCGGCCGCGTTATCGATCACAAAAATCGTTTCGATGTTGATGTCGGCTTCCCCCAACATGTTGGCGAAGTCGCCCAGCTTACCGGGCCGATCGGGCACCGTGACGGTGAGGATTTCCTGTTCCTTAAAAAGGAGCCCCAAGTCCTGGAGCCGAGCGCGAGTTGCGGTTTCGTCGTTTGTCAGCAACTTGAGGATTCCTTTTCCTTCACAGATCATTCCAGAAAGTGCCCGAATATTGACATCGGCTTCACCCAGGGATTTAGATAACGTCGCCAGTTGGCCAGGTCGGTTTTCCAGGGTTATGGTGAATTCAGTAGCGATCTCACTCCTCCTTTCGGCCGAATCCACGGCCCTAACTCGGCTAGCTGTTGTGTTCGCTCTCCTGAATTTCCCCCCCCCTATTGGTGCCGGGAATCGAACTCCTGAGCCGGATTGAACGAGCGCTCTATCCCGAGCTCCAATGGGGAAGAAAAAAAACCTTGAGAATACGAGTCAATTTGCAGGCCTCTGACGATCCGAGTCATACTAGGGAGGTCCGCCTGCCGCTCGCTGGGACGATGGATTTCCTTCAAGATTCGACCGAGTAACACAACCCAAGGGTTCCCGGACCGACATGGGCGCCCACGACGGGGCTGACCTCCGAAAATACGGTCTCAATTGGATTAAGTCGATTTGCTGCGACCTCTAGCAGATCGCGTGCCCGTTGCTCGGCAGCCGCGTGCAACACCGCCAGGCGAAGGTTGGGACGCCCATCGATCCGCTCCTCAAGAATGTCAAGCAGTCTAGCCTGGGCCTTGGAGCGAGTACGAACCCGATCCACCGCCTCAATGACTCCATCCTGGAGCTCTAAGATTGGCTTCAGATTGAGGACCGTGCCCAGGAGACGGGAGGCGCCTCCGATCCTTCCACCGCGATGTAAATACTCGAGGGTGTCTACGAGCAGGACCACGCCGGTTTGAAGTTTGGCCTGGCGAGCAATCTCCGTCACCTCTTCAAACGATTTTCCTTCACGCGCGGCGCGGGCCGCGGCCAGGACTTGAAATCCCATCGCCATCGCGGCCGCTTCTGAGTCGATAATCACAATCGTCGCCTCTGGGAATTCGGCTTTGGCCTGCTCAGCGGACTGAATGGTGCCTGAGAGCTTATTTGAGATCAGGATCGCCAAAATGGGTCGTCCTGCCTCAACCAAAGGCTCAAAAGCCTCTTTAAATGCGCCAATGGTCGCCTGCGACGTGGTCGGCATCGTCTTCGACTCTCTCATTCGTTCGTAGAATGCAGTAGGCTGGATGTCGATGCCGTCGAGCAGAGTCTGTTCGTCCCATATGAGAACCTGGGGGATCACCGTGATATCAAATTGCTTGACCTGGCTGGCTGGAATATACGCGGTGCTGTCCGTCACAAATGCAGTTTTCGCCATCTAAAGTCCCTCCTCAACGTCTAAATGATTAACCCCTCAGCGAGTGAGGGGTTGCGCTAGCCGCGCGCATTGAGCCATTTCTGAATTCGTGGGGCGGTCCAGCAGTTGACGACCTGCCTGGAAGTGATCCAAGCGCGCCGGGCAACTCCCACGCCAAAGTTGCGAAAGGCCAGGTGCTCGGGCCGGTGGGCGTCGGTATTGATAGCCAGTGGGATTCCCATTTCGGCCGCACGACGCGCGTAGATGTCGTTCAGATCCAGCCGCTCCGGATTCGAGTTGATTTCAAGGATGACTCCGTGCTCCAGAGCCGCCTCCAGGATCTGGTCCATATCCAGGTCGGCCGGCTCTCGCTTGCCGATCAAGCGTCCGGAGGGGTGGGCGATGATATCGACATGGGGATTCTTTATGGCGTTGATCATCCGCGCGGTCACCTGCTCGCGCGGCTGCCGCAACGAAGTATGGAGCGAGGCGATGACCAGATCGAACTGCGCTAACAGGTCATCTGGGAAATCGAGGCTGCCATCCGCCAGGATCTCCATCTCTGTTCCGTGTAGAAGCACGAAATCATTGTTGAGTGTTTTGCGGACTTTCGCAATCTCTTCCCGCTGCTGTTCGACACGTTTTTCCGTCAGGCCGTTGGCGATGCCGAGGCTCTGGGAGTGATCGGTAATAGCCAAATATTTATGCCCCTGCTTTACAGCGGCCTGAACCATCTCTTCGATTGAGTTCTTGCCGTCGCTCCAGGTGCTGTGTGCGTGCAGCTCGCCCTTAAGGTTCCTGATTTCGATGAGCTTGGGCAGTTCTCCGTTCTGCGCAGCCTGAATCTCTCCACGGTCTTCCCGCATCTCCGGTGCGATCCAGGGAAGGCCCAGCATCTCGTAAACTTCCGATTCCTTGGCTACCGTAATTTCCCCGCCCTGCTCCAGCTTAAATGCCTGATCGGAGAGCGAAAAGCCCTTGGAGAGTGCCAGCTCCCGCAGTCGTACGTTGTGGTCTTTGGACCCAGTGGCGTACTGCAGGGCCGTTCCGAATCGTTCGGAGGCATGCGTCCAAACTTGAACGCGCACGCCGTCGATAAGCTCCACGCTGGTCTTCACATCGCCCCTGCCCAGCACTCGACCCACGATAGGCAGCTCCACGAAAGCCTGCATCACTTCGTCGGGATGGTCTGTGGACACCAACAGGTCCAGATCCCCAACGGTTTCCCGCATTCGACGCAGGCTGCCGGCCGTCTCAGCGGCCTTGACCTTCGGATGCTTCCGCAGCTCGGCTAGCAGATGCTCGGCAATGGGCAGAGCCGCTCCGATCGACATTCGACCAGTCTGGCGGCGTTTTAAGGCCTGGATATTATCCAAGATGCGGGCCTCGGACTTCGCCCCCATGCCCGACAATTCTCTTAGCGCGCCCTTCATGGCAGCCGCCTCGAGTTCATTGACCGACGTAATGGAAAGCTCTTTCCAGAAGCGTGCGGCTTTCTTGGGCCCGACGTCACCCACCTTCAGCACCTCCAGCAGCCCGATCGGGATTTCAGATTTTAGATTCTCGTAATATTCAAGTTTCCCCGTACGGAGCAGCTCGGCGGTCTTCTCGGCAATGGCCTTGCCCACCGCCGGTATGTCTTCCAGGGCACTTTCCTCCCAGATGGCCTTGATGTCCCGCCCCTGGCTCCTGATGGACTCCGCCCCCCTGCGATATGCGATCACTTTAAAGCCCTTATCGCCCTTGAGCTCGAGGAGTTCGGCGATATCCTCAAATACTTGCGCAACCTCTGAGTTGTTCATACCCGCACCTTGGACCGAGGCTCCCATTCTAAGCCATGCTGGGCCCGCCGCTGTGATATGCTTCGGGCCCTCAAATCGGCCACATCAAGGCTAGGTACGCTCGGAGTCTCGGATGCGTGAGTACGTCGGCAACCTGCATATGCATACGACGACCTCCGATGGTCACGGCACTCACGATGAAGTCGCGGATGCGGGAATTCGGGCCGGCCTGGACTTTATCGTGGTCACAGACCACAACACACTCCCTGCTGAATTCGAAGGTTACCATTATCGAGGATACAGGCGCATATTGCGGCTTATCGGCCAGGAAGTCCACGATGTTGAACGCCTCCCCGAAAGATCCCATCTCTTGATCTACGGGGCCCATGAAAATCTAGTCAAGTATGCGGATCGGCCTCAGGTCTTGATCCACGAAGTCCGAAAGCGCGGCGGTCTTTCCTTCCTGGCCCATCCACACGATTGCGGGGTCCCCCAATTCAATCAACCGGAGCTTTCTTGGGACAATTGGGAGGTGGAGAACTACACTGGAATTGAAATCTGGAATTTCATGACATCCTACAAGTGCCTGGTTCGTTCCAGGGCCCATGCCGTCTTCTACGGCCTGTTTCCCTCTCGAATTCGTCGTGGCCCAGATCCCAAATTGCTGGAACGATGGGATCGTATGTTGAGCTCTGGTAGGCGCATAGTCGCGATCGGAAACGCGGACGCACATGCCCTGCCCGTTCATCTGGGCCCCCTGCGCCGGACCATATTTCCGTACGCGTGGCTATTTAAGGCGGTCAACACTCACGTGCTCGTCGATGAGCCCCTCTCTGGCGAGGCACCAGACGATCGAGAGCGGATTCTAGAGGCCATCGGGCGCGGGCGCTGCTTCGTGGGGTATGATCTGCCGATTAACACGCGGGGATTCATGTTCAGCGCACACTCTGAAAACGGAAAGGCGATCATGGGCGATCGCCTCCAGTACCGTCTTGGCGTTACCCTGCAGGTTACAACACCGCTTACCGCGCGGATTCGAATCATCCATGCCGGCCGAGTGGCTCGAGAATGGCCCGCCACCCAACACGCCGTCCATTCGATCGTCGAACCCGGCGCGTATCGTGTTGAAGCAGCCCTGCTCCGCACCGGGGGTGAGGCTGTGCCCTGGATCTTCAGTAACCCGATCTATGTGGAGCACGCATGATAAATCTTGAACCCCGGACGCCCCATTTTTCCCCTGCTTAGTCGCAGATAGCAATGTCTATGCGCAGTCTACGGAGTGAGAAGGTCCGTCCCGCTATAGGAGCACCATCCACTGATGTCTGAATTCAACCTGCGCGCACCTTATGAAGCCAGGGGAGACCAGCCGGCGGCCATCGCGCAATTGATCCGCGGACTGAATGAGGGATTCGAGCACCAGGTCTTGCTCGGCGCAACCGGAACGGGTAAGACGTTCACAATGGCCAGCGTGATCGTCGAGCAGCAACGTCCGACTCTTGTAATTGCCCACAACAAGACACTGGGGGCGCAACTGTACGCCGAGTTCAAGGACTTCTTCCCTGAAAATGCGGTCGAGTACTTCGTCTCGTATTATGACTACTACCAACCAGAAGCTTACGTAGCCAAACATGACTTGTATATCGCGAAGGAAACCGACATCAACGAGGAAATCGAGCGACTGAGGCTGTCGGCGACGGCCTCCGTCATCGCTCGACGCGATGTAATTGTAGTGGCCTCCGTATCCTGCATTTACGGCATCGGAAACCCGGAGGCCTATGGTCGCATCGTGATTCACCTGGAAAAGGGCCGCGTTTACCGGCGCGAGGCGTTGCTGCGCCAACTCGTTGAAAGCCACTATTCACGCAATGATTTGCAGCTCAGCCCGGGCAAATTTCGAGTGCGCGGGGATACGCTTGAGGTTGTCCCCGCCTACGAAGAGCGCGGCTTGCGAATCGGCTTCTTCGGCGACGAGATAGAACGCATCTCGCAGTTCGACATCGTCACCGGTGAGCTGCTTGCGGAAAAGGAGACCATCGAAATTTACCCCGCAAAACATTTCATCACGGAGGATGAGAAGCTCCAGGCCGCGATTCGCGACATAGAAGAGGAGTTATCCAGTCAGGTCCTGCAATTTAAACAGCAGGGGAAACAGCTGGAGGCTCAAAGACTCGAACAACGTACGAAATACGATCTGGAGATGCTGCGAGAGGTCGGATACTGCTCGGGCATCGAAAACTACTCACGCCACCTGGACCAGCGTCCGGCTGGATCATCGCCCTGGACCCTGATTGACTATTTTCCTCCTGACTTTCTGCTCATCATAGACGAAAGTCACATGACTATCCCCCAAATTGGCGGCATGTACGCTGGGGACCGCTCCCGCAAGGAAACCCTGGTGCAATATGGCTTCCGCTTGCCGTCTGCCATAGATAATCGGCCCCTTTCGTTCGACGAATTCACCGCCCGGACGGGGCAGGTCGTTTACACCTCGGCCACTCCCCGAGCCTATGAACTCGAAGCGGCGAGTCAAATCGTTGAACAGATCATCCGTCCCACCGGGCTGGTTGATCCGGCGATAGAAGTTCGGCCGGTCGAGGGGCAAATTGATGATCTGATCGGTGAGATCAGGCAACGGACCGAGCTCGGTCAGCGCACATTGGTCACCACGCTTACTAAGCGGATGGCCGAAGACCTTTCCGATTATCTGCTTGAGCTCGGCATGAAAGTTCATTACCTACATTCGGAAATAGACACCCTCGATCGGGTCGCGATACTTCGCGATCTCAGGCTCGGCGTGTTCGATGTTGTGGTGGGAATCAACCTGCTCCGCGAGGGGCTTGATCTTCCGGAGGTGTCTCTGGTGGCCATCCTGGATGCGGACAAGGAGGGTTTTCTGCGCTCCACGACCTCGCTGGTTCAGACCACCGGAAGGGCGGCTCGACACGTGGACGGGAAGGTCATCATGTATGCCGATGTGATGACCGATTCGATGAAGGCCGCCATCGACGAGACCAGTCGCCGTCGGGATAAGCAGATTCAATTTAATAAAGAACACGGCATCGAGCCAGCCAGCATCGTCAAGGCGGTGCGGGACCTCACGGACCTGGTAACGGCTCAAGCGCTGGCGGAGAGAAAGGCCGAGTATCGGGCCACGGCCCCGTTAGACATGCCCCGAGAGGAGCTGGCCCGGTTGATAAAACATCTGGAAAAGCAAATGCGCAGCGCGGCAGAGTCGATGGAATTTGAGAAAGCCGCCGTAATCAGGGATCAGATATTCGAGTTCCGACGAACTCTGGCCGATATGGACGATCTCCCCCCCTGGCAGCGGGTGCGCGCGATGTCAGGCGAAACCGAGGTTGAGTTGTAAGGGAATCGTTAGCTAAAATTCGCGTCTAGACTGCTAGGATGATTGTCAAAGAGGCCCATTCTGAATGCGCCCTGATCGCGCATCAGACGGCTCCGGATCAGGACAATTATGGAAACTGTCGAAGAAGCGATTTCGTCCGCGGTAGAGGCCATTGAACGCGGAGACCTGGGTCAGGGACGATCCACGCTGAGCTGGGTGGTGCGCGAGGATCCCAACAACCGCCTGGCGTGGGTATGGCTGGCAGCCTGCGTAGAGGAGGATGAAGCTCGCGACGAATGTTATCGCAGGGCCTCCCACGTTAAGGTCTAGCCAGAAACGAAGAACAATAATGATACTGATGCAGGGTCCGGTGGACACGGATCGCATCCGACAAGGTGGGGGTATGTAAATGAGTGTAGTTATTGTAGGAATAGTAATAGGGGTCATCTGCGGGTCGCTAATGACCGCAGCTTATCTTGGTTTGTGTCTGAAAGAGCAGGAGCAGGACAGCCGCAGTTGGATCGATAGCGCGATCGAACGGGCCTTCACCGCGGTTGAGGATTCCCTGGTCGAAGAACCTCCCCCAAGAATTTAGGTTTTCGCTAACGAAAAAGATATTGACAATAGGGGCTGCTCGTGTTTCCAAGGTGGAAGCACGAGCAGCCCATCTGCATGGCGCCCCCGGCACGACTCGAACGTGCAACCTGTAGTTCAGCAGGTAGGTATTGGGAAGGAGTATTCTCAGTACCTATCGAGCTGCCCCCTTCCGATTGCTATTGGGCGCAGGTCCTATCGGGCTCCATCAGGTGCAGATCGATGACTGAGTAAGGGATGTGGGAGCTGGCCAGCTATCCGATGTCGAGCACGTGATCTTTGGGGTTTGGGCCTGCAATCAAAGGGGCGGGGAAGGGTTCTTAGGGCACGTGATCCTAAGTCACGCCTGTCTGCCAATTCCAGCACTTCCCCCGCTTCGCGCGGCTTTAAGCTCTGATCGGGGGAATCAATCGACCGCCGGAAGTCAGCGTGGGGTCGTAGGCTGAGACTGAACGCAGATTGGGTTCCAAACGAACGGCGGCCTTCCTAGGGTAAACTTGCCGCTCGGCGCCCAATGAAACCGCACACACTACGGCTAATCCCGTTCGCTAGTTTGCTGCTTGTGGGGCTGTTGTTGTCTGCCTGCGGCTCGAGTACTGAAGAGACAACCCCGACCGATACCGTCGAGCAGATTCAAACCGAGGCGGTCGCCACCTTCTCCGCCGGGCTGACCTCCACTGCCGTGGCCATACCGACAGCTACGCCCACGGCAACAGGGACACCGACATTGACCGCAACGAGTGCTCCCGCAGTAACCAACACTCCCTCTGCGACCGTCCCCGTGACGGTTCCCCCGAGTTCCTGTGAGGGGCTGGTGTTCGTTGCCGACGTGACCATTCCGGACAATACCACGATAGACCCGGGTGAAGAATTCACAAAGACCTGGAAGGTTCGGAACAGTGGTACTTGTGTTTGGGAGGAGGATTTCGAGCTGAACTTCACCGGGGGCGAGGCTATGGGCGGCTCATCGGTTACGCTTGGGAGTGCGGTCCAGCCCGGGAACGAGGTCGATATCTCCGTCGACCTGACTGCACCCACTACGGCAGGGACTTACCGTGGCAACTGGCGCATGACTAATGCCGGCGGAACGTCTTTTGGCGACGAAATCTTCGTGCTCATCGTGGTCGGGACTGCAGCCGAGACTGCGACCCCAACCGCGACCACCGTATCAACTGCAACGCAAACTCCAACTGACTCACCCACAGAAACCGCCACGCCCTAGTCGGCCGGGCGGAAAGTCCGCTATACGTCAGCGTTCCAGCTACAGGTGATCCTGGAAGAATTCGACGGTTCGCTGCATCGCCTGGTCGAAGTAGGGTGAGAAGAAATTGTGTCCTCCGCCCTCATAAACGTAAAACTCGTACTCCTTTCCATTTCGGAGCAGGACCGCAGCCAGATCCTCTGAGTAGCGAATGTTCACGACTGGATCGTCCTGCGCGTGATGAAGCTGCAACGGACGATCCAGGAAACTGATATTTTCCGTGAGCGAAACAGCCTGCCAGTATCCTGTGGCGGTGTCCGGCCGGCCATACACCTCGAAGATTTCCAGCGATCTGCGTGGCGGGTCTGATTCGTCTTGTGTCGTTGGCGGCCGGTAGGTGTTGTCGTCGATCCCGTAGGTGGCGAAGTCGTCATAGCTGTACACGGCGCCACCAAAGATCACCCCGGCTTGAATGTCGGGTTCGATCAGCATCGCTCGGAGCACGAGGTTGCCCGCCATGCTGTGGCCCCACATCCCAATGCCTTGAGGGTCGACGATGTCCAGGGTTTGAAGGCTCTTGAGCGCAGCGATGGCATCGATGGTGTATCCGGGCGAGAAGTACGACCCTGTCGGTTGTCCCTCCGACTGCCCATGACCGCGGAAGTCAATCTTGAAGCACACAAATCCGTTCCTGGCCAGATAATCGACATAGGCGGCATAGCGTTCCGTCGTTTGGTAGGTGTCTGGCGGGTTGTATCCGTGGTTGAAGACGATCGCCTTGAAGCCGGTGTCCGGCGGTTCTGTGTTCGGAATCGTCAGCAGGCCAAAGATTTTATTGCCTTCGGAAATGTAGCTAGCCAGATGCTGCTGATAGTAAAAAGTGGGCGTAAGCTCCTGCTCGAAGGTGATGGGACTCCCGCTGATTTCCAGGCTCCGCAGGTAGGGGATTGTGATTTCCTTGCCTACTTCGAAGACAACTTCCGTGGCGGTCGGGGTCAGTTGAACTGAGCTATTGGCTGACGCAGCCTGCGCAGTAGGCTCCGGAGGTTCGATTGGGTTGGGATGGTTGGCTGAAGCGAGCTCGTCGGCCCTGAGTCCCGTCGGCGGCGTGGAGGGGAGCGCCGCCATTCCGACAACCCCGGGCGCACTGCACGCAACCAACGTTGCCAGAAGAGACACCAATACGGCGGAAATGTGCTTTCGTGAGTCCAATCTGTCAAGCCCTCGTAGGTTCACAGACAAGCCGGACGCAAGCTTGAGCCGTGCATTTTACCTGTACTGTGTTCTCTCAGGAAATGGCTCGGCGGCCGGGATATGAGGTCTGTGGTCGACCTCAAGCGTTAAAGCAATGGCTTCTAAACTGAGGCTGGCTGCCTATTCCACCTCGTTGGCATTTAGGGCCATGTACGTGAGGCCGCATCTATCCTTCACAAGTCAGGGCATGGTAGTATTGCGGCCCTTTTTCTCAGAGCGGATTCGGCCTCAGATGCTTCGCCTGCAGCAACTTTCCCCTGGATTTCTCCCTGTATTTGACCGGACCGATTCGGCTGAGTGAGCGAATCCCAAATGGATCTCATGGGCGGAATATGTAAGCGTGTAACGATCAGAGGCTTAGCCTTTGCGATGCTTCTGGTAGTGCTCGTCGGCTGCAGCCGCGCGCCCCCTGAGCCCAGTCCCTCTGCTCCAACGGACACGCCCCAGCCCCAAGAGCCAACCGAATCGGTGGAGCCGGCGGCCGCGGAGGCGACCGCGACAGTCACTTGGGTCCCAGCGGCCGAGGAGCTTGTGATCGAAGAGTATCCGGTTCCGCAGGGCTCCCGTCCGCACGACGTGGCGCCGGCTCCAGATGGAACCGTCTGGTACACGGCTCAGCGCCTCGGCGAACTCGGCCGCCTCGATCCCAGCACCGGAGTGACTGATCGCATTCCGTTGGGCAGCGGTTCGGCACCACACGGAGTGATCGTAGGCCCCGATGGCGCGCCGTGGATCACCGACAGTGGTCTGAATGCGATCGTTCGCGTCGACCCAGCTACGCATGCGGTCCAAGTTTTCCCACTCCCGTCCGGAGGCAATGCAAACATCAACACCGCTGCCTTTGACCGCAACGGAGTACTCTGGTTCACCGGCCAAAACGGTGTGTACGGGCGCCTCGACCCCGCTGACGGTTCGGTGGAGGTGTTCGACGCACCGCGCGGTCGCGGCCCATACGGCATTGCTTCGACCCCGGATGGCGCGATTTATTACGCTTCCCTGGCGGGCAACTACGTCGGCGGCCTGGATCCCTTTACCAGCAGAGTAACCGTTCTGGAGCCCCCCACGGCAGGTCAGGGAGCGCGCCGGGTCTGGTCCGATTCGAAGGGCAGGCTCTGGGTCAGCGAGTGGAATGCAGGGCAGCTGGCGATGTACGATCCTTCAACTTCCACCTGGCAGGAGTGGCGGCTGCCTGGCGACAACCCGATGCCCTATGCGGTGTATGTGGACGAGCTCGACCTGGTGTGGCTGAGCGACTTCGGAGCCAATGCCATCGTGCGGTTTGATCCCTCCAGCGAATCCTTCGACGTCCTTGAGCTACCAAGCGCCGGCGCCAACGTAAGGCAGATTCTCGGCCGGGACGGCGAGATCTGGGGCGCCGAATCCGGAACGGACAAACTGGTCGTCGTGCGCAGCCCTTGAGGCTGGATTGGCGCGGGTGCGCAGGCCTGTAATTCAAAGGGGCGGGGGTCGGTTTTCAGGTCGGTGATCCTAAGTCACGTGCTCAACATTGGTAGTCGGCCAGCACCCACATCCCCTACTCATTCATCGTTCAGCACCTGATGGAGCCCTATAGGACCTGTTCCCAATAGCAACCGGACGGGGGCAGCTAGATAGGTTATGAGAACGGGCATTCTCGTAACCTGTCTTGAGCTCGATAACACGAATTCACGGCACGTCGAGGCCGGGTCCGCTCAAGGTAACACCTCTCCAGGGCATTGGGCACTGCCTCATTCCGGAGGAGAGTGTTACCCATGTCCTCAGACAATGTGTTACCTATGTCCTTAGAATATTCTGTTACCTATGTCCCCGAACGGTTCAGAATTCTTTTCATAATCACTGCAGGACTTGCTCGATATTCGGGCCGCTCGACCTCTGCCCAACCAAGTCCTGCATAGAGCCGTTCGGTCTCGCTATGGCGAGTGTATAGGTACAACTCCCTGATTCCGAGTCGGCGAGCCTCATCAGCCCCGGCCTCTACAAGAAGCGAACCTACGCCCTTTCGCCTGCTGGCCTTAGGCACAAACAGAGTCCCTAGCCAGTGCTCGTATTGCGGACGAATCTCGACCTCCCGCATCTTAAGACTTACCGTACCTATCGGCTCCCCATGCCCAAGTGCAACCAATGCTAGGGGCAATCTATCTCTGCGGAGCCGTTCCCGCAGATTGTCAGCCATTCCTTCAACGGAGCCGTCTGGAGAGCGATGTCCCCACTCATCAAACAATCACTTTGCGAGGACAGGGATTGCGTCTGGATGATCCGCTAGATAATCAACCCTGAAATGCATCTTGAGTATTTGGATGCCTAACGGCTGCGAGCTGCCTGTCCTGGCGTAGCCGCCAGGCTAGGCCAGGGAGCGGCCGAGGATCGCTTCCTCACTAGGCCTGCCGGGATCCCGCATTGCCATTGTCTCTTGCTTTTGCCGCAGC
>JADFRG010000070.1 GCA_022561385.1 Chloroflexota bacterium
AATCCCCTTGTGATGCGTGAGGTTATAGGTAATAGCTCCGGTCCGACGTCCGGCCAGGTAGCCGAGTGCCCCCAGGTCCGGCGTGAGCAGCAGGACCAAGAAAACCCACCAAGCGTAGTCCAGTAGGGAGAACAAATAGATCGCCAGCAGAAATAACGCCAGTTCCTCCAGCCTGAGCAAATTCTTCATGTCCCCCACCTTTCCAACATCGAGTTTGTTGCGGAGATCCAGTATAAGCCGCGAATCACTCATGCCGCAGACCGTCGATGTTCTGCACTGTCCGCTGAGAGACGAGAAGAGCGCCGCCCTCTCAGGCTACAATTACGAATATGCTCCCCCGCGGCACACACAACGCATGACTGCCGACTCTGATCGCACTTCCGCGGAACCGTACCGCACACTTCGCAAACTCTGGACGGGCACGACAGATGAGCGACCGTGCTCACACGTCGAGCTCATCCAGAAGGTCACCCCGAGCATCACCACAGCTTGCGCCGAATGCGCGGAACTGGGTGATGATTTTCTGCACCTGCGTATCTGCCTGATCTGCGGATATGTTGGATGTTGCGATCTGGCCAAGAACCACCACATGCGCAACCACTACGAAGAAACTGGTCATCCATTGATCCAATCTTTCGAGCCCATGGAGGACTGGATTTGGTGTTATGTAGATGAAGCCGTTCTGGCTCCTCCAGAATGGCTGGGGGGGCTCTCCAGGCTGAGAACCAAGTGATCGAGGCCTAGCGCGTCCTGGACTCTCGACCTCTCCAGGCTTTGGATCCCAAGTGAACTGCCCTAATTGCCAGACTGACAATCCAGACGAGGCCCGCTTCTGCAGCAACTGCGGGAACAGCCTCACCCAGGTCTGCCCCAACTGCTCGACTGAAAACTCGATCACTGCCAATTTCTGCAGCAACTGTGGCAAGCCGCTTATGGGGGCAGATCAGGGCGCAGATACTTCCCAGGACAAACTGCTGCAATATATTCCCAAGGAGCTGCTGGACAAACTGGAGTCGGCCCGCGCAGGCCAGACTATGGCCGGCGAGCGCCGGGTGGTAACAATCTTGTTCTGCGACGTCAAGGGGTCGACCGCGGCCGCGGAAAAGATAGACCCCGAAGACTGGGCCGAGATCATGAATGGTGCCTTCGAACACCTGATCGCGCCGGTTTACCGTTACGAGGGGACGCTCGCGCGTTTGATGGGCGACGCGATCCTGGCCTTCTTCGGCGCTCCCATTGCCCACGAGGACGACCCCGAACGCGCGGTCCTGGCCGGGCTTGGAATCGTGGAAGGGATCGAGCCATACCGCGAGCAAGTCCGTGAGCGCTGGGACCTGGACTTCAACGTGCGGATAGGCATCAACACCGGGCTGGTGGTGGTGGGGGAGGTGGGGTCCGATCTGCGCATGGAGTACACCGCAATGGGCGACGCCGTGAACCTGGCTTCGCGGATGGAGCAGACCGCCCAGCCGGGAACCGTACAGATCGCCGAAGAAACCCACAAACGTGTGGCTCCGCTCTTCGATCTCAAAACCCTGGGCGACATCGAAGTCAAGGGAAAGGCGGCTCCGGTTCCAGCCTATCGTGTGGTCGGTCGCAAGGCTCGACCCCGCCGTCTGCGCGGCGTCGAAGGATTGTCAGCACCGCTGGTAGGTCGCGCGCAGGAAATGAAGGCACTCCAGGAATCGCTGCAAGACCTCCGTCAAGGCCGCGGCGGGATTGTGTGCCTTATCGGCGAGGCCGGCCTCGGCAAGAGCCGCATAATCGACGAACTTCACGGCGCCTTCGACCTGGAGGGCGGCTACTGGGCTGAGAGCCGAGGAATCTCCTACGAGACAAACCGTCCCTACGGCCAGTTCCAACAGCACCTGCGCCTGCTCTGGGGAATCGGTGAACTGGATGAAGTTCCCATCGTGCGCGACCGGCTTTCGGCCGCGCTTGCCGGGCTTCCCGCCGGCGAGCGGGAGCCGGCCACTCAGGTGCTCGGGGCACTGTTCTTGAAAGGTACAGAACCTGCCGAAAGCGGCCTCGAGGGCGAAGCCCTCAAACGCCAGCTGCTTGCGGCCAGCCTGGCCATCTGGCGGAGACAGATGGAGCGCGCGCCCACCGTGCTTGTGTTCGACGACCTGCACTGGGCCGACAGCGCCTCCACCGAGCTGTTGACGCACCTGTTCCAGTTGACTGACTCGGGCCCAATACTCTTTCTGTGCGCCTTCCGCCCGGTTCGAAACGCGCCCTCCTGGCAAATCAAGCAGGCCGCTGAAGCTGACTACCCCCATCGCTACCGAGAGGTCGGGTTGCAGCCACTTTCCAATGCGAGCAGCAGGAAGCTCGTGGATGAGCTGCTCACGATCTCGGAGCTACCCCCTATGCTCCTCGAGTTGATTCAGGAACGAGCGGAGGGGAATCCTTTTTTTGTGGAGGAAGTGATCCGCACGCTGATCGACAGCGGCGCGGTCGTGCGCGATGAAGGGAGGGCCCGATGGACCGCCAGCATCGAGGTGGACGCACTTGTTATCCCCGACAACTTACAGAGCTTGTTGACCGCTCGCATGGATCGGTTGGAGGTGGAGGAGCGCAATACTCTTCAGTTGGCATCCGTGATCGGCCGAAGCTTTTACTACCGCGTTCTGCAAGCCATCTCCGGGGCCGCAGATGATCTGGATCGACATCTCAGCGCGCTGCAGCGGGTCGAATTGATCCTCGAAGCCGCTCGCGAACCAGAGCTCGAGTACGCTTTCCGACACGCGCTTACCCAGGAAGCCGCCTATCGTTCCATCTTGCGAAAGGAGCGGCGTGCCTATCACCTTCAGGTAGGGGAGGCACTGGAGCAGCTCTATCCCGGTCGTGAAGACGAGTTTGCTCCCCTCTTGGCACATCACTTTCTGGAGGCCGACGACATACGCGGCCCGAAGTATGCGCTTTTGGCCGGCGATGAAGCCTTTCGCCTCTATGCCTTGGAAGACGCCATTCGACATTATCGCCATGCGCTGAAGGGCGGAGAACCCGGCTCTCTCAGCCACGTCTACACACGGCTGGGTAGATCCTACGAACTCATGGATCGATTTGAAGATGCATTAACTGTTTACGAGGACATGCGCGCGGCCGCGCAAGATTTGGGCGATGGAGAAATGAAGCTCATTTCGCTCACCGAGAGCGCCAAGATCTACTCCACCCCCAGTCCGCAGTACAGCGTCGACCGCGGACGCGAGCTCTCTGATGAAGCGCTGGCTGTTGCGCACACCCTTGAGAACCCCGAAGCGGAGGCTCGCATTCTCTGGACCCGCGCCAACAACGAAAAGCTTGCGGGCGAGCCCGAGCTTGCAGTCCTCTACAGCGATCAGTCGTTGGCCGTAGCCGAACAGTACAACCTGCAGGAGCAGATGGCCTTCACGCTCAATGACATCAGTGGCCCGCTCATGATGTTGGGAGAGTTGGAGCGGGCGTGGAAAACTATAGGGCGGTCCCATCAGATGTGGCGCGACTTGGGCAACCAACCCATGCTCGCCGACAACCTTCAGGTCCAGGCGACGATGGCCCTTTGGGCAGGTGAGTTCGAGCGGGCTATCGCCCTGGCCCAGGAGGGGTATCAGATTACAACTGCCATCGACAACCAGTGGGGCCAGGTCAGCTGCCTCATTTGGATGGGGCAGGCGAGAGCCGAGTTGGGGCAGTTCGGCCAGGCGCTGGAATCGCTCGGCGAATGTGTCCGACTTTCCCGTCTGATCGGCACGAGCCTGCCCCTGCTCTTCGTGGGACCATTCCTGGCCCTCATTTATGGGACCCTTGGTGCGCAGGAACAGTCCTGGGACGCCATAGAGCTGCTCGCTTCGGTCGACCGTGACCAGTTCCGCAATTATTGGCCCGGTTTGATGGCGGCCTCAGCCAGGCTTCACGTATGGGCCGGCGACCTCCCCTCCGCACGGGAGGCCTCCGACGAGAGTTACGAAAACTTCCAACCGGTCGGAAGCTTCAACACCGCAGGACTTGTGTTGATGGCGGACGCCGAAATTGCGCTCGCGGAAGGTCGGCCCGAGCACGCCCTGGAGCGGTTGGCGGAGCTGCTCAAGCTCGCCGAGCAGGCTGGCCGGCGGCCGGAGGTTCCGGAAGCACTGCTATTCAAGGGCCGTGCTCTGAGCGTGCAAGGGGATGAGCAAGACGCTCGAGAAATCTTGCGCAGTGCCAGGCGAGAGGCGGAGGAGATCGATTCAGGCCGCTACCTATGGAGGATTCTGTTAGAGCAGAGCCGAATGGAGGCCAAGTCAGGAAACGAAGCGTTGGCAGCCGAGTTGGGCGCCGAGGCGGCACGTGCGGTGACTATCGTACTCGACCAGCTCAGTGATCCCGCTCTGCGCCAGAGCTTCGAGGCCCAGCCGGACGTCCAGGAAGCGCTGGCATCCTAGGCTACATCAACCGTCTGGCCTCTCGTGTATCATTAAATTGACGAGCTTTTCTGCGACCAGGAGACCTTAAAATGGACATTATTTCTTAGCTGCGTGAGGATATGCGTTGGGCACATGAATGGCTGGAAGCAACCATGCAAGACGTGACACAAGAGCAGCTTGACTGGCAACCGCCCGGCAAGGCCAATCCCCTGGGCGCAACGTACGCGCACTCGTTATGTTCCGAGGATGCGATTGTTCATAAGTTGTTGGTGGGTAACCAACCGCTGTTTGAGAGCGAGTGGAAGGAAAAGACCGGCATCAGCGATCCGCGTTGGGGCTCCGAGTTTGAATGGGCGCGCGAAGTCAAAGTGGATCTGGAGGCCGCTCGGCAATACGCTGAGGCAGTGTACGGGTCTACTGACGATTACTTGGCTTCTTTGGAGCTGGCCGATTTGGATCGTGTCCTGGACCTTAGCGATATCGGCTTTGGTGAAAAGAAGGCCGCCTTTATATTCAGTTCGCTGATCAGCGCCCATGCCAGCAACATGACGGGCGAGATTTCCACCCTCAAGGGTCTGCAGGGCGCTAAGGGTTATCCTGGCTAACCCGCTCGCTCGATTAGGATCGCTCCCAAGACTGGAAAATTGAAAACTTGGCCAAACCCGTCATCCTGACCGTCGACGACGAACCGCAAGTATTGAATGCGGTCGAACGCGACCTGCGACAACACTACCGCGGCAAATACCGGATCGTCAAGGCCGGCTCTGGCGTAGAGGCGCTCGAAGCCGTTCAGGGGCTCAAACGCCGAAATGACCCGCTGGCACTTTTCCTGGTCGATCAGCGTATGCCCGGGATGACCGGGACCGAGTTTCTGGCCGAGGCCATGAAGCTTTATCCCGATACGCGCAAGGTCCTGCTGACCGCCTATGCCGATACCGAGGCTGCCATCCAGAGCATCAACTCTATCGGATTGGATCACTATTTAAGAAAGCCTTACGAACCTCAAGAAGTGTTTGATGTGCTGGATGATCTGCTCGAGGTTTGGCGAGATACGGTGGATTTACCTTACGATGGAATTCGAGTGGCGGGCACCTTATGGTCGCCGGCCAGCCACGCGGTCAAAGATTTTCTGGCGCGGAATCGCATTCCCTATCAGTGGCT
>JADFRG010000071.1 GCA_022561385.1 Chloroflexota bacterium
TCACGTGGATTCACAAAAGTACTGCAATTCTCCGGGTGAGCTCGGATGGAAGACATAAATCAGGCCGGTAAATCCATGTCCCCCAATAAACTGATTGATGAGGTTCTTTCCTCGGTCCATCTGGTTCAATTGCCGGGCGATTTCATCCCCAGAAACCAGATCGGTAATTGAAATCACCAGGGAGCGCGCCTCGAACCCGTCATCTATGTAGGAGGCGTTGAAGCCCAGATCATCAAACTCGATAAGCTCAACATCACCATCCGTTGTGAGTCGGATCTTTGACTCGCTCAGGCTCTCGTTGGTCGAAGCGCGATAGAAGACTTGGCACTCTATGGTGACGGAAACTACAGCTTGTGGGCCCGATGTTACGGGCGGCGAAGTGCAACCTATGAGCAACACCGCGGCCGCGATTGCGAGTTCCGCCAGTCGGGATCGTTTGATTCTGCTCATTTCACTTCCCTCATCACATTGGTGTGCCACTGGAGCGGCCGGGGTTGGGATTTCGAAGGCTCTACTAGTAACCCGGCTTTCCATTCTCTACGGAATATGCCGGCGCATCCCCAGTCCGCTTTGCTTGGTAAATCCGAGGGACTCCACTCGCGAAGCGCTCTCCCACTGGGATCCCCTTCGGGGCAGCGGGTAGTCAGGCCGGTCATCGCGTTCGCGGCTTGCGGTTCTGCCCGGCTGGAGCCAGATGACTGGGAGACGCCTTCGATTGGATCAAGCCGCGCCGAGTGGAGTGTTCTGGAGGCAGGGCGAGCGCGGCCCTGATGAAGGCTTTTGTTGGCTGAACGCGGATGTCGCTTGGCCGGCGGAATCTCAGATAACGGGTCTGTTTTGCCTCTCCCTCTAACATCCGCTCGGGATCTGGTAACAGTGTCCCGAACTCGCGGATGAGATCGACTTTGTCTTCAAACGGAAATATCCCGCAGAAATAACCGACTTGTGGATCGAGGTAGTTGATGCTTCTCCAACCTCGATTGACTTTTTCGCGGGCGCCTGGAGCAATCGCGTGGACGATGCCCCTCAATCGATCTACCGTCTCACGGATCGGGGGAGGGTATTGACGCAACAGATCGTTCAACGTGAGTTCCGCTTTCCCAGTGATCTCAATCCCCTCCCGATCGTTGCGATCAGCGCACTCGGCTGCGCGGCCTGGTGGCTGTTCGGTCGCCTAGACACGCGGAGTGCCTGTGCTCGCAGTGTACCTGCTTGTCTTTTTGAGCGTGCGCGCTAGAGTGGCCTTAGCGAAGCTGAGAGATTCTTTCGCGGAGACCGCTTTGGGGCGGCGAGTGGCTACGCCACATCGGAGTCAACGACCGCGTCGGCCTCGATCTCGACCAGCCAATCGGGCTCGATTAGCCGCGCGACCTGCACGATCGTGCTGGCAGGGCGGATATCGCCAAAGAATTCCCCATGTACCGCGGCGACCTTCTCCCAGTCGGCGATGTTTGTCAGAAATATTCGGGTTCGAACAACATCCGACAGCGATGAGCCGGCTTCTTCAAGCGCGTCTCGAATAATCTCAAAGCACCTTCGGGATTGTGCCGACGGATCGCCCGGGCCCACCGTCTTGCGATCCGGCCCGATTGGCGCCGTTCCTGAGACGGAGATCAAGCTGCCGACTCTAACAGCTCGCGAGAATCCGACGCTCAGCTCATAGGGGCTCCCACTGGAAACAAGCTTTCTTGTCATGGTGTCCTCAAGTTGAAAGGTGTTGGATGCGGCCTATTTGGCGCCCAGCCGGAGGATCTTCACGATATACACTCAACGCGGTAATTCCCGGGATCTTTCGCCTCTATTTCACAAACTTGGCGCGTTCTCTCGGCAAATTTTCTCGACAAAATCGTGACCATTGTCCCTTCAGGAATTTCGAATTCCGGTCTTTGGCGGCTAGGCCTTCGCTGATCCGCCCGCCTCTCGAGCGAGAAATTCGTCCACTTTCGTTAGCAGGCTCCGGTCAACCCTGTCGGTGGCACGCCAGTGATCTATCAGCTGGGGGAGCGTGAACACGGAATGCAGTTCAAGGCCGGCGGCGGCGAGGGACTCATGTGCGCCTCCCGCCCGGTCGATCAAGATAACCACGTCCCGCACTTTCAGACCGGCCGCGGTCAGCTTGTCAGCCGCTTCGAACTTGCTGCCGCCGCTCGTTGCCAGGTCATCGATCAATACCGCGGTCTCACCGGGTTCGAACCCTCCCTCGATCTCGGCCCTCGTGCCGTACTCCTTCACTTCCTTTCGCGGATAAATAAACGGCCGATCCGATTGGAGCGCAATGGCGGTCGCGATCGGCAACCCGGCATACGGAATGGCCGCCAGCCGGTCGAAAGTGAGCCGCTCCAGGATGGGTCGATAGGCAGCGGCCACCCGAGAAAGCAGATTGGGACGACCCGCCAGCAGGCGGAGATCGAAATAAATCGGCGAACGATCGCCAGATTTCAGCTCGAAGTCGCCAAACATGACACATCCCGCTTCCAGAAGCGCGTCCGCCAGAGCCGCCTTCTCCTGGGAGAGTCCATCGGCGGGCAGTGCGCCAGGCGCATCGACTCCCTTGCGGCGCCCTGAATGGGATTGAGTCGAGCGAGTGCGATTGATCGCTTCCACCATGCGCGCCGCTTCTTCGTGCGGGTCGGGCGCGGCAGAGATGCCACGCGACACGGGGATCAACATTCCGAACCCGTCCGGCCGCAGGCCTGCGGCCAGCGCGGCCTCCAGGTCGCCCCCCTGCGCTCCCACACCCGGCGCCAGGATCCATAGTCGAGGCGCGACCGCGCGCACCGCGGCCAAAGCCTCCGCATCCGTGGCGCCGACCACCAGGCCCACGTTGTCCCGCTCGTTCCACTGGGCCGCCATTCGAGCCACGCTGAGGTACAGCGGCTCCTCGTCTCCTCCGAGCAATTGAATGTCATCGGAGCCAGGATTGGAGGTTTTGCAAAGCAGGAAGACTCCCCTGGCCGGGTCTTCAATGAAGGGCTCGACCGCATCATGGCCCAAATAGGGGCTCACGGTCAGCGCCTCGGCGCCCAGCGATTCGAATGCCGCCTGCGCGTATAGGCGCGCGCTCGAGGCAATATCCCCCCGCTTGGCATCCAAAATCACAGGGGTTTCTTTCGGCACTGCGGCGATCACGTCCTCCAGTGCAGCCCACCCGGGCGCACCGAAAACCTCGAAAAAGGCGCTGTTGGGCTTAAACGCGGTCGCGAATTCGGCGGTGGCCTCGATCAGCTTGAGACAGAAATCGCGCGCGCCCTCCGCGGAGGGTTCGCCTAAGAACTCGGGGTGCGGATCGAGCCCCACGCAGAGCAGCGAATCCGCGGCCTGGGCACGCTCTAGGAGCCGCGAAAAGAATGACGGTTGGGCGCCCATGAAGTTTACATAAGGGCCCAACCAGGCGGGGTGAGGAGAAGACTGTGTGGGAGTAAGAAAGGCATTGATTGGGCCTTTGACCCCCTATGCCTTTCCTAACACCATCGCCAGGAGCGCCATGCGGACGTACAGCCCTGACTCCATCTGGCGGAAGTAGGCCGCCCTGGGGTCGTCGTCGACTTCCATGCTGATCTCTCCTACCCGCGGGAAGGGGTGCATGATGATCATCTGCTCCTTAGCATCTTCCAGCGTCTCGGGAGTGATCACGTAGGCGTTTTTCACCGACTCGTATTGGCCGAGATCATCAAAGCGCTCCTTCTGTACACGGGTCACGTAGAGCACGTCGGTCTCCGGCAGGACCGGTGACAACGTCGTGAGTTCCCTTTGGGCCATCCCCTGGCGGTTCAGCTCAGCCAACAGCTCGGGAGGCATGTTCAGGATTTCGGGAGAAACATAGTTGATACGCACGTCGAACAACGACAGCAGTCGGGAAAGGGAGTGCACCGTGCGCCCATATTTAAGATCCCCCAGCATCGTAACCGTCAATCCGTCAACTCGCCCCAATTCCTCCTGGATTGTGAATAGGTCGAGCAGAGCCTGGGTTGGATGCTCGCCTGTCCCATCGCCGGCATTGATGATCGGCTTCGTAGTGTATTGAGCGGCCAGCTTGGCAGAGCCCACCTCCGGGTGACGCAGCACGATCACATCCGCATAGGTCTGCAGTGTGCGGACGGTGTCGGGCAGCGACTCCCCCTTTGCCACGGATGAATACGTCACCTCATTGATCGGGATCACGCTGCCCCCCAGTCGCTCCATCGCGGCAAGAAATGAGGACGAGGTTCGGGTGGAAGGTTCGTAGAAAAGATTGGCAAGGATCTTGCCTTTGAGCAAATCGAAGGTCCCGATACGATCCACCATGGAACGCATTTCCCTCGCCACGCCGAAGATGTAATCCAGGTCCTCCCTTCGGAATTGCAGGACCGAGAGAATGTCCATGCCGTAAAAGGGAGCGTCACGTCGATCTCCAAAGGGCAAATGGGGGCTTTTGGTCCGACGTTCGGTTGCAGGTACAAATGTAGCCATAGGTGCCTCCTATCAGGCGGGAACGGATGTGGATATCAAATCACGGCCATAACCGGGCGGCGCAAGGGCTTGGCCGTCCTCATAAACCAGGTGGCCGCGCAAGTGTACGCGGCGAACACGACCACGCAATTTCATTCCTTCGAACGGACTCCAACCGCTGCGGCTGTGAAATTCGGCGCCGCGGACCTCCCAAACATGGTCTTGATCTACTTCAATCCGGGTGTCCGGTTGCGGCGGCAAATCGAATATACGCCGTGGATTAGTGTGCATGCGCAGCACCAGGTCATCCATGCTCAACCGGCCCTCATAGACCGCGCCCAACATCAGGCTCAGCGCGGTTTCGAGGCCTGGATAACCCGGCGGCGGCTCGTCCCCATCTTTCTCCTGAAGTGTGTGTGGCGCGTGGTCCGTGGCAAAACAGTCGATCACCTCGAGCGATTCCCAGAGCGCGGCGACATCGCCGGCCGACGCCAACCGCGGGCGCACCTCGGATCGCCCTGTGCCCAGGCTCGGAAGATCGGAGTGGGATAGGTACAGGTGATGCGGCGTGACCTCACAGGTTACCTGCGTGCCGCGTTCCTTGGCCCGCCGGATGAGATCGATCTCGACCGCCAGGCTTACATGGCATATGTGCACCCTTCGATCGAACAGGTGGGCCAGCGTCAAGACTACCGCCAGGCTGTGGCCTTCGGCGTGGCAGGCAATCGGTCGCGACCCGGGCCAATTAGTGAAATGCTCAATCAGCGCCGGCAGCGACTGCATGCGCAAAGGCCCGTACGTGTGGTCCATATAAACCTTGAGCCCGCAGACCCGAGGGGCAAATTCGGAGGCGGCCGCGATGTTGCCTTCTCCAGCGCCAAGAAACAATCCGTAGTCGCAGCGCGCCTTGGCTCGGGCGGCCGACCGTGCAAGCTCCAAACTGGCAAAGTCAGTGAGTGGGGGCTGCGTATTAGGCATGGCGAGCACCGCGGTGAATCCTCCCGCCAATGCGGCGACGGTGCCCGTGCCGAAGTCTTCTTTGTGGGTGCCTCC
>JADFRG010000072.1 GCA_022561385.1 Chloroflexota bacterium
GAGGGAGCGCCATTTAATTGTTCTGTGCCCACCGTTGCACTAGGCCTTACTTTGCGGTTGAATTGAACCGGCAATGAGGACCGTTTTGCTGGTTGAGGACGAAGTCAAAATTGTGCAGCTGGCCCGCGATTATCTCGAGCGAGGCGGCTTCGAGGTGCTTGCGGCCTCCAATGGCGAGACGGCTCTTGCCACGTTCCGCGCGCACCGACCGGATCTGGCGGTACTCGACCTTGGTTTACCAGACATGGACGGCCTGGACGTGCTGCGCGCGCTGCGACGCGAGTCGAACACACCGGTGATCATTCTTACCGCACGGGGAGATGAAAGCGACCGCCTGGTGGGGCTCGAACTCGGCGCCGACGATTACATGGTCAAGCCGTTCAGTCCCAAGGAACTCGTGGCACGTGTGCGGGCCGTACTGCGGCGGACGGAAGGGTATGCTGAGGCGGGAGCGGCCGTTATCCACGCGGGGGAGCTGACACTGGATGTCCCTCGGATGCGCCTGACGATCGATGGGCAGGGGATAGAGTTGACCGCGACCGAGTTTCAACTATTGGCCGCCCTGGCGCGGCAGCCGGGTCGGATCTTCACCCGCGCCCAGCTGCTTGAAGCGGTCCACGGGGTGGCGTTCGAGTCGTACGAGCGGGCGATCGACACCCACATTAAGAACTTGCGGCGTAAGATCGAGGCCGATCCGCGAGAGCCGCGCCACATTCTCACGGTGTATGGGGTGGGCTACCGGTTGGCGGAAGCCTAGATTATGGATGCAATTACCCTATCCAGCTTGTTTTTGCTAGAAGTCGGGCCATTGCTTAGGCGAGGCCGGTTGGCGGAAGCCTAGATTATGGATGCCATTACCTTATCCAGCTTTTTGTTTGCCAGAAATCGGGCCGTTGCTTAGGCGAGGCCGGTTGGCGGAAATATGAGGCACCACTGGAAGAGAGGTTTCTACACGACTCCTAGAGAGCGGCCGCCCTGGTGGCCAGAAGCCGAGTCCTGGCCGCCCAGCGCGATGCACCGGTGGCGTCGCAGGCGAGGCGCCTTTATGTGGCGGGCCGCGGCCTTCCTTCTATTTGTTGCTTTCGTCCCGATCGCGGCCTGTATCGGAACACTCTGGTTGCTGGGGGTGCTCCAAGATCCCAGCGCGTCGGTGAGCACGGCGGCCCTGGCCGCGGTGATATTTTTTGGCGTGGCACTGCTCGGGGTGGCCTTCGCGGGCTTACGCCGCCTGGCAGCGCCGCTCGGCGATTTGATTGAAGGCGCGGGACAGGTCGAAGCGGGCGACTTTTCGACGCGTGTCCAACCGCGCGGACCGCGTGAGCTGCGCTCTCTGGGGCGTGCGTTCAACAATATGGCCGAGCGGCTGGAAGTCACCGAGACTCAGCGACGACATCTGGTCGCCGACCTGAGCCACGAGCTGCGTACGCCGGTGTCGGTTATTCAAGGAAACCTGGAGGGCATGCTCGACGGCGTCTACGAGGCAGATGAAGCTCACCTGGGCCCGGTTTTGGAAGAGGTCCGGATGCTGTCGCGACTGATAGACGACCTGAGCACGCTCTCTGAAGCGGAAAGTGGGACGCTCGAGCTGCACCGCGAACCTACCGACCTGGGGATACTCGCCAGCGATGTGGCGGCCTCCTTCCGCCCACAAGCGGATGGCCAGGGGGTCGAGTTGAAAATCGATGTGCCGGATGATCTGCCCGTGCTCGAACTAGATCCGGTGCGCATCCGCGAAGTGCTCGTCAACCTCACGACCAACGCACTGCGCCACACGCCCAGGGGTGGAAATGTGACCACCCACGCCGTAATAGTGGATGGTTATGCGCAAGTTACGGTGGTCGACACCGGGTCTGGAATTGCGCCCGAGGACCTGGAACACGTCTTCGATCGATTTTATAAATCGGACTCGAGGAAGGATGCCCCTGGCACTATCCCCGAACGCTCTTCCGTCGGGAGAAGCCCCGATCGCTCGCCTCTCGAAACAGGCCTTGGTCGCACCGCTCCCGAGACAAGCGGCAGCGGGCTGGGGCTTACGATCGCAAAAAACCTGGTGGCCGCGCACGGAGGGGAGATCTCCGCCGAAAGCGCTCCCGGCAAAGGTACAACCGTCCGGTTCACCCTTCCGATCGAACCCTCGTTCACATAACTCTGCGGTTCAGTCCCTAGGTCTATTTCGAAAGAGAGACGCGCCTTCGGCCAGCTTTGGACAAGCTGGAGCTAGCCGGGCGAGGTCAGGAGATCGGCGACAATCTGATGCACTCGACGGACCGCATCGTCTCCGAGCGGGCCAAACTCCATGGCGCCCGCATTTTGTTGGACCTGTTCGACGGTCTTGAACCCCGGAATGGGGATCATGCGTGGATCCAGGGTCCAAATGTAGGCCAGAGCGCCCTGCGCCATCGTCCGTCCGCCGGAAGTCAGCGGCTCGCGCAGCGCCTCGACCGCCTCGAGTCGCTTGAGGATGCTTTCCGAATGGAAGTCCGTTTCGGAGCGGATATCGTCCTGCGGAAAGGTCGAATCTGCGGTGAATTTTCCGGTGAGGAATCCGCGATTGAGCGGGTCCTTGTTGATGCCGGCCAGGTCGTGCTTCTCGCAGAGCGCACGCATTTCGGGATTGTCAAAGAGGGCGTTGAGCTGAAACTGGATCGAGGCGCAGTGTTCACCGCCTGCGAACACGCTTGCGCGATCCACCAGGTCTGTGCTCCAGCCGTACCAGCGAATCTTGCCCTCCCCTACCAGTTCTTCCAGCAGGCCGCGCAGTTCGAGCGCTAGATCGGGGTCGTACTCGCCAACGTGCAGCTGATAAAGGTCGATGTAGTCGGTGTCCAGCCGGCGCAGGCTGTTCTCCACATCCGAACGAACATTTTCCATCAGCTTGTCGTCGTCGCCGTAAACAATCTTTTCACCCTCGTTGACAATGCGGCCGAACTTGGTTGCGATCACGGCTTTGTCCCGCCGCCCCTTCAAGGCTCGGCCGACGATCACCTCGCTGTGTCCCGCGCCGTAGTTGGCGGCGGTGTCAAATAAATTTACGCCCAGGTCCAGCGCAGCGTGGATGGCCCGGATCGACTCATCGTCATCGATAAAACCCCAGCCGGCCGGCCAGGGGTCCTCGCCTGGATTTTTCCAGGTCCATGGCCCGCCGATGGCCCAGCAGCCCATTCCCAGAGCACTGACCTCTATTCCCGATTTCCCTAATTTCCTCGTGCGCATATTGACCTCATAAAGCAGTTGATAGACGAATTTTCAATGGTCGCAGGGCGCGGGGATGTTACCACCCCTATGTATCCTGTCGTTGCCCCTCACCTCCCACCATCGGCCCATAGCGGCCCCTCCCCTCCGACGTTAATGTCTTCAGGCATTCACACCGAGAGCAACCGTATTTGCGAGGGAGGGAACATTTGGATATTCTACGCCGCGGATCGGGCAAACTTTATCTTGGCCTCGCGTTCCTGGCTCTGGCCAGCCTGGCATGCGTCTGCACCGCACCGTTTGCGGGGCAAACGGTCAGCGATATCGCAAGCGGAGATGGCCCCACTCTGACCATCAGCCCCAGCAGCGGGCCTTCCGGTACAACTGCCACCATTATTATCAAAGGCGCACTACCTAACGCGCCTATCACGCTCGATCTGGACCCCGGTAGCACGAACGGCACCACCGACGCCAACGGGAACTGGACCCACGAAATTACCTTCAACGGCCGAGTGGGCGACATCTCCAACGTTGTGGCCACGATCGGCGCGGCCAGTGAAGAGACCGCGGCTGCGACGTTTGAGATCACCGGCAGCGACCCCACCGTTACACCCCAACCGACCGTCACCGCCACACCCGCCGGGCCTATCTTGACCGTGAGCCCCAACCGAGCGCCCTCCGGTTCAACCGCCACAATTACGCTAAGCGGAGCCCTCCCCAATGCTCCGGTGACGCTCGATCTGGATCCCGGAAGCACCAATGGAACCACCGATGCCAACGGCAACTGGACCTACACATTCACCTTCTACGGCCCGGTCGGCAAGATCTCGAACATCAAGGCCACCATCGGCGCGGCCAGCGAACAGACGGCCACCGGCACCTACGAGATCACCGGCGAGCTCGAGCAGGCCTTCAACGCCATCACGGACATTCTCTCCGATACGCGCGGGCACGCGGAGTTCATCCGCATGCACCTCTCGTTTATCCTGAATGTTTCACCGGGGAGCGTGGTGATCGAGGGTCCGGAACCGTGGGTCACCGTAATCGGCGAGATCAACGATGACGGAACTTTTATGGCCACCGGGCGAGGAACGGTAGCCGGCTTTCCAGATATCGCGGTGGTCTTCGGTGGCACAATCAGCATGGACCGCATTGCCGGCGAATACACCATGGGCGCCGAAGGCGGGCTGCCGGGCGGAGAGTCGATCACCTACCTGGTCATTGGCGAGGCCGAGAATTCGGCCGGCGTGTTAGCGAGCGACTTCTTCGACCTGTTTAATGCCGCGCAGGGTGCGGGAGACAGCGCCAGGATGCTCGAAATGCTCCATCCGGCCGTTCTGGAGCTCTACGGAGCGGAAGCGTGCTCGGACTACCTGGCATCCATCGTGAACCCGGCGGTCACCATCGAGGTGCTCAGTGCGGTGGAAATTGGTGTGTGGGAATGGATAAGAGATGGCCAGACGCTGCCGATTGCGGATACAACCTCGGTCCAGGTCAATATCCACAACGGAGACGCCGTAAGCCAGAGCGAACTCCATCTCGCGGTGCGCCCGGATGGCACGTTGGGTTGGTTCACAGACTGCGGCGAGTCGCAAGCGTAGCCTGCGCAGTATCGACTCCTGTGACTATGAAAAGGGCCGTGAATGGCCCTCTGCTCTGTTGCTGCGCGACCTTCCCCTCGGTGACTATATACACTGTGGGACCTGAGTTCTCTCGGTTGTTCGGTCTGCCGCGTTGTATTATCGGAATGGGTTATAGGACGCGGCACTGAAGGGTCAAATTATGGGACGGGTCCTATTTCAGGACAGCGGCAACCGCCTTTGGACGCTAATTGTTCAAGAGGGTAAGCAGGATTGGAACCGGCAATGGTGCTACGAGGGGTAATTCCGCTCCCCCAAGTGAAAATAATCGCCTGGTTCTCAGGCCTTAGGAGCTTTGGGGCTTAATGATAGGCAATGAATGGACTTGGCTTCTCGCGACAGTGCTTGCCGGAGGGATTCTTTACTTAATCCCGCGCCGTATCGTCGGATTGCATCAAAAAGGTCAACTGTCAGGACAGAGCTTCGCTCTGACGCTTTCAACTGGATGGAGCTTTGCGATCATAGCTTTTTACTACATAGGCCTCGGCGGTGTGATTCTAGATAAGCGTGATCCTCTGCTGACGGTCCTCGGCCTTGTCGTCGCCGGCCTGAACTTCGCCCTCGGTTATCCAGTCGCACGCCTCATATACCGGTACGTATTGATCCCGCTTCTCGGTCGGGAAAGCGGGCGTTAGGCTG
>JADFRG010000014.1 GCA_022561385.1 Chloroflexota bacterium
GTGGACCTGATCGTGCCGGTGGCACTGGAGAAGGGCAGCAAGTTCGCCATCCGAGAAGGCGGCCTGACGGTGGGCGCCGGAGTGATCACCGAGATTATCGACTAAGGATGTCCTGACTGCTAATGGCCAAACAAAAGATCCGTATCAGGCTCAAGGCCTACGATCACCGAGTGTTGGATCAATCGGCGAAGCGAATCGTGGAGACCGCCGAGCGCACCGGGGCGAAGGTCGTCGGACCGGTCCCGTTGCCGACCAAGTTGGAGCGGTTTACGGTTCGGAGATCGCCGTTTATCGATAAGGATTCACAGGAGCACTTCGAAATTCGCACGCATAAGCGCCTCATCGACGTGTTAGACCCCGATTCGAAAACTATCGACACCCTGATGCGACTCAATCTGCCGGCCGGTGTGGATATTGAAATAACGATTTAGCGATGACAGAAGAACCAGAGAATCCTCCAACTGAATCGGAAACCGAGAATGGGCAGGACGGCCCAGCCGAGGAGACCATAGAAGCTCAGGCTCAGGATGATCCTGAATCCAAAGGCAGTTCAGAACCCTCCGCGGAAGCGGAACCGAGTTCAGAAGCGGAGGACGTGCCATCCGCGGAAGAGCCGGTCGATGAGCAAGATGAAGTAGACGAAGACGCAACCGCCGACGAATCGCAGGAAGTGGACGAGCCGGTCCGAATTCCGAGTCTCAAAGGCTTGATCGGACGAAAAGTGGGCATGACCCAGATTTTCGACGAAACGGGCGCTGCGCTTCCGGTAACAATCATTGAAGCAGGTCCGTGCTTTATCACACAAATTCGGACTCACGCTAAGGACGGATACAACGCCGTTCAGCTCGGTCTGGAAGAAACCTCACAAAAACGTCTGACCGGTGGGCAGCTTGGCCATTTGAAACGCACTAACGCGCCGCCCCTGAAACACCTGCGGGAGTTCCGAGTTCGCCATCTCGGCGATCTCGAAGAAGGCGAACGTATCACCGTTCAGGTATTTCAGGTGGGCGATCGGGTGGATGTCGTCGGCACTAGCAAGGGCCGGGGATTCGCAGGCGCCATCAAGCGGCATGGTTTTCATCGCGGGCCCAAAACCCACGGACAGTCGGATCGCGAGCGAGCACCCGGATCCCACGGCGCCGGCTCGGCGCCCGGACGAGTGTTCAGAGGCGTAAAAGGTCCTGGCCATATGGGATCGGTGCGCGTGAGCTCGCAAAACCTGCGTGTCGACCTGGTGGATCCGGAACGCAATCTGCTGGGTGTTCGGGGCAGCGTGCCCGGCCCGAACGGTGGGCTGGTATTGGTGAAGGAGCGTCGCAAGCAATAATATTGCGTGTAGCCATCGCGGCGAATGAAGGTTCTAAGGCCGTGTAGGCGAGATACTTGGAATGAAGGCTGAAGTTTTCAATATCAAGGGCGAAAAGGTCAATACGGCTGAGCTGCCTAAGGCAATCTTTGAGGCAGAGATAAAGCCGGATCTTATGCATCAGGCGTATTTGAGGCAACTTGCGAATGCGCGCTTGGGCACACACAAGACGAAAACTCGCTCCGAAGTCGCCGGAGGGGGGCGCAAGCCCTGGCGCCAGAAGGGCACCGGGAGGGCGCGCCACGGGTCCATTCGATCGCCGATCTGGGTCGGAGGCGGCGCGGCGCATAAGCCGCAACCGAGGGACTACAGCCAGCGAATGCCTCGCAAGATGCGGCGAGCAGCATTGCGTTCGGCGCTTTCGGTTAAGGCCGGCGACAAACAAATTACGGTCCTCGACGAATTAAATATGGCAGAGCCGAACACACGCGAAATGACCGAGATCTTAAAGGCGCTTGCGGGCGACGAGAGTGCGCTCATACTGCTTCCGGCAAAAAGCGAGAATGTGGAGAAGTCCGTTCGCAACATTCCGAAGGCCAAAGTCCTGCACGCCAGCTATGTAAACGTGAGGGATTTGTTGCATTACGACCGTCTGATCATGCCGATCGGCTCAATCGAGGTGCTCCAGAAGTATCTCGATCCGAACAAAAGCGCATGACGCACATCTATAACATTCTCGTGCGACCGATCGTCACCGAAAAATCGGCCTATCAAACCTCGAGCCTTGGCCAATATGTCTTCGAAGTAGCCGTGAAGGCAACCAAGGCGCAGATTAGAGAGGCGGTCGAGGTTCTTTTCGACGTGACGGTCCTGCGCGTAAATGTGGTTAATATTCCTGCCAAGCGTAGTCGTAGGCTGCGAAACCGGCGCCTGCTAATTCGGAAGGCGGGCTACAAGAAAGCCGTTGTTACTCTCGCGCCAGGCAATACGATCGACGTTTTCGAGGGCGTGCAGTAATGCCAGTCCGAAAATACAAACCCACCTCACCCGGCCGTCGAGGAATGACGGGCGATCTGTTTGAGGAAATCACCAAGTCCCGGCCAGAGCGCTCGCTGACATCGCCTCGCAAGCGGCAGGGTGGACGCAATGTCCATGGGCGCGTCACGGTGAGGCACCGCGGTGGAGGACACCGCAGACAGCTGCGCAAGGTGGATTTCAAACGTAAGAAACACGGAATACCCGCCACAGTGGCGGCGATTGAATACGATCCGAACCGGTCTGCCCGGCTGGCACTCCTTTTCTACGCTGACGGGGAAAAGCGATATATCGTCGCACCCATGGAACTTAAGGTCGGGGATCGAGTGATGTCTGGACCGGAGGCAGAGATTCGGCCCGGAAACAGCCTTCCGCTCGAGAAAATCCCGCTGGGAACCGTTGTCCACAACATCGAATTGAAAGAAGGCAAAGGCGGCCAGATGGCACGTTCGGCCGGGACCGGTGCCCAACTTTTGGGCAAGGAGGGCGTGTACGCCGCGATGCGCCTGCCATCCGGCGAAGTGCGAAGCGTGCGTTTGACCTGTTATGCGACCATTGGTGAGGTCGGCAACCCCGACCACAACAAGATCAAACTGGGGAAGGCTGGCCGGAAACGATACCTTGGAATTCGTCCGACTGTCCGCGGCTCTGCCATGTCACCCCGCGATCATCCGCATGGGGGCGGGGAGGGGCGACAGGGCATCGGACTTCCGGGTCCAAAGAGTCCCTGGGGCAAACCAACTCTAGGCAAGAAGACACGTCGGAATAAGAGCACCAACAAGTACATTATCCGACGTCGGTCGAAGGGAAGGCGGTAACGAGATGTCACGATCCCTCAAGAAAGGTCCCTTCATCGAGCCTAAGCTGCTCAGGCGCATAGAGGAGATGAATCAGCGCGGCGAAAAGAAAGTGATTCGAACCTGGAGTCGCGCAAGCTCTATTTTTCCGCAGATGGTCGGCCACACCATCGCAGTCCATGACGGCCGGCGACATATTCCAATCTACATCACGGAGAATATGGTCGGGCACAAGTTGGGCGAGTTTGCGCCTACACGTACCTTTCGTGGGCATATCGGACGGGATCGCACCACCCGGGCAAGGTAGCCACAGATGGCAAATGGTTTTGACGTGCGAGCGACCCACCGCTATCTGCGGATATCCCCGCAGAAAGTGCGGCTCGTGCTGGATCGGGTGCGGGGCGAAGATGTTGTGGAGGCAATGCACATCCTGAAATTCACGAACAAGGCGGCCGCCCATCCGGTGCGGATGCTGCTTCGTTCGGCAATGGCTAACGCTGAGCAGAACTTCGGCTTAAACCGAGATGACCTCTACGTGTATCGAGCGTACGCAGATGTGGGACCCACTCGGCGTTGGCGCAGATTTGGAGCCAGGCTCCGCTTCAAGCCGATCTTGCGAAGGCAATCGCATGTGACCGTGATTCTGCGCGAACGCGAAAGTGCGCCGGAAACGGTGGGAGGTTAGGGAACTTATGGGCCGAAAAGTTCATCCCGTGGGATTCAGGCTGGGCATCAACCGTACCTGGGATTCGAGGTGGTTCGCGAATCGTAAGGATTACGCTAACCAGCTCCATGAAGATATAGAAATCCGGAACCTGGTCAACGGCAACACGCCTCGAGCCGGGATTTCCCTGGTGGAGATCGAACGTTTTCCAAACAGTATCAACGTCACCGTTCACACCTCCAAGCCCGGAATCGTGATTGGAAGAAAAGGGGCAAACGTCAAAGAGTTGCGCGCGAAACTGCAGGGGCTGACCGGCATCAACATCAAATTAGATATATCGGAAATTAAGGAACCTGACCTCGATGCGCGGCTCGTGGCCGAGAACGTAGCAAATCAGCTTGAACGGAGGATCACCCACCGCCGCGCTATGCAGCGCGCGGTCGACAGCACGATGCGGGCTGGAGCTCAAGGAGTGAAGGTGATGTGCGCCGGCCGACTAGGGGGTCATGAGATGTCGCGGACGGACTGGGCTCGCGAAGGGCGAGTGCCGGCTCAAACGTTAAGGGCCAATATTGACTTTGCGAAGGTCGAGGCCCGCACGAACTCTGGACGTATTGGAGTGAAGGTTTGGGTCTATAAGGGAGACATCCTGCCTGAGTCCGAAGGACAGGGCGAAGCTATGGATGTTTACGTAAGCGAATGAGGATCTTAACGTGTTGATGCCGAAGCGCACCAAATGGCGCAAACAAATGCGCGGCCGACGGAAAGGCATCGCCAGCCGGGGCACTACGATCGAGTTCGGCGATTACGGCCTGCAAGCATTGGAGCCGGTCTGGGTAACGTCGCGCCAGATCGAAGCCGCGCGCCGCGTACTCGTACGATATATGAAACGGCGTGGAAAGGTCTGGATCCGCATTTTTCCCGACAAACCCGTGACAAAGCGCGCGGCCGAGTCGCGTATGGGTAAGGGGAAAGGCGCCGTGGATCACTGGGTGGCGGTAGTCAAACCGGGACGCATTATGTTTGAGATTTCGGGGCTCAATGCGGAGGCCGCGCGCGAGGCGATGCGGAGGGCCACACACAAGCTGCCGCTGAAAACCAAGTTCGTGCAGAAACAAGAATTCAGGAAATAAATTTTGTATCGGGACTAAACCATGCGGGCGAAAGAAGTACGGGAGATGAGCTTGGAGAAAGCCGAAGAGACGCTCGAAGACGCGCGGGAAGCGTTCTTCAAGCTCCGTTTTCAATTCGCAACCGGGCAGCTGCCGGATACTTCAAAGCTGAGAACCGCGCGCCGCGAAATCGCGCGCATCGCAACGGTTGTCAGGGAGATGGAACGCGCGCAGGAGGTCAGCAAATGAGCAACACTCGTCGACGGCTAACGGGCCGCGTCGTTCGGTCCAAGACGCAGAATACGGTCACTGTGAAGGTCGACCGGACCTTCCGGCATCCCCTCTATCAAAAGGTGATGCGCGTGAGCAAGAAATTTCTGGTCCACGATGAATTGGGCACTCAGCCCGGTGATCGTGTACGTATTGTCGAAAGCAGACCGATCTCCAAGCGGAAACGCTGGGTGGTGGAGGAAGTCCTGAAGAAGGCGGAGTCGGCAAAGTGATCCAGCAGGAGAGCCACCTCAAAATCGCTGATAATACCGGGGGACGCGACATGCAGGTGATTCGCGTGCTGGGGGGGTCTAAGCGGCGCTATGGACGCGTAGGTGATCTGGTTGTGGGCAGCATCAAATCGGCGGTTCCGCATGGGACGGTTCACAAGAGCGAGATTGTGCGCGCCGTGATTGTGCGCACCGTTAAGGAATATCGACGAGAAGATGGATCCCACATTCGCTTCGATGACAACGCAGCCGTGATACTGGATACCGACGGCGTTAACCCGCGCGGCACTCGAATCTTCGGTCCGGTTGCGCGAGAGCTGCGCGAAAAAGGATTCACCAAGATTGTATCGTTGGCTCCAGAAGTGATCTGAGAATTATGGCTAAAGTCAGGCGAGGAGACACCGTCGAAGTGATCGGCGGACGAGAGAAAGGCGCGCGCGGAGAAGTCCTGCAGGTGCTGCCAAAGGCCGAGCGGCTTGTGGTCCAGGGCATTAATCTTCGAAAGAAGCATCAGCGGCAGATCCAGGCCGGCGGCCGGACGATGTCACCAGGCATCATTCAATTTGAGGCGCCGATCAACATATCCAACGTGATGTTGGTGTGCCCTAGCTGCAACAAACGATCGCGAATATCAATCCGGCGAGAAGATGGTGTGGCCCACCGATATTGCAAGAAGTGCGACTCGCTGGTGGATGGATGAGATGGCGGACCATTACCTGAAGAAGCGGTACTACGAGGAAGTTCTCCCCACCCTTATGCGGGAATTCGGCTTCGACAACCCCATGGAGGTTCCTAAGCTGCGGAAGGTTGTAGTGAATGTGGGCGTGGGCGAGGCGATTGATGACGCAAAGGCCTTGGATGCCGCGGTGGTCGACATGTCGATCATCACCGGCCAGCATCCCATCATCACGCGTGCAAAGAAAAGTATTGCCAATTTTAATTTGCGAGAGGGCCGCTCCATTGGGGCAAAAGTTACGCTCCGTGGCGAACGAATGTGGTCCTTTTTTGACCGACTTATCAACGTGGCCCTCCCGCGCACGCGCGACTTTCGCGGGCTGTCTCCCAATAGTTTTGATGGAAGGGGCAGCTACACTCTGGGTATCCGGGAGCAGCTGATCTTTCCGGAAATTGACTTTGACAAGATCGACAAGATTCGGGGATTCGAAGTCACCATTGTGACTTCAGCCCCAAATGACGAACAAGGGCGTAGCCTATTGGCGCTTTTGGGCATGCCATTGAGAAAGAGCGAGGCTTATGTCTAAGACCGCCATGCCCTACCGGGAGCTGCGAAGGAAATACAAAGTCCGTATTCGGAATCGCTGTCGACTTTGTGGCAGGCCGCGGGGGTACTATCGACGTTTCCAGTTGTGTCGCATCTGCTTCCGGGAACTCGCGCTGGACGGAAAGATTCCGGGTGTGGTGAAGTCCTCATGGTAGACAGGCGTTTGGAGACTAACCCGTGACGACTTCAGATCCGATTGCAGACATGCTTACGCGCATCCGCAACGCGGTCATCGGCGGGCAGCAGCTCGTGTCGATGCCGAGTTCGAAAATAAAAGTTGAGATCGCCAAAATATTGCATTCGGAAGGCTACTTCGAAAAGTACGAAGAGTCCGAGGAGAATAACCGCAAGACGCTGCGCCTGAAACTCAAATATGTGGGTGAGCGACGATCGCGCAAACCAGTGATCACAGGCATCAAGCGCGTGAGCCGCCCGGGTCGTCGGACCTACGTAAACAAGCGCGAGATCCCCTGGGTTCGCTCAGGAATGGGAGTTGCGATCCTTACAACGCCCAAGGGGGTAATGACCGGCGTGAGAGCCAAACAGCTCGGAGTAGGCGGAGAGCTGCTTTGCGAAGTCTGGTGAGGTCAGGAGTCTAGTCCGTGTCTCGTATCGGTCTTATGCCAATATCCATACCCGACGGCGTCGAAGTCGAGATCAAAGGGGCCAGAGTTCGCGTAAAAGGGCCGAAGGGTGAGCTCGAGCAGGGATTTAGGCCTGAGATAGCCATCAAAGAGGAGGATGGCACCCTACGCCTCACGCGAGAATCTGATGAGCCAAAGGTCAGAGCCCTGCACGGCCTCACGCGGGCGCTCCTGAACAACATGGTTATCGGCACCAGCGAGGGATTTGAGAAGAGCCTGGAAGTGCATGGAGTGGGGTATCGGGCGGAGCTTAAGGGAACCAAACTTGTGCTGAATGTGGGGTTCTCCCATTCGGTGGAGATCCAGGCGCCAAGTGATATTCAATTTGAGGTCGACACGCGCGAGGGCACCATCAAGGTAAGCGGCATAGACAAACAGCTGGTCGGGCAGGTGGCTTCCGATATACGAAAGGTGCGCCCGCCCGAGCCGTATAAGGGAAAAGGCATCCGATATAAGGGCGAATATGTGCGTCGCAAGGCCGGCAAAGCGGGAAGGGTGATTTAGGAGTGGGAAAACGTTCACGCACCGATATGCGGAAGCGTCGGCACCGGCGAGTACGATCGAAAATCAGCGGGACGGCGGATCGCCCGCGCCTGAACGTATATCGGAGCATAAACCAGGTCTACGCCCAATTGATCGACGACAGCAGGGGACATACACTCGTATCTGCCTCTTCGCTGGAACAGGAACTCAAAGCGGAGGGCACTCCGGTCGAACACGCGCGCCGGGTGGGGGAACTACTGGGGGAGCGGGCCAAAGAGAGCGGGGTCAAGCAGGTCGTATTTGACCGTGGCGGCTACCGCTACCTCGGAAGAGTCAAGGCACTGGCCGAAGGGGCACGCAAGGCCGGGCTGGAGTTTTAAACGGTATCGGAATCCCTTATTAATGGGGCCGCAAGTTAATTGGAGGAACTGTGAGGCGTAACTTCACCGATCGCGAACCGCGAGAAGAATTAGACGAGCGAGTGATTGATATCACGCGCGTGGCGAAGGTAGTTAAGGGAGGCCGCCAGTTTCACTTTCGAGTTGTGGTGGTTGTAGGCAACAATCGCGGCCGGGTTGGGCTTGGAATCGGCAAGGCGAGGGGTGTTCCGGATGCCATCCACAAAGCCTCAGATCGGGCGAAGCGAAATATGGCGCCCTTTACGCTCGCCGGCAATACCATCCCCCATGAAGTGACCTCGAAGCATAGCGGCGCAGTTGTGCTGTTGAAACCGGCATCTCCCGGAACAGGAGTCATAGCCGGCGGTGCGGTGAGAGCTGTGCTCTCTGCGGCCGGCGTTCGGGACGTGCTCACCAAGTCGCTGGGGAGCGCGAACGCCTTGAATGTTGCTGAAGCCACAGTGAGAGGACTGCACCAGCTTACAGACGTCGAAGAATTGGCCTCCAATCGAGGGAAAAGCGCCGCGGAGCTGACTCCTTTCTGGATGAGAGCTAAAGATGGCTAAGAAGAAAGCCAAGAGCCTCACCGTTACGCTGGTGAGGAGCCCTATTGGATACCCGGAACGGCAAAAGCGAACGGTTCGCGCGCTGGGCCTCCGAAGGCTGATGCAAAGCGTGGATCACACAGATACGCCAGTGCTCAGGGGGATGATCGCCAAGGTCCCACACCTGGTGAAAGTGGACGAATCTTGAAGCTGCACGATCTTCGACCACGAAATGGGACTCGCCGAGCTCCAAAACGAGTCGGTCGCGGGATCGCGGCCGGGCAGGGTAAAACTGCCGGACGGGGGACCAAAGGTTATGGGGCTCGCAGCGGAAGCGGAGGCCATCTGTATCGCCAGGGGGGCAACTTGCCTTTCTTCCGTCGGCTTCCTTTCAAACGTGGATTCACAAACATTCATCGGATACGTTGGGCCGAGGTCAACATCCAACGATTGGATCTGTTTGACGAGGGCTCCGAAATAACGCCTGCTCTATTGCAGGAAGCCGGTCTTATTCACGACGTGGGGGATCCCGTGGTGGTGCTCGGACACGGCAAGCTCACGAAAGCGTTCACCATTCAGGCGCACCGTGTGACATCGGGTGCTCAAGCGGCGATCGAGAAGGCCGGCGGCAAAGTCAAGCTGCTGGACCTGTAAATCGGATCTAAAAGCGGACGGTTGGAGGTTAGGACGGCTGGGGTGAGAGGGAGTTCATGATTAGGCGACTTCGATTTCTCTGGATCTCTGAAGATATACGCAACCGTTTGCTCATTACCTTCGCGCTGCTTGCCCTTTACCGGCTGGCGGCGCAAGTACCCGCGCCGGGCGTGAACCGACTCGTCCTTCAGCAACTATTCGCGCAGGGAGGTAGTGGGCAGACCTTGTTCGGCTTGCTCGACCTGCTGTCGGGCGGCACGGCCTCGACCTTCTCCGTGCTGGCGATGGGGGTATATCCCTACATTACAGCCCAAATTATTCTTCAGGTGCTGGTGCCCATCGTCCCACCTCTTAAGCGGCGAATGGATGAGGACCCCCGCGAGGGTCGTAAATGGATGGAGAAGTGGACCATCATGTTGGCTATCCCGATGGCGGCATTAAATTCCATCGGCCAGGTGCGCCTATTTCAGCAGTTTGCGGGCGAGAGCATCGTCACCTTCGATATGGGGCTGAATCTGTCCTCCGCAACTCTGATCATCTCGATGACCGCCGGCACAATGTTTGCCATCTGGCTGGGCGAGCTCATTTCCGAATTTGGGATCAAGAAGCAGGGGCTCTCGTTGATCATTTTCTCGGGCATCGTTTCCGCTATGCCGGTCAATCTGGGGCGGATTTTTTCAGCGGGGACGCAGATCCTGCCGCTGATCATCTTCCTGGCAATACTCATGACGGCCACAATTTTTGTCATCGTTTATGTCCAGGAGGGACGGCGACACGTACCGGTTATGTATCCTGGGCGCCGGGTGGGCAATCGAATGTCCATGCCGGTTAAGGGGACCTTGCCGTTGATGGTGAATATGGCAGGCATGATCCCCATTATCTTCGCTCAGTCGATCCTGACCTTCCCCGCGGTCCTGGCGCAGTTCTTCGTGCCCTCGACCAACCCATTCCTTTCTGGACTGGGGGTGTGGCTACAGACCAACTTCGGAGGGTTTAACAATACCTACTGGATCCTGTATTTCGTCATGGTGGTAGCCTTTACGTTCTTCTATACAGACATTCTCTTTCAACAGCAGAATTACGGGCAAAACCTAAAGCGATCGGGCGCCCAGATTCCGGGCGTGACCAAAGGAGCTCCCACCCAGCGCTACCTCACGCGCGTGATGCGCCGGGTCACCTTCGTGGGTGCCTTCTTCCTGGGGATCGTAGCGATCATGCCATTCCTGGTGGGTCTGGTTTATCCGATAGCCGGCAGCAACACCGGAGTGCTACTCGTGTCATCCGCGGGACTCCTGATCGTGGTGGGGGTGATTCGCGATACCTATCGCAACATTGAGGCGGAGCTGAAGTTGCGCGGATACGATTCAGCATTGCTCGTCAGGTAGGCCGGATTGCATTTTATTGTGCTGTTGGGAGTTCCGGGGGCCGGAAAAGGCACCCAAGCAAGACGGCTCAGTGCAACGCTCGCACTTCCCCATATATCCAGTGGAGATCTATTTCGAGAAAACCTGAAGCAGGGGACGCGGATCGGACACGAGGCGCAGAAGTATCTCTCAAGGGGAGAGCTTGTACCGGATGAAATCACGATCGAGATGATAGAGGAGCGGTTAGGACGGCTCGATGGTGCCGAGGGAGCCATTCTGGACGGCTACCCACGGACCGCCCGCCAGGCGGATGCCCTGGAAAACATGGCGGGCGGAATCGTGCGCGCGGCAGTGCATGTCGAGGTGCCGATCGAGCGCCTGGTAGAGCGCATGTCCGGTCGGCGCGTTTGCCGCGAGCAGGGCCATGTCTATCACATCGTGCACAATCCGCCGAGTGAGCAGGGCATCTGCGACGTCGACGACTCCGAGCTGTATCAAAGGGAGGACGATAAGCCGGAGACGGTCCGACACCGCCTCCGTGTGTACGAAGAGCGCACGGCTCCGCTCATTGACTACTATCGCGAACGAGGTGTGTTGGTGAGTGTGAACGGCGATCAGCCGATTGAGGCGGTAACCGAGAAGATCCTCTCGTCGCTCGAGCAGGTGGCAACACGTTGAACTGGCGCAACGGGGTCGTGATCAAGAGCAAGATGGAGTTGGAAGCCATGCAGGAAGCTGGCCGAGTAAATGCCCTGGCCCTGAGCGCCGCAGCAGCCATCGTTCGCCCGGGGGTCACCACTGCTGAAATCGATGAAGCAGCCGCGACCGTCCTGCGCCAACATAATGCTGAGGCCGCCTTCGTAGGTGTGCCGGGAGTGTTTCCCTATCCGTCCACCACCACAATTTGTGTGAATGACGAGCTGGTGCATGCCATTCCCGGAGACCGGCGCCTGATAGAAGGGGACATTGTCAGCATCGATTGTGGATCGATAGTGGACGGCTTTGTGGGAGACTCGGCCCTGACCCTTCCTGTGGGCCAGGTGTCGTCGGAGGCGGAGCGCCTGATGGAAGCCACCCTGGGTGCCCTTCTAGTTGGCATCGAACAAATGCGGGAGGGAAATCAGACCGGTGACGTTTCGTTCGCCATCCAGTCCCATGTTGAAGCCAACGGCTTCAATGTAGTTCGGGAATATACCGGCCATGGTATCGGGCGCGACATGCACGAAGACCCGCAAGTGCCCAATCACGGCTCTCCTGGAAGAGGCATACCCTTACGCTCCGGGATGACAATCGCGTTGGAGCCTATGGTTTTGGCCGGCGCACCCGAGACCGTTATTATGCCGGACGGATGGGCCGTAGCTTCTGCGGATGGTCGCCTAACGGCGCACTTTGAACACACGGTGGCCGTGACGCCGGACGGGCCGCGAGTGCTGACAGCCTTGGAGACTCCGCTGGAGGGAATTAGGTATAATCAATACTTTGTCACCCGACCAGCTAGTGAAAAGGTAGGAACGTGAAGGTTTCTGCATCGGTTACCAAGCGTTGTCCCAAGTGCAAGATTGTCCGCCGGCGCGGCAAGGTTTACGTTATATGCGAAAACCCGCGCCACAAGCAACGGCAAGGTTAACACATGGCACGAATTGAAGGCATCGATCTCCCCCGTAACAAGCGAGTTCTTATTGGGCTGACCTACATCCATGGGATCGGGCGATCTGCGTCGCAGACAACTCTCGATGCTACCGGGATCGATCCGAACACTCCCATTCGCGATCTCACCGAAGGCGAGGTCAGCTCGATTCGGGATTATGTCGCCCAGAACCTTATGGTGGAGGGGAATCTTCGGCGCGAGGTGCAGTTGAATATTAAGCGCCTCATGGACATCGGCAGCTATCGGGGGCTGCGGCATCGAAGGAACTTGCCGGTGCGAGGCCAACGCACGCGTACGAATGCCCGCACCCGAAAGGGCCCGAAAAAGACCGTTGCGGGACGCGGCCGTCGAAGGGGCGCCAAGAAGAAGTAGCTCCGGCGAACGAGAGGTCCAGCATTCTCCGAGTCTCAAGGCGGAGAAAATATGCGATCGAGGAAGGTGGACTGGAATGGCACGTAGAGAATCGAAGCGCAGCAAAATTAAACGCACGATTTCCAATGGGCGGGCGAACATCCACGCCACCTTTAACAACACGATCGTGACCATCTCGGATCCGCAGGGAAATGTCGTGGTCTGGGGAAGCGCCGGCTCGTCCGGGTTCAAGGGTTCCCGAAAAAGCACTCCTTTTGCGGCCAGGAAGGCGGCGGAGGTTGTCATTCGAGCCGCTAAGGATCTTGGTTTGCGAGAATTAGATGTGTTTGTGAAAGGCCCGGGCCCGGGGCGGGAGGCTGCCATACGAGCCATACAGGCCTCGGGGGTCAAAGTGCGGTCGATAAGCGACGTAACACCGATTCCACACAACGGCGTGCGCCCGCCGAAAAAGCGCAGAGTCTAAGCCCACCCATTGAGCGGCTCATTAAAAGGGACAACATAACGAATGGCGAAATATATTGGCCCCGTGTGCAAATTATGCCGAAGGGAAGGCGAGAAACTCTTCCTGAAAGGACAGCGCTGCTACACTCCGAAGTGCGCCTTCGAACGGCGAGCCTACCCTCCGGGGGAGCATGGCCGGCAGGCCCTGTGGCGCAGGCGCAGAGTTTCCGAATACTGGAAACAGTTGAGGGAGAAGCAAAAAACTCGTCGCGTTTACAACGTGACGGAGCGGCAATTTCGGCGTTACTACCGAAAAGCCCAACAACAGCGCGGCCTCACTGGCCAGACTCTGCTCGTTTTACTTGAGCGTAGATTGGACAACGTTATCTACAGGCTCAATTTCGCCGAGAGCCGGCCCCAAGCGCGCATGTTGGTCGCGCACGGGCACTTCTCAGTTAATGGACGCCGCACCGACATTCCTTCCATGCTCGTCAGCCCGGGCGACGTGATTGAGGTTAGAGAGGGATCGCGCAAACGGACCTACTTCAAGGAACTTCCGCAGGTCGCCGAAACCCGAGCCTCTCCGCCCTGGCTGGAACGGGATGCCCCGAATCTCTCCGCCAAGGTTATGCAAGAGCCCCAGCGAGGGGATATCGACGCAAACCTCAACGAACAGCTGATTGTGGAGTATTACTCCCGATGAGAAGTGAAAACATGTGGATTTCCGGAGATCTAATTCTGACCGGGGGGCGAAAGAATAAAGAGGGAGGGGGGATATGGCGCTAACAACGAATATGGTCATGCCCAAGATCGAGCGAGAGGCCGTGGCTCGAAACTATGGCAAATTCGTCATCAGCCCGCTCGAACGCGGATATGGAATAACGATGGGCAATGCGCTGCGACGCGTGTTGCTTTCCTCGCTGGAGGGCACGGCGACAACTTCCATTCGAATTTCAGAAGTTTCACACGAGTTTACGGTGATTCCCGGCGTGCGTGAAGATGTTCTGCAGGTCATTCTCAACATCAAAGAGCTGCGCATGATCCTGCACGAAGGAGATTCGGCTCGACTGCGAATCGAGGTGAAAGGGGAGGGGGTCGTAACGGCCGCGGACGTCATCGTTCCCGCAGAAGTCGAGATCGTTAATCCAGAACTGTACCTGTTTACGGTGGACAATGACAGCTCTCAGTTCGAGATTGAGCTCAACGTGGAACGGGGACGGGGATATTCTCCCTCCGACGAGCGCGGGCGGCTGCCGATCGGCGAACTGCCGACCGATGCGATCTTCAGCCCCGTGCGTAAGGTCAATTTCGAGGTGGGCCAGGCCCGGGTCGGCCAGGACACCACCTTCGATCGACTGACGACGGAAATTTGGACCGATGGAACTATCAAGCCTGAAGATGCTCTTAGCGTGAGCGCAACGATCTTGATCGCACATCTGCGCGATCTGGCGGGAGTTACTGAAGAGAGCCTGCTGGAGGCGGCCACTCGCGAGGAAGAGCCTCAGATGGCGAGTGAAGTGTATGAGATCCCGATCGAAAATCTGGATCTCTCGGTCCGCGTATTCAACTCCCTGAAACGAACCGGCATTACCAGCGTGGGTGAAGTCTTGGATATGCTCGACAAGGGTTCAGATGCCATGCTCTCCATTCGAAATTTCGGTGAGAAAAGCCTGGACGAACTTAAGGAACGACTTGAAGAAAAGGGTTATCTGGATTCTGAAGGCGAAGGTGAGCAGAATTCGGAAGCGGCGGTGGTTGCGGCATGAGGCATCGGGTCTATGGCAAGCGGCTCAGTCGGTCTACCGGGCACCGCACGGCGATGCGGAGGAACCTGATCTCGGATTTGTTCGAACACGAACGAATTCGTACCACCCGGGCTAAAGCGGCCTCGGTGCGCGGGGCTTCGGAGAAGCTGATCACGTTGGCAAAACACGCCGACGAGGACGATCAGGTGCATGCGCGCCGTATGGCTGCAAAAACCCTGGGCGATCCGGCGATGGTGATGAAGTTATTCGATGAAATCGCTCCCCGATATACTGAACGTCCGGGAGGTTACACGCGAATATTGAAGCTTGGGCCTCGTAAAGGTGACGGCGCCGAAATGGTGTTACTCGAGCTGGTTGAAGAGTAGGGCCGCTGGCGGAGTTCGAACATTACAAATCGATCGTAGCGTACGACGGAACCGAGTTCCACGGCTACCAGCGGCAGGTGGCCACAGAGCGTACCGTCCAGGGAGTGCTCGAGGCGGCCCTCTCTGAGCTTGGATGGAGCGAGAGCTCGATCCGAGCCGCCGGACGCACGGACCGCGGTGTACATGCCAGGGGGCAGGTCATCAGCTATTCGTTGTCCTGGTCGCGGGAGCCGGATCGGCTAACGGCGGCGCTCAACGCACACTTGCCAGAGGACGTAGCAGTGCGCCACACCGAAGTCGTCTCGGAGGAATTCGATCCGCGCTTCAACGCCATTCGGAGACGCTACGTTTATCGCTTGCTGACGGATCCGGCGCCAGACCCACTTAAGGAACGCACACGGTGGCGCGTATGGCCCGCACCGAACTTAGATCGCGTGCGCGAAGTGGCCGAACTATTCGTTGGGAAGCGAGATTACGGTGCATTCGGTCGGGCGCCTATTCCCGGAGGCCATACGGTGCGCGAGATCACCAGGTCGGAGTGGGTAGGTGAGGGCTCGGATTTGAAAATGATCTTGGAAGCCGACGCCTTCCTGTATCGGATGGTCCGCCGAATTGTTGGAGCAATCTTGCAGGTCGCACGGGGAGATGGAGACCCGGAGGAGCTTGAGCGAAGCCTTTCAGATCCTACTCACAAGTGGGAAGGCCGGCTCGCTCCGGCCAAGGGATTGTGCCTGGAAGCGGTTTATTATGAGGCGTGAGGTGTCCTAGACTTGTATAAAACCTTTTATCCGAAAGCGGCAGATATTGAGACCCGATGGGTATTGGCGGATGCAGATGGCCAGACCTTGGGCCGATTTGCATCGCGCATTTCTGCAGTCTTGCTGGGAAAGGAGAAACCCATGGTCACGCCGGGAGTGGACATGGGGGACTCCGTGATCGTGATTAATGCTTCCAAGATTAAAGTCACCGGCAAACGCCTGGATCAGAAGATGTATTATCGCCATTCAGGTTATCCGGGCGGCCTGCGGACGATCTCGCTTCGCGATCAGCTAAAGCGTGCCCCCGAAAGAGTCATTCGTTCTGCAGTGTGGGGTATGTTGCCCCACAATCGCTTTGGGCGGCGGCTGCTCAGGAAAATGCGTGTTTATTCGGGGCCGGATCATCCCCACCGTCCGCAAAAGCCCGTCCGTCTCGAGATAAGCGAATAGGAAATCATGTCAGAAGAAAAGTATTTTGAAGCTGTCGGTCGCAGGAAAGAAGCTACCGCGCGGGTACGAATTGTTAGCGGCAAAGGCGCAATCGTAATCAACGGCAGACCTGCCGAAGAGTACTTCCCCCGGATGGGCGATCTCGAGTGGCTCAAAGGTCCCCTGCAAGTCGCCGGATTAGAGGATACGCTGGATATCTCAGTGATAGTCCTAGGCGGGGGCATCACGGGTCAGTCCAGCGCAATCAGGCACGGAGTGGCGCGCGCTCTGTTGAAGATGGACCCAGAGCTTCGCCCTCAACTAAAAAAGGCTGGGACCCTCACTCGGGACTCGCGGATCAAGGAACGCAAGAAGCCGGGTCTCAAACGGGCACGTAAGGCTCCCACGTACACTAAGCGCTAAGTCTGGAATTCAGAATCAGGTCTGGATCCAGAGACCTGAGGCGAAATCTAGGGCCGAGGCCGGAAATCCGCCTCGGCCCTTGTTTTTGTAGGGTCTACGGAGGCGTGTATGAAGTCGATGGATGTTTTGCTGTCGGCGTTCGGACTCGATCCATTGCAGGGCTTTACCGCCATCAGCGCCAGCCAACTGGCAGCGTCATATTTTCCGGCGGTTAATCCAGAACTTGGCACGTTGGTGCTTGAGTTCGAATCCGGCGAAGTGGCGGAGCGTGCCTGGACGGTGCTTCGGAAACAGTATCCTCCGGATCATCGAGTGGTGTGGATACGCGACCTGGACCGCCCATCCCAGGAAATCTCGCTCGGGGATCTCGACTCGGAAGCCAAAGGGCTGGCGCTCTACTTGCCTCCGATGGCGGAGGGCTCCTCATTTGAGGCGCTTCAAGATACGGTGGCCCACCTGCGCGCACCCGACGGATGTCCATGGGACCGGGAACAAACGCATCGTTCTTTGCGAAAACACATGCTTGAGGAGGCGTACGAGGTGCTTGAGGCGCTCGATCGATCGGATCTGGGCGGGATTCAGGAAGAACTCGGGGACCTGCTTCTCCAAATCCTCATGCACGCGCAGATTGCCCAGGAGCAGGGAAATTTTGGAATGTCGGATGTAGTGGCTGGCATTCGGGCCAAGCTGATCCGCCGCCATCCCCACGTGTTTGGGGAGGTTGTTGTGGACGGCGTGGAGCAGGTCCTTGACAACTGGGAGCACTACAAACGCGAGGAAACTGAGGCGGGACCCCTGGAAGGAGTGCCGCGGTCTATGCCTGCGCTCGCGCAGGCCGCAGTGCTGCAGGACCGTGCAAGCCGAGTCGGATTTGTGTGGGCCTCTATCGACGAGGGGATGGACAAGCTGAAGGGGGTGCTCGACGGGTCGCAGTCTGAGATCGGGCGGCCGATGCAGGCCGCAGAACTGGGAGAATTACTGTTCGCGATCGTAAACTACGCCCGCGAGATTCAAGCGGACCCGGAGGCCGAGCTGCAGCGCGCCAGCCGGCGGTTCAGGTCTCGGTTCTCCAATTTGCTTCAGGCCCTCGGCGATCAAGGTCGGGAGCTGGAGGAACTGGACCTCGCTGAAACGAAGCGCATGTGGGATGACACGAAGGAATTAAACGCGTGAGACGAACCGCACCGGCAAGTATTGCGCTGTGGGATGGCACGAAGGAATAGACGAGTGAGACGAATCGTACTGGCGAGTTTTCCGCTGTGGGATGGCACGAAGGAATAGACGAGTGAGACGAACCGTACTGGCAAGTTTTGCGCTGTGGGCCTCCGCCTGTGCGTTGAGTCTGCCGGCCACCGATCCGGCCGGGCAATCACCAACCGCCACACCCCGGTCGAGCATAACTGCGAGCCCGACTCGAACGCCGGCCCTCGCCCCAAGTTCCACGCCCGAGCCTACTGCCACACGCACTCCGAGGCCCACAAACACGCCTTTTCCGCGGGTGGCATTTTCGGACCAACCGGCCGAGATTTCCTATCAAGTGCCCCTGACGGTGCAAAAGCTGACGCCGTTTGAAGCCACAATTCACTTCGAGCTGGATCGACCCGCCCCGGGCTGGCTTCTTTATCGACCGGTTCTCGATGAGGAACAAGGATGGTGGGCCATCCCCTTAGCCGAAGGCGAGACGGTCTACCAGATGCCACTCGTAGGGCTGACGCCGGGAACTCGCTACGCGGTTCAGGTCGGGATTGGGGAGGCCCTGGAGACACTTCGCGCCCCACGCCTGTTCGGCGCGAAGTGGGGGCCGGTTCGATTCGCAGCACCCGCCCTGGGGGAGCCCGAATTGCGATTCGGCGTGGTCGGGGATTCGGGATTCGGAGACGATAAGACGCGGGCATTGATCGAGTTGATGGACGGCTACGATCTGGATTTCGTGCTGCACACCGGAGATTCTGTGTACAAAATTTATGAGGAATCTTCGCCGGCGGAGGCGTTTGCAAAAAAATACTTCTCTATGTTTGCACCGCTATTGCTCCAGGCTCCGATCTTCCCGGTGCTCGGCAATCACGACTTCGATCTACCCGCGCTGGCGGATGGTCGGCCCTACTTTGTGCGCGCCTTTCCGGCGCTTGCAGATCCGAGCGTTCCATCCTCTGCGCTTGGTACCTGGTATTCATTCGAACGATCGGGCATTCAATTTATTATGCTCGACTCTGCGGCCTTCCATGGTTCAGGCGGGCGGGGGGAGCAAACCGCGTGGTTGGAAGAACGCCTTGCGGACCCAAGTTTCCGATTCTCGATCCCCGTCTTCCACACCCCTCCCTACACGAGCGGTCTCCATCGAGGGGATGGCAACGCGCTACGGCTTGACTGGAGTGAGTTGTTCGAGGCCGCCGGTGTGCCGCTCGTCTTCTCCGGGCACGATCACAACTATGAGCGCATCGAGCGCGACGGATTGACCTACGTGGTTAGCGGCGGGGGTTCGCCCGTACTCTACCGTAAGACGCAACCCGTTGGTGGCAGTCAGCAGTTCAACGCCCGAATGCATTTCGTGCTGGTTGAGATTTCGGATGTGCGCCTCTCGCTAACAGCAATCGACCTAGACGGCAAAGTGCTGGATCGCGCAATCATCCCCACCCGCCCTGGTTAGGCAAGAGCTCCTCATGGCAAAGCGTGATACGATTCGCGCGCGATAGGCTTCTTTGGGCCTGCCGTCGGCGGCCCACGGAGGGAAGACGCAAATTTCATGTCTCAAAGCTTCGGATCACCAAGCAATTATGGTCTCGAGAACCACGGCCTGAACGGCTCTGGCACGGTCTACTGGGGACTCAGATCTTCGGCTCTTATAGAACTCGTCACCCAGCGCGGCGAAGGGCGGCTTTCCGAGCACGGCGCAGTTGTGGTCGAGACCGGTATTCACACCGGACGAGCGCCCAACGATAAATACCTCGTACGAGAGGGAGAAAGCGCCGAACAAATCTGGTGGGGCGACGTCAATCAAGAATATGCGCCGTCCGCATTTGATCACCTTCACGCCCAGGTGCTCGATCATCTGAACGAGCGGGAGCTTTTTATTCAGGACGCGGCCGCCGGCGCCTGTGAGCGATACCGCATACCCATTCGAGTGGTGAGTGAGAGCGCCTGGCACAGTCTATTTGCCCGCAATTTGTTCCTGAGGTTGCCTGTGCAAGAAGCCGTGGCGCAGATTCCGAAATACACCATCCTCCACGCACCAAACTTCAAGGCCGATCCCGCAGTCCACGGAACAAATTCTGAGGTATTCATCATTTTGAATTTGGAGCGAGGCATCATTTTGATCGGCGGAACTCGATACGCGGGCGAAATTAAGAAGGCGATCTTTACCGTCCTAAATTATGAGTTGCCGTTAAAGGGCGTGCTTTCGATGCACTGCTCGGCCAACCAAGGGGAGGCCGACGACGTGGCACTTTTCTTTGGACTGAGCGGGACCGGGAAGACGACCCTCTCCTCCGATCCAGATCGAAGCCTGATCGGGGACGATGAACACGGCTGGAGCGAGGCAGGTGTATTCAACTTTGAGGGCGGCTGTTATGCGAAGACCATCCGGCTGAGCCCGGAGTATGAACCCGTCATCTGGCAGGCGACCGAATCGTTTGGGACGGTGCTGGAGAATGTCATCTTAGACGACCGCAGTCGAGAAGTCGACTTCGAGGATGGCAGGTTGACCGAAAACACCCGGGCCGCCTATCCACTCGAGTCCGTTTCAAAGCGCATTCCAAGCGGGGCGGGAGGGCACCCTAATAACGTGTTTTTCCTCACCGCCGACGCCTTCGGCGTTCTCCCGCCGATATCCAAACTTTCGGCGGATCAGGCCATGTACTACTTCCTATCCGGATACACCTCCAAACTGGCAGGCACCGAAGAAGGGCAGAGCGACGAGCCGCAGGCCACCTTTTCCGCCTGTTTCGGAGAGCCGTTTTTGCCGCTGCATCCAAGCAAATATGCCGAACTGCTGGGGAAACGTATTGCGCAGCACAACACCGCAGTGTGGTTGGTTAATACGGGGTGGACCGGCGGACCTTATGGAACAGGGGAGCGCATTAAACTGCCCTACACGCGCGCGATGGTGACGGCTGCGTTGAATGGCACTCTGGCAGACCTGCCCCCGCGAACGGACGGTACCTTCGGGCTCGAAGTGCCTGTGAGTTGCCCTGGAGTGCCGGACGAGATACTCGATCCGCAAGCCACCTGGAAAGATAAGGGGGCCTATTCAGGTCAGGCGAGGGGCCTTGCGGCATTGTTTGGCGGTAACTTCGCCAAGTACAAGCAGTACGTCACCCCGGAAGTCGCTTCCTCCGGACCTGTCCATCAGGGATGAAGAGCGTTGTCCGAATTGAACACCTTGACCGGGTCTATAAGGAAGGCGAAGCGCAGCGGGTCGTACTAAATGACCTCAGCGCAGAATTCCCGTCCGGCCAGTTCACAACAATTCGGGGCCGCAGTGGCAGCGGTAAGTCGACCCTTCTGAACCTGATTGCCGGGATTGACGAACCCACCGCCGGGCAAGTATTGATCGGCGGCCAAAGTATCAGCCAGATGAGCCCGCGTGAGCGGGCTCACTTCCGTAGAGACAACATCGGCTTTATCTTTCAATTCTTCAACCTTATCCCCACCCTGACCGTGCTTGAGAACGTAAGCTTGCCCTCCGAACTTTCAGGGCGCAGTGAGGCGGAAGCTCGCGAACGCGCGGCAAGACTCATCGACCAGGTTGGGCTGGGTGGGCGAGAAGCAGAATTTCCGGACCGGCTATCGGGCGGAGAGCAACAACGGGTGGCCATCGCACGCGCTCTGGTCGAGGAGCCGGTCCTGGTGCTGGCCGATGAACCGACCGGAAATCTAGACCGGGTCACGGGAGAAGTGGTGCTCGCCATGCTCGAGGAGATGATCCGCGAGCGGGGGCTGACCCTCATTTTGGCCACACACAGCCATCGGATCGCACAAGCCGCGGATCAGAAGTGGGCTTTGGTGGACGGAAAGCTTGAATCGGACGATGAAGCCGCTTATTAGGGCAGGTCTTCGCGACCTGATCCGCAGGCCGCTCTTCAGCGGCCTGATGCTGGCCGGCCTTGCTCTAGGGGTGGCGGTTGTCACCGCCATCGACCTGGCAAGCCAAAGCGCATTGCGGGCCTTCGAGGTGAGCACAGCCACGGTGGTGGGAAGAGCCACTCATCGAGTGGTCGGAGGACCCACGGGCGTACCGGAGGGGCTCTATATAGAGCTTCGGGCAGCTGCTGGGTCGATGCAGATGGCGCCGGTGGTGGAGGGGGTGGTCTCGGCGTTGGATTTCGACGAGCGGCCAATGCGAGTGCTTGGGATCGATATTTTCGCAGAGGCGCCTTTCCGAGACCAGCTGAGCCCGGGGCTCGTGTTCGATCCGGATTTCCAGCAGTTCTTTACGAAGCCCGGAATGGCGATCATCGGCGAGGAGTTCGCCAAGGCCAACCAATTGGCGCCGGGGGCTGAATTGGCGGTCCAGGTGAATGATCGGCTTGAACGCATCACCGTCTTAGGGATCGTCAGCACGCTCGGATCGAGCGATGTTTTGCTCATGGATATCGCGGGTGCGCAGGAGCTGCTGGGAACCTCGGGGCGTTTGACCAGAATAGATCTATTAGCCGATCCTGACAGCGTAGCGGCGCTACGAACGCAGCTCCCGCCCGGCCTGCGGATCGTCTCCTCAAGTGAGCAACGAGACACAGCGGATCAACTAACATCCGCATTCCGTCTCAACCTGACGGCCCTCAGCCTGCTAGCTCTCGTTGTGGGATTCTTTCTTGTTTACAACACGATGACTTTTTCGGTGCTTAGCCGCCGTCCGGTCCTGGGGATCCTCCGCTCGCTCGGCGTCACCGGAAGACAAATCTTTGCCCAGATTGTGCTTGAGGCCATCCTGGTGGGATTCCTGGGCTCGTTTATTGGGATCCTTTTCGGAGTGCTGTTGGCACACTTCGCCCTCGGCCTGGTTACCCGAACCATCAACGATTTCTACTTCCTGCTAACGGTGCGCGAGGTGACGCTGACGACCAGCGTGGCGGTCAAGGCGATTGCGCTAGGGGTCGGCGCAGGCGGTCTGGCTTCGGTCATCCCGGCATTGGAGGCCGCGCGTGTGCCGCCGGTGCAAGTTCTCAGACGGAGTGATCTTGAGCAGGGGGCTCGAGTTTGGGTGCCGCGCGTGGGCTTGTTTGGCCTGGGCCTGGCCGTGGCGGGCAGCGCGTTATTCCTTCTATCCGACAATTCGCTGCCCCTGACCTTCATCGGGATATTGCTGGTAATTCTGGGCCTAGCCCTGATTGTTCCTTTCGGCACGCTGGCTTTTCTGCGGCTGCTTCGTCCCCTGTCGTCCCGAATCCTCTGGCGGCTTGCGGTCAGGGGCCTTGCCCGTCAGCTCAGTCGGGTCGGAATCGCGATCGCGGCGCTGATGGTCGCGCTGTCCGTAACCATCGGAATCGCGTTGATGATCACCAGTTTTCGGAGTACGGTGCAAAACTGGCTTGATATCACGCTTTACTCAGATATTTACGTGTCTTCTCCGGCCGCGATCGGAAACCGTCCCCAGGCCGACCTTTCGCCCTCGTTAGAGGCGCGCCTGGCGCGCCTGGAGGGGGTGGCCACTGTAGAGGCGATCCGAACCGTGCAAGTTCTGGGGGAGAAAGGTGAGCTCGATCTCACGGCGGTCGACCCGAGGCGCGTACGCGATGCAGGTATATACCGATTGGCCAGCGGAAGCGCGCGCCAAGTGTGGGATCGGGTGCGCCAGGGAGCGGTACTTATTAGCGAGTCCCTGGAATTTCGATACGGCACAACGGAGACCCTGGTGCTGCAGACCGATGCGGGGGAGGTGACCTTCGACGTGGTGGGTATCTTTTATGACTACTCTTCCGATCGCGGCACGGTACTGATGAGCCGGGATATTTACCTGGAGAACTGGGACGACCCTGCCCTCTCTTCACTGGGAGTTGAGGCTCTTCCCGGCATCGATACTTACAAGTTGGCTGAATCGATTAGAGCCGAACTCTCAGGTACGGGCCTGATAGTTCACGAGAACCAACAAATCCGGGAAGAAGCCATGCGCATATTCGATCGAACCTTCGCCATCACCCAATCTCTTCGTGTCCTGGCGGTTGTGGTGGCTTTCATCGGGGTACTGAGCGCGCTCCTTGCGCTGCAGCTGGACCGCAGGCGTGAGTATGCCACCCTGGAAGCCATCGGCCTCGACCCTGAAGGGCTGGAGAAACTGACCTACCTTGAGACCGCGCTCATGGGGATCTCCGCATCGCTGATGGCATTGCCCACGGGACTGCTGCTGGCACTGATCCTGATCCACGTTATTAACGTTCGCTCTTTTGGCTGGACGATCCAACTGACCCCGGCGGCCGGACCGTTCCTGCAAGCCATCCTGGTCGGCCTGGTAGCCTCGCTCGCGGCCGCGGTCTACCCTGTTTCCCGACTGCGAAGGATGACCGTAGCCGAGTCGATCCGGGGAGATTAGCGATGAGAATTGCGATCGTCGGGCTCGTGATCGCGCTGGCCTTCGGAGGGTATTTCCTGCTCCCGACCCCCTCCGATCCGGAGATCCCGACCTATCAACTACTTCAGTCGTCCGGACCCCCCGAGTTCGAAACGGTTCAAGATCCACGAGAATTTAGCTTTCCTCGGGATCATGGACCGCATCTCGATTACCGGACCGAGTGGTGGTACTACACTGGCAATCTGGTTGCGCAGGGTGGAGAACGATTCGGGTATCAGCTTACGATCTTTCGCCGTGGCTTAACGCCTGGCGGCACGCGGCGAGAATCTGACTTTGCCACGAACCAGATTTACTTCGGGCATTTGGCATTGACAAACGTCGACGAAGGGGAACACGTGGCGCTGGAGCGATTCGAGCGAGGTTCGGCAGGATTGGCTGGCGCATCCGGGGATCCGTTCGCGGTGTTCCTGGGAGATTGGAGCATCCAGAGCCTGGACGAGACTGGAACTCAGGTTCGCTTGAGGGCCAGCGACGTGGGTTTCGGCCTCGATCTCACACTCGCAGCCACCAAGCCGATTGTGGCCCATGGGGAGCAGGGTTACAGCATAAAGGGAGGGGCGGAGGGCAATGCCTCCTACTACCTCAGCTTCACCAACATGCAGACTCAGGGCAGCCTCCAAATCGGGGATCGTATTTTCGAGGTCAGCGGTAAGAGCTGGTTCGACCATGAGTGGGGGACCAGTGCTCTGGGAGCGCAGGCGACCGGGTGGGATTGGTTTGGCTTGCAGCTTGACGACGGTCGCGAATTAATGTTGTTCCACATCCGCAAAGGGGATGATGATGGCGACGAGCAAATTTCGGGAGGAACGTTAGTGGCGCCGAACGGGGATGCGCGATGGATGACGGCCGACGAATTCGAGATTTCGCCAATCACCACATGGACGAGCGAGCTTACGGGTACCACCTATCCATCGGGTTGGGAAATTACCATTCCCGCGGAGGGGCTGGAGTTGATCGTCGAACCCCACGTCAAGGATCAGGAAATGCGGCTCAACCTCGAGTATTGGGAGGGGGCGGTCCGGGTGAGCGGTAGCGTGGAAGGCCAGGGATACGTGGAATTGACCGGTTATTCTGGAAGCATGCGGGGTCTGTACTAAGTCCGCTGCAGCACCCAGCCCGCTCGGATAACGCAAGGGGCGGTTCCTCGGACAATCGCCCGCGGAAAAACTGCCTTCTCCGGATCCTATTGGAGCGTCATCAGGTAGGAGAGCAGCGCCTCGAGATCGGCCTCCACGAGTTTCCGCTCGAAATCCGGAGGCATCAAATTCTTAAACCCCTCCACAATTTCCGCCTGCGGCGACAGTATGGAGCGCCGCAAGACCTCGCGTGGCAGAAGCTCATCGTCGTTGGCGGCCGCGCGGGTCGCAACCCCGGCTAGAGAAGGCCCCACGATGACCACCCCGGAACTCACGGAGTGACAAGCGGCACAATTCTGCGAGAATACCTGCTGCCCACGCGCGATGTCGTCCGTCACTCCCCCCCCGCAGGCGGCCATGACCGCCGCCGCAAGAGCCGATATCACGAATGGCTTCATCGGCCGGAGATTACACGGGTTCAAAAGCTCGCGCAAAGTGGCTCCTGTATAATCAGCCGCAATTTCGCACAGTATCAATTCAAGAATAAGAAGGAGGATTGGAAGATGGTCTTAGGGCTTACGGGTGAACAATGGTTAGACATCGGGACTTCGCTATTGATCGTGATCGCAGCCACGGTTCTGGTGCGCTTACTTCTCGGTTTTCTGATCGACCAGGTATTCAGACGACTGCTTGGAGAAAGGGGCCGGACAATCAGCCACACCCTTATCCGACCGGTTCGGGTACCGCTCAACATGCTGGCGGTGCTGATCGCGCTCAGTATTGCCATTCTACGTCTGGACATTCCCTGGGTGGCCGAGCAGAGCGCCTCGATCCGAAGCGGTTTCTTCGTGTTTTACTTGTTAATTGGGTTTTCAATTGCCTGGCGGCTCATAGGAAGCATCGCCAGCTGGTACACGGCAGAAATTGCGCCCCGCACCGAATCAAAGTTGGACGACCAGCTGGTTCCTTTCGGGCGGCGAGTGGTCCTGATCCTCTTGAGCTTCGTTGTGCTTATCGTTCTATTGAGTCACTTTGATGTAAACGTGAGTGGGCTCGTCGCCACGCTCGGTATCGGTTCGCTGGCCATTGCCCTGGCGGCGCAAGAGACGCTGTCAGACACGATCAGCGGTTTTATGATCATGCTAGATAAGCCGTATCGGATCGGAGATCGTATCGAAATCCAATCGCTTGACACATGGGGCGATGTAGTCGATATCGGCCTGCGTAGCTCACGCGTCCGGACCCGAGACAACCGAATGGTGATTGTTCCCAACTCGGTGATGAGCAAAAGCCTACTCGTCAACTATTCTTACCCCGACACGACCTATCGCATCCAGATCGAACTATCCATAAGTTACGGAACGGATTTGGACCTGGTAAAGGAAACGATCATCGGGGCCGTGCGGCTTGTCGAGGGAGTGGAGCCTGATCGTCCAGTGGAGGCGCTTTTTCTGCATTTCGGTGACTCGGGGATGATCTTCAGGGTGCGCTGGTGGTTAAATTCATATGTGGATACACGGCGCATGTTCGACCGGGTCAACTCCTCCATCATGCGGGCGCTGAACGAGGCCAAGATAGAGGTTCCCTATCCGGTGCGAGACATCCGTCACAGGATCGGAGACGCCGACTTGAGGAAGCTCGTGAGCGCTATCAGGGAGGTGAGTTAGGCGCCGCGGCCCGCACTCGAGAGTCTGCGATCCAGATCAAAAGCGGCGCTGATGAGGGCGAGGTGCGTGAATGCCTGGGGAAAGTTCCCCAGGTGTTCACCGTGTGGGCCGAGTTCCTCCGCGTAAAGATCGACGTGATTGGCGTATCCGAGAAGTTTTTCGAAGATGAACCGCGCTTTATCGATATCGCCGGTGCGTCCCAAAGCCTCTACGTACCAAAATGAAGCGATGCCGAAAGTGCCTTCCATCCCGGCGAGCCCATCGTCCGCGGCCTCCTCGATCTTGTAGCGATGCACGAGCGAATCATCGACCAGATCCTCCCGGATGGCACGCATAGTGGAAAGCCAGCGCGGATCGGTGGGGCTGATGAATCGTACGAGCGGCATAAGTAGCGTCGAGGCATCCACCGCCTTGGTGCCTTTGTATTGAACGAAGGTGGCCCGGTCCGCATCCCAAAAATTCGCATAGATATCACGATAGATCGCATTGCGTGCCGCGTACCATTCGTTTAAGGGTGCCGGGAAGGAACGCTTCTGAGCCAGGCGTATGGCGCGATCGATCGCCACCCACGCCATGAGTCGCGAGTAGGAGAATTCTTGCTGACCGCCGCGGATCTCCCAGATCCCCGCGTCTGGCCGCCGCCAATTTTCTACCACCCAGTTTGTCATCCGCGATAGGTTCTCCCAGAAATCATGGTGGATCGGCTCACCATGTTTGTCGAATAGGTAGACCGAGTCCATGAGTTCGCCATAGATGTCTAGCTGAAATTGGCTGTAGGCCCCATTCCCAATGCGCACCGGGGAAGAGCCCCTGTAGCCTTCCAGATGGGGCAGAGTGTGTTCCGTAAGATCTTTGCGACCATCGATCCCATACATGATTTGCAGCGAGCCATCGGAATTGAGCTCCGACACGCGATCCTCCACCCAATGCATGAAGTCTCGGGCCTCGTCCACACACCCGAGCCGCATCAGGGCATACATCGTAAACGAGGCATCTCGAATCCAGGTATAGCGATAATCCCAGTTGCGCTCTCCCCCAATCTCCTCCGGCAATCCAAACGTAGGGGCCGCGACGACCGATCCGTACTCGGCCGAGGTCAACAACTTGAGCGTGATGGCAGAGCGGTGGACCGTTTCCCGCCAGCGCCCCTGGTAGCTAGTGCGGCCGACCCAATTGCGCCAGTAGTCCAGGGTCTGTTTGAAAGCTTCCGGAATGAAGGATGGGTCGGCGGAAGGCGACGAATCTACCAACTCTTCGAGCACAAATGATGCCGTTTGGCCGGTGCCAAGCGTAAATTCGCCGAATACGGCGCCGTCGTCCGTGACACTTAACGGTACATCCGTCCGCAAGCGAAGGGTCAGTGAATCCGATTCGAATATCACCTCTCCATCTTTGATCTCGACCCGATGCGTATCCCGCGCGTAATTGAAGCGCGGCTCACATCGAATTTCGAATCGCACCTCGCCGCGTACGGTCTTGGCCCGTCGAATAAGCGGGTGAGAATCCATTCCCGCGCCCACCGGCATGAAATCAGACACCTCAGCCACCCCTTCCTCTGAGAGGAATCGCGTGAGCAGTACCGCGGTGTCTGGCAAGTACAGTTGCCGCTGCCGCACCTCTTCGAGTATGGGCCGGATCAGGAATCTGCCCCCCTTCTTGTCATCCAGCAGGGCGGCAAAGATCGTGGGGGAGTCGAAGTTCGGATGACACATGAAGTCGATGGATCCGTTCATACCGACCAGGGCCGCAGTACGCATATTGCCAATGAGTGCGTAGTTCTCGATCGGCGAATAAGGCATTTTCTTCCTCCTTAGGATTTCTCGAAGGTAAGTGCGGACGAATCATGAGGCGCGAGTCAATCGACCAGGCTGACCGCGATCATCCATGGATAAGGACGGCCCCCGCGACTCAAGAGCGTTGACCCCGTAAAAGGACGCTTCCGAAGTCCTACGGACTTCGGAAGAGGAGGGTGATTGGCCGAGGGACGCGAAACCCATCCCCGTAGACCTGTGGCAGTCGGGGCGGGCGGATTCGAACCGCCGACCTCACGGACCCGAACCGTGCGCTCTACCGGGCTGAGCCACGCCCCGTCTTCGCTGCCGAGTATACCTTAGGTGTTCGGCCGCGAGCTCGCGCAGGTCAGAAGGTGCTGAATACTTTGGAGGCCGCCTCGGCGCGCGCTTTGGTCGTGGGCAGCATGAAGCAGAATAAGCTCCCGACCCCCTCCTTGCTCTCACACCAGATTTGACCCTGATGCATCTCCACCATGGCTTTGGCGATGGGGAGCCCCAGGCCCATCCCGCCGTGTTTGCGCGTAAGGTGCGATTCGACCTGGTAAAAACGCTCGAACACCCGATCGATATCCCGCTCCGGAATTCCGATCCCAGAGTCGACTACGAACACGCGCACGTAGTCCTCGGAAGCTTCCGCCTTCACTCCGACCTCTCCGCCTTTGTCGGTGAAAACTATCGAATTGCGAATCAGGTTCGTGAGCGCGATTTCGATCTTGTCTCGATCTCCCTCGACCATGAGTTTATCGTCTTCAGGAACGTCAGCCTTTAGCTCAATCTTCTTCGCTTGCGCGAGTTCGCCAAATTGGCTTACGAGCGATTCGACCAGCGCCCCGATGGAGAAGGGTTGATGGCTTACGCGAGATTGACCTTCCTCCTGGTGCGAAATGCGGGCCAGGTCCTCTACGATCGCCTTCAGGCGCTCTGCGCTGCGGATGATCACTTCGACCTGATCCAGGTGCTGCTTGTCAACCAGCTCCGTTAGAAAGGTGGCGTGGCCGAGTATCAGCCCCAGCGGGGTTCGAAGTTCGTGCGAGGCGATCGCAATAAAATCTGACTTCATTCGATCCAAGCGAACCAATTCTTGGTTGGCGTCCTGAAGCTTAGCCATCAGTCGCGCGTTTTCGATCGCGATCGCGGCCTGCGCGGCCAGCGTTTCTAGGGAGGCTTGATCGGCGCCGGTATAATTGGCCTCGCCCAATTTATTGACTGCCTCCAGCACGCCGATGGGCTCCTGCTTGATCATTAGCGGCACCGCAAGTATGGAGCGAGTCTGGAAGCGAATCGTGCGATCGACCTCGCGGAAGATGCGATGGTCGGCCCGGGCGTCGTTGATGATCAGAGGTGAGGCGGATTGGAACACCGATCCGGCTACACTCGATTCGACCGGCACGCGAATTTGCTTGATGCCTTCGCCTTGAATCTCTGGTACGGCCTCGAAAATTAGGTCGCCTGAGGCGGGATCATGGAGCAAGATTGAGGCCGCCTCGCTGTCCGTGATCTCTGCCGATACCTCCACAATGGATTGAAGCAGCGAAGGAAGATCGAGGTTTGAGGTAAGCCCGCGACTGATTTCGAGCAGGCGCTCAAGCCGCTGAGCCTGATCCAAAGCGATCGGTTTGTCCGTCATCTGGGGTCTAACGCGCGATTTTAGCACAGGGACCCTTCCGGCCAAGCTAGGAAGACAGTATTCCTGAAGGGAAGGCGAATGAAGGCCCTCCGGCTGCATGCACCGGGTCCCATCGAGGACAATCCCCTGCGATCCGAGCAAGTAGCCGACCCAAATCCCGGGGAGGGGCAGTTGTTGCTCAAGGTGCTGGCCAGTGGGATCTGCCATACCGACCTGCACATCATCGAAGGCGATATTCAGCCCGATCATTTGCCGTTGACCCTTGGCCACCAGGTAGTCGGGGAAGTGGTCGGCATCGGTGCAAGGGTAATGGGTTGGAGTCTGGGAGAGCGTGCCGGCGTGCCCTGGCTCTATAACGCCTGCAGTACTTGCGACTACTGCCTGCGCGGAGAAGAGAACCTCTGCCGCGAGGCAAAATTCACTGGCTTTCATGTGGACGGTGGTTACGCAGAATTTATCCTGGCTCAAGCCAAATACGCGCTAAAGGTCCCCAAGAAAATTAAAGATACAGACGTGGCGCCTCTCCTGTGCGCCGGTATCGTTGGTTATCGCTCGCTACGCAAATCGGATCTGCAACCGGGGGAGCGGCTGGGATTGGTGGGCTTCGGCGCCTCCGCCCACCTGGTAATCCAGGTGGCGGTGCATTGGGGCCACGAAGTGTATGTTTTCACGCGCAGCAAGAGCCATCGAGAATTGGCCAAGGCCCTCGGGGCCGCATGGGTCGGCGACGTGCAGGACGCGGCCCCGGCCTCCTTAGACCGGGCGATTATTTTCGCACCCTCGGGCCAATTGGTTCCTGTGATGCTCCAAAAACTTCGACCCGGAGGCACGCTGGCACTCAACGCCATTCATATGACGCCGATCCCCGAGTTCCCCTACCGCCTCATCTGGGAGGAGCGGACCTTGAGAAGCGTGGCGAATGCCACCTACCAGGACGGGGTCGATTTTCTGAAGCTTGCGGCGGATGTTCCGGTTCGCGCTCACATCGAGCGGTATCCATTGGAGAAGGCCAACGAAGCCCTGAAAGACATGAAGGAGAGCAAAATCGACGGTGCCGGGGTGCTCATTCCGTGATCCGGTTTGGCACATCCGGTTTCTCATACGAAGACTGGATCGGTCCGGTCTACCCGGTGGGCCTGCCGAAGCGGCAATGGCTCCCGTTCTACTCGCAGGAGTTCGACACGGTTGAAATCAACGTCACCTACTACCGGGTCCCCTCCGCCAAAACTGTGGCCGGCTGGGTGGAGCGCACTCCGGATGGATTTCTATTCTCAGTCAAGGCCAACAAGTCGATGACCCATGAGCGAACGGAGCCCGAATTCGAGGCTTTTCGGGCCGGAATCGAACCGCTGGTCCGATCCGGGAAACTGGCGTGTGTTCTGGCGCAGTTCCCGTTTTCCTTCCACCCCACACGTGAAAACAACGACTACTTACGCCGGCTCCGCACGGGCCTGACAGATATCCCGACGGTTATCGAATTTCGCGATCACGCCTGGGTCAAGGAGGCCACATTCGCCCTGCTCGAATCACTTGATTTTGGCTTCTGTGCCGTCGACGAGCCGCGCCTGCGCGGGTTGATGCCGCCTGTTGCGCGAGCGAGCGGCCCCGTGTCCTATGTGCGTTTTCACGGCCGAAACGCTCAAAAATGGTGGAAACACGATCATGCCTGGGAGCGATATGACTACACTTACTCCGAGCAGGAACTTGAGGAGTGGATTCCCAAGATCCTGGATCTCGATTCTGAGGATGCGCTCGTGCTGGTTTACGCCAACAATCATTTTCGCGGACAAAGCATCGACACTATTCGAAAGCTGCGGGAGATGCTCGGACAGGCCCACTAGCGCTTTAGGATTTGGTGCCTGTCGAGCCCGTTGGTATAATCGCCACGATCCCCTCTAAACGTGGCCCATGTCTGGACATTCCAAATGGTCGACCATAAAACGAAAGAAGGCAGCCACGGATGCCAAGCGCGGCAACCTCTTTACGCGACTGGCGCGTGAGATCTCGGTGGCTGCCCGCGAGGGTGGGGGCGACCCTGAAACAAACGTGTCCCTGCGCCTTGCGGTAGATCGGGCGAAATCCAGCAACATGCCGAAAGAGAACATAGAACGATCCATCCGTCGCGGCACGGGTGAAGATAAGGAAGGGGCCAATTTCGAGCAAATCATGTATGAGGGATACGCAACGCATGGGGTGGCCCTGATGATTGAGGTGGTGACCGATAATCGCAACCGTACGGTGGCCGATCTCAGGCATGAGCTGATGCAGGTCAATGGAAACCTGGCCGATGCGGGTGCGGTTTCATGGCAGTTCAAGCGATCTGCATATTTCGTAATTCCGACTGGGTCCGCGGAAGCAGATGCGATTTTCGAGGCCGCAGTCGAGGCGGGAGCAGAGGACGTCATCCTCGGTGAGGACGATATCGAGATTATCGGGCCGGTCGATGCCTACAAAGCTATCAGCGACGCGATGGAATCGTTGGCGGTCAAGGCCGCCGACGCCAGTCTGCGGATGATCCCAGACTCTGTCGTGAGCCTGACCGCGGGAGAATCGCTGCAGGTCATGCGTATGATTGAGCACATCGAAGATTTAGACGATGTCCAGGCCGTATTTTCAAACCTCGACGTCACAGATGAGGCCGTGGCGCTTCTGGAAACTGCCTAGGAGCCAGGGGATCTGCTAGTTATCGGCATAGATCCCGGAATCGCTCGAACCGGTTACGGGGTCGTAAAACAGGGGCCGGACGGATCTTTAACCGCCGTCGAATACGGCGTAATTAAAACATCATCGGAGCTCCCTCAAGCCACGCGGCTGCTCGAAATCTCAGATCAGCTCTCGCAGCTGCTGTCTCTCCACCGTCCCGATAGCGCGGCGGTGGAGAAATTATTTCTGCGCGAACATGTCAAATCGGCGCTGAGCGTGGGGCAGGCCTCCGGCGTAGCGATGCTGATCCTGGCGGAGGCTCAGCTGGAGGTCCGCGAGTATGCTCCGCTGGTAGTAAAGCAGGCGATCTGCGGCTACGGGGGGGCCGACAAACCCCAAATGCAGGAGATGGTGAAGACCCTGCTTGGCCTGGAGGAACGACCCCGACCGGATGATGCAGCGGATGCGCTGGCGGTGGCCATCTGTCATATACATATAGAGAGCACTCGTCAGAGGCTGTCAGAGGCCTGAAGCTCGCTGATCGCCATTTATGATCAAGTCGCTTCGGGGCATTCTCCAGAGGATCGGTGAGCACGAGCTGACGGTCGAGGTAGGGGGCGTCGGCCTGCAGGTGGCCGTGACGGCTTCCGTACTGGAAAACGCACCATCGATCGGAAAATCGATCTACATCGAAACACACCTGGTCGTCAGGGAAGACGCGTTGCTCCTTTACGGTTTTGGCAGTCAGGAGGAGCGCGAATTATTCCTGGAGCTTCTAAAAGTTTCCGGCGTGGGGCCAAGATTAGCGATTGCCACGCTCTCCAGTCTTTCAATCGACACGTTGCGTCTAGCGGTCGCGAACAATCAGGCGGAGGTGCTCATTCGAGTGCCCGGGATCGGGAAAAAGACCGCGGAGCGCATCGTATTTCATTTGAAAGATCGCATTGTGGTGGTTCCGAGCGCGGAATTCGCTCCAAAAGTAGTGGACGAGGAGGTCGTGTCGGTGCTTACGGCGCTGGGGTACAGCGCGGTCGAAGCCCAATCTGCGGTTCGTTCATTGGGGTCAGAGGCACCCGAACAAGTTGAGGAGCGCGTGAAGCTGGCTTTGCAATACTTCGCAAAACCCTAAGTAAGTAGAGCTGAAGCGACCTGCGTAACTGAGCGTCCTGACCTTCGAAGAAAGGGAAATATCTGATGTTTGATGACCGGCCGATCGCCTTCGTTGGCCCGGGGGTGATGGCGGAAGCAATGGTAGCTTCTTTGATTAAACGCGGTGGTCTGAAGGGAGAGCGGGTGAGGATGAGCGGACCCCGAGCCCATCGATTGGAGCGCCTTCACGAGAAGTACGGTGCCGAGACCACCACCGATAATCGCAAGGCGGTGGAGGACGCTTCCATTGTGGTGCTCGCGGTAAAGCCACAGTCGTTAGAGGCGGTCCTGGACGACCTTCAATCCGGCATTCCTGAGCAAGCACTGGTGGTTTCGATCGTGGCTGGGGCCAGGCTTACCGTCATCACGGATCGTCTCAAACATGCGGCAGCCGTCCGTGCTATGCCCAATACGCCAGGGCAAATCGGGGCGGGCATCACGGTTTGGACGAAAACCTCCGCTGTTACCGATAAGCAAAGCCAATACGCTAAGGATTTGCTCGCAGCATTGGGCAAAGAGATCGAAGTAGAAGACGAAAGTTACCTGGATATGGCGACTGCATTGTCCGGTACGGGTCCAACGTATGTATTCTTGTTCATGGAAGCTATGATCGACGCCGGCGTCCATATGGGCTTCCCGCGCCGGATCGCGGAAGAGCTCGTGCTGGAGACGATCCGCGGGTCGCTGAAATATTACGAGCACTCCGCAAGCCATCCGGCAAGGTTGCGAAATCAAGTTACGTCGCCGGGGGGGACTTCAGCCGAGGCGATCTATTATCTCGAGAAGGCGGGCTTCAGAACCGGGCTGGCGCGCGCCATCTGGGCTGCATATGAGCGCTCCGTAGAATTGGGCGAGGGAAAGAAGCGCGGGAGGAACCATTCCTAAGGGTTGGGACCCTGCCGGAGGATCCGTTTTCGGTTTTCTATTCATTCAAATGCTTACCTGTAGGCGGCAGGCAGTCGGCGCGATTGTGAAAGTGTGGACAAACGGTAATCGAGATGGTAGAACAGCGTGGGAGGCGCGATGTCCGATTTTGTAGAAAGTTTATTCTCTGATCTGCAAAAGCAGGTCGACGAATTCTCACCGAAAATCGAACGCCAAGATGTGGGAACAACGATTGAAGCCGGCGATGGCATCGCTCGCGTCTCCGGCCTGGCGGATGTGACCGCGCAGGAGCTGGTCCGTTTCGAGAACGGCATAATGGGAATCGCATTCAACCTCGAAACCGATTCGGTGGGTGTCATCATCCTGGGCGAGTATTCCGAGATCGAGGAAGGCATGACCGTGTATTCCACCGGTCGAATCGCCTCCGTGCCGGTCGGGGAAGGCATGGTCGGGCGGGTTATTAACGCGCTAGGCGAGCCGATAGACGGTAAAGGCCCCATCCAGGCCGAGGGCTACCAGCCGATCGAGCGGATCGCGCCGGGCGTCGTCGAGCGTCGAGACGTCGACACCCCTGTCCAAACCGGTATCAAGGCCATTGACGCGATGATCCCGATCGGACGTGGACAACGCGAATTGATCATTGGAGACCGTCAGACAGGAAAAACCGCGCTAGCCATCGACACCATCATCAACCAGCGCGGAAAAAATCTGATTTGCATTTATGTGGCTATCGGCCAGAAGCGAGCCGCGATCGCCAGGACGGTGGGCGTCTTGGAGCGGTACAGAGCCATGGAGCACACCGTGGTGCTTGTGTCGGCCGCGGACGAGCCGGCCGCACTCCAGTACATCGCTCCATACGGAGGATGCGCCATCGGCGAATTCTTCGCCGAACGAGGCCAGGATGCTTTGATCGTCTATGACGATCTCTCAAAACATGCCTGGGCATACCGACAGGTGTCGCTGCTGCTTCGGCGGCCTCCGGGCCGGGAAGCTTACCCTGGCGACGTGTTTTATCTTCACAGTCGCCTGCTCGAACGGGCAGTTCGTTTGGCGGACCGTTATGTGATCGTGCCCTCCGCATCCGAGGATGAGGCGCACGAGGGGCAGGCCATTGACGGGAAGGTGTACGACGGCCCGCTTGCTGAGCACGAGGCCGCAACGGATCTGGAGGCCATGGACGAGGCTTCCAAATACAAGGTCGCCCGGGTCAAGGGGTCCGGCGGCTCACTCACCGCGCTGCCGATCATCGAAACACTCCTGGGCGACGTAGCCGCCTATATCCCTACCAACGTGATCTCAATTACCGACGGACAGATTTACCTCGAAAGCGACCTCTTCAACGCAGGGATTCGACCCGGGATCAATGTGGGGTTATCGGTATCGAGGGTCGGAGGAGATGCTCAGGCCAAGGCCATGAAACAGGTGGCAGGAGGCTTGCGGCTCGATATGGCTGCTTACCGCGACGTCGCCGCCTTCGCACAATTTGGCTCGGACTTAGATAAAGCCACCCAGGCTCAACTCGCCCGGGGGCAGCGCCTGCAGGAAATTCTCAAACAGCCTCAATACGTTCCTCAGAACCTGGAGCAAGAAGTGGTGGCAATTTTTGCTGGGACCCGGGGTTATGCCGATGAGGTGCCGGTGGATCAGGTCCAAAACTGGGAGGCCGATCTTCTCCGGCACGTAGAGTCCTCGCACGGCGAACTGCTGCGAGAGATCAGGGAGAAGAAAGCGATTTCGCGAGAGATGGAAGCGAGTCTAGAAGAAATGATCCTGAATTTCAATCGGGGCTGGGTTCCCGAATAAAACATGGCAACTGCGCGCGAATTTCGGCTTCGAATCAGGAGCATCAACAACATCTCCCAGGTGACGCGCGCCCTGCAGACCATCAGCGCCAGCCGAGTGCGGAAGGCGCAAGAGGCCGTGCTCCGTTCGCGCCCGTATGCCTCGAAGGCACTCGAGATATTGCAGCACCTGTCCGCGATCCCCGAGGGCAGGCACGTTCATCCGCTGCTGGCCCAATCCCCTGAAGGTGGGCGATCGCTGGTGATTCTGATCACAAGCGATCGCGGCCTGGCCGGGGCCTACAACGCGAATGTTCTCAGGCTTGCTCTCGACCGGTTCAAGGGGGAGGAAAGCTTCATTTCCATCGGTCGGAAGGGACGCGACCTTCTGATCCGGCTCGGAAAAAATCTGGTCGGTGAGTTCAGCAGCCTGCCCGCAGACGTATCCTTCATGGATGTGTCTGCTATCGGACAGCTCGCGATCGAAGAATTTACGAAAGAGGAATTCGATCGCGTGTTCATAGTCTACACGGACTACATCAATCTGCTGCGCCAGGAGCCGATGGTCAAGCAATTCCTTCCACTGCAGCTCGAAACCGTCGGCGATCCGGTGACGGGCGAGAGCGCGCCGCCGGCGAGCTACATATACGAACCGGGCCAGCGCGAGCTGATCGATCGGGTTCTCGGCCGGTTCATCCAACTTCAGCTGTATGAGGCGGTATTGGAATCGCTGGCCAGCGAACACGCGGCTCGTATGGTGGCCATGCAGAATGCCACAGATAACGCATTGGAGTTCTCCGCCGCGCTCACCCTCGAATACAACAAGGCGCGCCAATTGGCGGTCACAAGCGATATGTTGGATATCGTAGGGGGCGCGGAAGCGCTTTCGGGCGGCAGATGAACGCCTGCAAGAGCTACCTAAGGAGACTTACGAGGTAGGAGGGAGTATGGAAGGAGCGACCGGTCGAGTAGTCGAAATCCAGGGAGGGGTGGTGGATTGCGAGTTTCCACAAGGGGATCTTCCTGAGATTTACGACGCCATCGAGGTTAGCCGAGAAGACCAGGAGCCGCTCACGCTCGAGGTGCAGCGGCATATGGGCCAGCGTATCGTGCGTACCGTCGCCATGGATGCCACCGACGGTCTCCGGCGCGGGGTGCCCGCGCGAGGCACCGGCGCACCCATTCAGGTGCCGGTCGGCGACGTCACTCTTGGGCGGGTGTTTAACGTTCTCGGCCGCCCGGTGGATGGCAAGGGTCCGGTTGGTGCCACGCAGACCTATTCGATACACCGTCGCGCACCTTCCTTTGAAGAGCAGTCCCGCCGAGTAGAGGTATTCGAGACCGGCCTGAAAGTCATCGATTTGATCGCCCCCTTTACCAAAGGGGGAAAGACTGGGATTTTTGGCGGCGCGGGTGTGGGGAAGACCATCATCATTCAGGAACTGATCCGGTCCATCGCCTCGGTCCATCAGGGTAATTCCGTGTTCGCAGGAATTGGCGAGCGGACGCGCGAGGGCACCCAGATGTATCGCGAAATGATCGAATCAGGCGTCTTGAAGGACACCGTGCTGGTTTATGGCCAAATGAACGAACCCCCCGGAGTTCGCCTGCGAGTCGGGCTCACCGCACTCACCATGGCGGAGTACTTCCGAGATCAAGGGCGGGATGTACTCCTCTTCATCGACAATATCTTCCGCTTCAGCATGTCCGGATCGGAAGTATCTGCGTTGTTGGGCCGCATGCCTTCAGCAGTGGGTTATCAGCCGACGCTGGCCACCGAAATGGGCGAGCTGCAGGAGCGAATTACCTCCACTCGAACCGGCTCTATTACTTCCATGCAGGCGGTATACGTGCCTGCAGACGACTATTCCGATCCTGCGCCTGTGGCGACCTTCACACATCTGGATGCCACGATCGCACTCGAGCGTGCGATTGCGGACAAAGGGCTCTATCCCGCCGTCGATCCGCTGGCTTCCACCTCGCGCATCCTCGACCCGCAGGTAGTTGGGGAGGACCACTACACGGTGGCCCGCGATGTCCAGCAAGTGCTTCAGCGTTACAAGGATCTGCAGGACATCATCGCGATTCTCGGAATCGAAGAGTTGGGCGAGGAAGATAAATTAATCGTATCCAGGGCCCGCAAGATCGAAAGATTCTTTTCGCAGCCAATGTTCGTGGCCGAGCAGTTCACCGGGCAGGAAGGCAAGTACGTGAAGCTGAGGGACACCGTTCGAGGATTCCGCGAGATCCTGGACGGGCAACACGACGACCTTCCGGAGCAGGCCTTCTATCTGATCGGACCGATCGAAGAAGCCACGAAAAAGGCCGAAAGTATGAAATAAACATGCCCATGCGTTGCGAGATCGTCACGCAGGATCGCCAGCTGTTTGAGGGAGAAATAGATATGCTCGTCGCCCCAGGGACGGAGGGCATGATGGGCATCCTGCCAAACCATGCCCCGCTCCTGACCACCCTCAACTTTGGCGAGCTCATTGTGCGTCACGGGGACGAGGAAGAAATTTTTGTTGTGGCGGGGGGAGTGATGGAAGTCCAGCCAGATGCAGTAGTTGTGCTGGCCGACGCTGGAGAACACATGGCGGATATCGACGAAGAACGGGCGGAGAACGCCCGTCGTCGAGCGGAAGAGCTGCTAGCCCAGGGGCCGCAGTCAGATACGGATGAGTATCTGGCCATCCAGGCCTCCCTGAGACGGTCGGAGCTCAGGTTGTCCTCGGTCAGAAAACACCGTCGCAAAACCCCGGGCATTCGTATCGAAAGAGGCGGCGAGACCTAACACGATGGGATTGCTCGGCAAGGACCTCGGCATCGATCTCGGAACCGTAAACACCCTCGTCAGCGACGGGGGTGAGATCGTTTTGCACGAACCCACGATGGTGGCCGTGGATGTTGAGGAACTGAAAATTGTTGAAGTGGGCCAGGCCGCGCGTGAGATGGACGGACGCGTGCCGGATATCATCGAGGTCATCCGCCCGATGCGCGAAGGAGTGATCGCAGATTTTGAGATCACGATGCGTATGTTGCGCATCTTCGTCGAAAAAGTGTGCGGACCGGCGCGGCTCTTTAAGCCGCGGGCCATGATCACGGTTCCCTACGGAGTCACAAGCGTGGAATCTCGAGCCGTACACGAAGCCGCTCTACAGGCGGGCAACCGCGAGGTCTATTTGATCCAGGAACCGCTGGCCGCGGCCATCGGAGTGGGTCTGCCGATCGCCACCCCCTCCGGCAACCTGGTCGTGATTTTGGGAGGCGGCGTCACGCAGGCCGCGGTTCTCGCCATGAGCGGCATCGTAGTGGCCGACTCGGTGAGGGTCGGCGGAATGAAAATGGACGAGGCCATTGCCAGTTATGTCCGCAAGAAATATGGGCTGGTCATCAGTCAGCGGACGGCCGAGGAAGCGAAGATCCGCATTGGGGCGGCCATACCGCAGGACGAAGAACGCACCATGGAAGTCCAGGGCCAGGATCAGGTTACGGGTCTACCCCGGCCGATCACCCTATCTACCAATGAGGTCGTAGAAGCGCTTCAGGGGACCTTATTGTTGGAATTGGCGGCGATTAAGAACGTGCTTGAGCACACACCCCCGGAGTTGGCCTCGGACATCATCGATCGCGGCATGTTAGTTTGCGGCGGTGGCTCGCTGCTCACCGGGATCGACAAGTGGTTGACGCGCGAGACGGGAGTTCCGGCCTACCTGGCAGAGGATCCCGTAGATTCGATCGCCATCGGCTCGAATCGGGGATTGAGCATGTTGGAGCGGCTGCGGAGAAACCTCCCGACGGTCTGATCGCGGTTCAGCTAAATAATCTGGCTGGTGCGTATAGCCATCGGAGAGAGATGCCGGTGGATCGCACTGCGGCAGATACAGGATCTAGAAGACGGCCGGGCGGCCGCTCTTTTTATTCTAAGGCGAGACGAAATCTAGACGACGTGGTAGGTCATGTGTTGCAGGTGAAGCACAGGATCGATGTATTCGACGCGTACAGAGGCGGGAGTGGTGATAGAGGTCGGCGCATAACAAAGGATGGCGCGGATCCCGGCCTCGACCAGCGCGTCGGCGGCTGCTTGGGCCTGATCAGATGGAACCGCCAGCATAGCCACTTGAATATCGTCGGCCTGAATCGCTTTGCGCAATTCTGCCGCATCTTGGATCGTGAAGTCGCCCGCCCGTTTTCCGATCTTTTTGGGGTCACTGTCGAAGATTGAGTAGATTCTGAAGCCCCGGTCGAGAAAGCCGGCGTAATTCGCGAGCGCTCTGCCCAGGTCGCCAACTCCAACCAGCACGACGTCCCATACTCGGTCCACCTTGAGGATCGACCGGAGCTGATCGCTCAAGTAGCCGATGTTGTATCCGGTTCCCTGTTTGCCGAACTCACCAAACTGGGAGAGGTCTTTGCGGATTTGAGCCGAAGAAATCCCGAGCCTCTCGCCGAGCTCCTGCGAAGAGGTGATCTCGTTTCCTTCGGCTTGCATATGGTTGAGGGCCCTGAGGTACAGTGGCAATCGGCCGACAACGATATCAGGGACGTGGGAGGATCGCATCGCAGCCTCGCGCGGTCGTTAGGAAGCGCGACGAATCTATCATAGCCATACGGCAAGTGCAAATTGGAGCAATCAGGCGTTCTAAGGCGGTATGTCGCAGAGAGGAACCGGTCGGTGAGTATAATCCCTCGGGCTCTCTCCTCCGTTCAGCCTTCGATGCGAATGCGCAGCATGTCATGTTCTTAGATGAAGCACGAATCTTTGTCGCCTCCGGGAGTGGGGGGGACGGAATCGTCCATTTCCGACGAGAAAAATATGTTCCTCGTGGCGGCCCAGACGGCGGAAATGGCGGCAGAGGCGGCGACGTAGTTCTCGTTTTGGCCGAGCAGCTCAACACTCTGGCCCGCTTCCGGCGCAAGCCACGTTTCAAGGCAGGCGCGGGTGGGCGAGGGGGCCGCAGCAATCGGCAGGGCAAGAGCGCAGAAGACCTTCACGTCGAGGTGCCGCCGGGAACGATTGTAATGAAAGACGAAACCGGCGAAATTCTTGGGGAGCTCTTGAACGCGGGGGATCAAATGTTGGTGTGCCGAGGTGGGCGGGGAGGCAAAGGCAACGCCCGCTACGCCACTTCACGAAACCGGGCCCCCAGGATGGCCGAAAAAGGGGAGCCGGGTGAGGAGTTTTGGCTGCGGCTCGAGCTGCGTCTGCTAGCCGATGTGGGGATAGTAGGCGTCCCGAATGCAGGGAAGTCCACTCTCCTGGCCGCTGTGACCCGCGCGCAGCCAAAAATTGCGGAGTATCCATTTACCACGCTAGAGCCCAACCTTGGAGTGGCCGATATTGGAGATGAAATCGACCTCGTACTGGCAGATATTCCGGGGTTGATCGAAGGCGCACACACCGGAGCCGGATTGGGCGCCGGTTTCCTGAGACACATTTCGCGCACCCGCTCCCTGATCCACCTGGTCGACGGAACCGCGCAGGATCCGATCGCAGATTTTTCCGAGATCAATTCCGAGCTTGCACTCTTCGACGAGAAGCTGGTGGAGATCCCGCAGGTCGTGGCGGTCAGCAAGATGGACCTGCCTGAGGTGAAGCGGGATTGGGCCGCGCTTTCTGACCGGTTCGAGGCGATCGGCATCACACCTCTCCCCATCTCGGCCTTGGCCCGGACGGGTTTGAGACCCTTGTTGCTTGAAGCGTACCGCCTTGCCCAAACTCGGAGCACAGTCGATCGCAAGGAGGAACAGCTGCCCGTCTACCGCCCCGAACCCGATGGCTCATCCTTCGAAATCGGACGCACGAAGGATGGTTCCTGGCGCGTGTCTGGAGCCGGGATCGAACGTGCGGCCGCCATGACCTATTGGGAGTACGAGGAAGCGGTGCGGCGGTTCCAGCGCCTGCTGGTCCGAATTGGGGTCAATAAGGAGTTGCTGGAAGCGGGTATCAAAGCCGGGGATACGGTGCATATTGGCGAGCATGAAATGGAGTGGGAGGAGTGATCGGAGTGTTTGGCGGCACCTTCGATCCGCCGCACATCGGCCATCTGGTGCTGGCGGATGAGGCCAGGTCCGAACTGGGCCTGACCGAGGTGCTCTGGGTCGTGACCGGCGAGCCTCCGCACAAGCCGGATCAACCGCTTGTTCCGGTCGAGCACCGGCTGAGGATGGTCGAGCTTGCCATCGGAAATGACCCGGCGTTCGAGATTTCGAGGCTGGAAGTCGATCGTCCCGGGCCGCATTACGCAGTGGACACCTTGGCCGAGCTGGCCGAGCGGCGGCCCGACGATAAACGAGCCTACGTGATGGGCAAGGATTCGCTTCGGGATTTGCCGGGCTGGCACTCACCCGCGCGGTTCGTCGAGCTCACGGATGCGATCGTGATATTGAATCGCCCCGACGTTGAGGCCAATCTCGAAGAGCTGGAGGCACAACTTCCCGGGCTCGTCGACAAAGTCCATTTTCTGGACGTTCCACTGGTGGATATTGCTTCCCACGACATCCGCAACCGAGTGGCTTCAGGCAAAGCCTATCGATACCTGGTCCCGCGCAGGGTGGCCGACTACATTGCGGAGCAGGACCTCTATTGATGAGCCTCTGGGCCGATCGCCCATTTCGCGCGGCGGTCTCTGGTCACTTTGCGGTGGATTTGCTCAACAGTCAGCGGGCGATCATCCTGGCGTCCCTCAGCAGCCCCCTGGGTCTATCCAATGCCTTCATCGGAGTCCTGAGTACGGCCTATACGCTGATGGGTTCTGCCCTGCAGCCCCTGTTTGGTTTATTGGCCGATAGGATCGGCGCCCGATGGGTGGCGACCCTGGGAATACTTTGGATGGCGCTCAGCTTCGGCATGGCGGTGCTGCTGCCGGGAAGATTGGCACTGGTATTGCTCGTTCTCACTGCGGTCGGTTCGGCCGCCTTCCACCCTGCAGGAACGGCGGAGGCAACGCAGCGCGCCAGGCGGTATCTCACGGCCCGGATCGCATTCGCGGCATCCCTTTTCTTCTTGTTCGGTCAAATGGGGCTGGCGCTGGGCCCGGCATTGGGCGGGGTGATTGTTGAACTGCGCGGCGTCTCGGGGTTGGCTATCTTGCTGGTGGTGGTACTGCCGGTGGGAGTATACGCCGGGCTGAAAATCCCCAGCGGAGGCCGGCGTTCGGCCTCGCTGAGTGAGGCGCTCTCAGGCGCCGGCGATTGGAGGGGCTTCGTACCATTCGGAATTTTGATCGCCCTCCGGTCGTGGACATTGATGACGATGATTGCGTTTATCCCCAAATACTACATCGACCTTGGGTACGGTCCGGCCGCATTTGGGATTTACGCCGCGATGTACATGGGCGGTTCGGCGTTAGGTGGAGTGGGGGGTGGATGGCTCGCGGATCAAATGGACAAACGTACGCTTGTCAGCCGCACCCTGATCCTGGCGGGAATTCCACTGCTGCTCCTGGTGCCTTTCGGGGCCGGCGGATGGGGGTATCCAATTATTTTCGTGGCGGGGGCGTTGATTGGAATTTCCCACAGCCCAATTGTGGTCCATGCTCAAGGAATGATGCCGACCTACGAGGGGACCGCTTCCGGAGCGGTACTGGGCTTCACCTTTGCCACCGGGGCCATCGGTATTCTCGTCAGCGGATTCCTGGCCGACCAATTCGGGTTTGATACGGTAATAATTGTAGCGGCCGTTATGGTGACGTTAGGCGGGCTGCATGCCGGCTCGAGCCGCTCATGGGGGGCTCCTCCAAACGCTGCGGAGGCCGCCTGAGGTTATGCCGCAGGCTTGGATCCCCCCGAGTCGACTTCCGTTACCGAATCCTTCGTTTCAGGCTCTGGTTCTCCCGACTCTGGCTCGGGTCCCTCCGCACCGGCGCCTTGCGCCTCCCGCGGCCTATCAGAACTGGGCTCGTTCGCCGTACGCGGGGCGGCGTTCCTCAGCTGCTCAAGCGAGATCCGATTGGAATGGCGGCAGCGGGGACAGCTTGAGTCGTAGTGGGTGCCGCCAGTCTCCTCCAACGCCTGGAGTGCAAAGGCGGCCTCATCTTTCTTAATTGCGAAGCTCCACCCACATCGATAACATCGAATTTGCATCGGATTCCTCCCTCAAGTGCTTGATCGGTCCGAGTTCGTACGGTAGGTTCCCAGGCCGATTCCAATTAATATCAAACTGCCGCCAATCAGTCGTAACATCGTGGGTGTTTCGTCGAGAATGAGCAAGGCTAGAACACTGGAGGCGGCGGGCTCGGCAAGAAGTACCAGCGATACGACGGCCGCGGCCAGATACCCAAGCGCCCAATTATATGCGGTGTGAGCAACCAGTTGAGGGAACACGGCTAGAAGTACGAGCCACAAATAGGTCGAGGGCTCAAAACCGACCAGCGGTGCACCCGTCAGGAGCGCGGCAACAATGAGCACCGCCGCGGCCGCGCCATAGGCAATTCCAATGTAAGGGACCAGCGAGACCGACCGACGCACTCGACGCCCGACGAGCACATAACCCGCGCCGGCGGCCGCGCCTGCGAGGGCCAACAGATCGCCTCGGATTGCACTCCCTCGGAGTAGCTCGTCCAGCCGCATACATCCCGCCTCCCCGCACACGTCGCTGATAGCCACCGTCAGACTGCCTAACGTGGCTATCAGTAAACCCATGAATAGATTTCGTCCGATCCGCTCCCCGAGCAGCAGTGGAGATAACGCGGCGACCATCAGAGGGGTGGTCTGGACCAGCACGACCGAGCTGGCCACGCTGGTATATTCGAGCGACGTTATCCAAGTCCCCAGGTGAAGGGCGAGGAATAAGCCTGCGACCAGCGAAAGACGAGAGTCGCTGCGAGAAAGTGCTCGAACCTCGCCCCGATAGCGGAACACAAGAATCGGGGAGAGCAGTAAGCTGGCGATTGCCAGCCGATAGGCGGCGATAACCAGCGAGGAGGCTTCGGATTGAGCGAACCGGATAAATATTGAAGAAAACGCGGCTGCCAGGATCGCGAACGCAAGGACAGCACCAATCGGTAGCCGAGAATCCCGATCTTGCACTACATGCTCGCCATCAGTCAAGGAAGGCTAGAGTCTAAGAGGTTTGGCGCGATCGTGAAAGGGAATGATCGACGCCTGCCTGGATTAGCCAGATCTCTTTCCGAATGCCTCTTCTACTCACAGGACAACGCGTAAAGCACAATTTGCTCATCGCGCCGCAACTCTGTCAGGCAATCTGGCTCAAATGACTGGAAGAAAACATTGGCTGCGCTTAGGTGAGATCCAGTTGGATCATGCTGAAGCAGGAAGCTCATTCCGTCTAGATCGAGAAGAAGATGGGTGACGCCTCGCCGCTTGAGCCGGGCCGCGATGCCGCTAGGCGTCGCTTCCCCGAGCGCGAGTTGAGTCCACTGGGACTGCTCGGCATCGGCCAGGCAGCGGTCGGCGCAGTAGTAACCTTGGCCGTCCCAGGCCATGTATACGAGATCCGTTGGCTCTAGAGATGAGCGAATGTAGCGGACGGTCGGGTAATCATCGACCCTCCGCTGAAGGAAGGAATCCTTGGATTCGCGGCCGATTACTACTGGGATCGGCCGCGTGCCGGCGAGGTAGATGACCTGGAATGCCAACGTGACGCCCACCAGCCCCGCGACGATGCCCGGAACGATGATTCTGGTCCACTTCTTGGCTGGCCCAAGGCGAGTCAGCCAAGCGTCGAGAAGCCAGGCTGTCATGAGGCTCAGAACAGGGTAAAGGGGAAGAAGGAAGCGGGTCTGTTGAGTGCCAGCAGCCCACAATAGAAATCGCAAGAGCGCCATCCAACCTAGGGGACGAAGGGGGTGTTGGCGCCTAATAAACGGAAACACAAGAATGAGCGGGAAGAGCAGGCTCGGCACGTCGATCTCGCTGATGAATGTTCCAAAAGCTGCCCGCTGCGTGTAGAGATGAAGCGGTAGGAGTAAAGTATCGAGCGGGGAATGCCCAACGCCGAATGACCGCAGGAAGGCCATTAGCATGGCCACACGCTCTGCAGGCCAATCCGGACCTCCGATGAAGAATGGGTAAAAAGGGTTACCGGCCCAGATCAGGTTCTTTATGTACCAAGGCGCGGCGACGAGCGCCGCCGCCCCACCGAACCATAGGGTTTTGCGGAACTTCTCAGCAACAGTGCCCCGACCCCGTTCGGTGAGGAAAGCCAGCAGGAGAATTGGGAGCAGGGCGATCGCGGTGTACTTGGACCCCATCGAGAATCCCGCTAGGGCACCACTCACGATGATCCACTGGGGTCGACGTTCCTTGCGCCATTCGAGGAACGCCGCCACAGCAAGGAATTCGAACAGCGCCCATGCCATATCGGCATATGCGAGGCTTCCCCATATTGGGAAAATCGGGATCCCCAGGAGAATTCCGCCTGCAAGCCATCCCCCGCGGTCGCCAAGATGCCGTCGCGCCACGGCGAAAGTCGATAAAAGCAATATCGCGGTCAATGACAGGTGGAGAACCTTGCTGAAAACCTCGCTCTTGGCACCCAGTCCGATTAGATAGAGCATCTCGGCCAGCAGCGGGCCGTTGGCCTGCCACAAATCTGGGAGGAGCATAAGTTTTTCGGAGCGCAGGAACAGGGCTGGGGCCTGCAGATGATACATTAGTCCGTCGTAGTCCCATACCGGAACCAGCGCTTGAACGACGCTTAAACCAAAGATGCCGACCGCGGTCAATAGACCGGCCTTGAGCCCCGGGTGCAGGGAGCGAAAGGCGCGAAATGGATCTCCCCACCTGTTTCCCATGGTGACAGTCTCGCGCCATGCGAATAATCCTGAGATCGTGAGCCATAGGAATACGGTAGTTGAAGAGAGCCTACCCGCCAGACCGAGGGCCAGGACGCCGTAGGCAAGCACGCCCAGCCCAAGGGCAAGCGAGATGACTAGAGCAAGCAAGGGGTCGGCCGTCCCGATCTGGAGTCGGCGGAGAATAAATTGCCCAAGACCCCGCCCGCAGTACAAAATCAAGCCGACAAGACCGAGCGCAAAGAGAGCATCCACGATCGCGCGGGGCCCGACCGCATCGATAGACCGCTCGGGTACCAAGAGGCGTGTAATGAGAAGCCCGAGCGCGAACGCCGGTGCGGCTGCCGGCATGGAGGCGATGGATGCTCGGCTCATCCGCTATTCGCCGGACACAGGATCTCCCAGGCGCGTACTCCACTGGAACTCTGCCATTCGTCTTTCCGAATGCATTGCTCGGGAACTGTCGGTGCCTCGTCGCGCTCTGGCTCCGAAACCGGCTGCGACACCGCATGGGTTGCAGTGTACGGCTGGCGCAAAATCCACCAACAGGATGACCCGCATGCAGGAACGAGCGGCGGCAATCCGGCGTTCACGTCGGCAAGACCATAGTAGGCGAGCGGCAAGGCGATCTCAAGCCCCGAAACGGAGTACGAACCTTCCGTGGCGCCTCGGGACTCCAAGAAGGCGGCCAGCCCGCGCCAGTCTTCCTTATCAAACTTCCATGCATGGTGGACGGAAAATCCGGCGCTCACAGCAATAAGCGCGCAGACGGTGACCGCCGTCCAGCGGGCCCAGGGCCGTGCGAGCTGCCTGGCTGCCGCCGACGCACCCAGAGCAACAATACTTGCGATGAGCGGCATCAGGACGATGAAGTATCGGTCCACATAAACCGGCCGCCGCTGCGAGATCACCCACACCGCAATAACAGGTATCAGCAGCCCGGCAAGCGCAAGCCCGGCCAACTGTGATCGATCTCCAAAGGAGACGGCCAGGCCGAGCGCCACAATCACGACAACCCCGAATGCCAAAGAAGCGATATCGATGACGCCGGCATAGCCGGAGATCAGATTCCACAAGGTCAAGGGGACGTCCGCTAGATGCGGGGTTCGGATCCATCCGATCCTCTGGAACGCAGAGTCTTGTGAGAATTGTGAGAAATAGAAGGTTAGCCAGATCGCCAGGGGGATCATCGCAATAAGGCTGAGGATTGTCCAGCGTCGAAAGAAGGCCGGAGAACGACGCAGGTCGATAAGGGCCAGGAGTATTAGAACCGTCACTAGTAGAAAGAAGAAGTAATGGGTGAGTAATCCGAGAGCTAGAAATACGACCGCCGCGACAGAGGTACGGCTGGATGGCGAATGACGGAGCGTGACAAAAGCGCCAAGTGCACCCACCCCAAGAGCCGCGGCCAACGCGTACGGGCGTGCTTCGCGCGAGGCCCAGATAATGAGCGGGTGAGTGGCCCACAGGAGTCCAGCGGCGGCTCCGCCGGCTTCGCCGCCCAGACGATATCCGAGGAAGATGGCCGCCACAATCCCGATAATTTGTGCCAAGGCCGAGGGGAACCGTAGGGCTGCCTCGTTCAGGGCGACTCCAGAAGTCACGACCTTTACAAACAGGTAGTAAAACGGAGGGTTCACTGCGTCAGCTCGGATTGCCTGGATGGCGCGAGGCCAATTCAACCGCACGAAGGACCAAGTAAAGGCCTCGTCGAGCCACAAACTCTGCTTGCCCAGATCCGCTAAAGAGAGGGAGGCTCCAACGATGACGATCACCAAACATGTCAAGATGAACATCCGGGATAGTGGCCGCAACTCGCTGGTATTCATATGCGCCTAGCGAAAGGGATTCTACAATTGGCATTGATGGAATGAAACCACTCTTCAGTCACGGGGCGGTCAAGATAGCGAACAGTAGCAAACTATGCTCGAATTCTCGCTATCCCTACCTTGGATCTCAGAGATGGATCGGTAGCAAACGACGAGGCAGCATCATACTTATGCCTTTCCCTGCCAATGGTTGCTAATAATCCATTTGCGGAGGAACTTGATTCAGATGTTTGTGATCTGTTCGGTCTGGAGCAGGCCGAAATGGAGTCAGCGGAGTTCCGAAGCGATCTTGTAGAAGAAGTTGTAGAGGACGCGGATGAATCCAAGGAAACGACTCAACGAGGAGCAGATACCTAATTGAATGTCCACGTTCTTCGGCTGAGATAACAGGGTATTATTCATAACTCTGTTAGACTTATTAGTTGAGGTCAACGGTGAAATGAATCGCATGGCCGCCGAAGCGAGCGAATAGATTTTGGTCTCTGACAACGTTGACTTTATACGACGCAGGGGTCTAAAATAGTGAACGATGACACAAACGGAGCGGGCTTGCAGAATGCCACAGCCCGAGCTTTTTGTGCGACCAGACTGATCACCGCGGACTATCCCGCGATGGTGACCCCCCTGGGGAGGAGATGAGCCATGGCCTTTGAACTTCCGCAGCTTTCCTACGCTTACGACGCGCTGGAGCCGCATATTGACGCCCGGACGATGGAAATTCATCATTCGAAGCATCATGCGGCGTACACAAATAACCTCAATAAGGCGCTCGAATCCGCACCCGACCTGGCAGGCAAGTCGGTGGAGGAAATACTCGCGGACTTAAGTGCTGTTCCAGAGGGAGTGCGCACGGCAGTTCGCAACAACGGCGGAGGGTACGCAAATCACAACCTGTTCTGGTCCGTGATGACTCCGGATGGCGCTGGTGAACCGGACGGCTCGCTGGCCGAGGCCATATCCTCCGCGTTCGGCGATTTTGCCTCGTTCAAGGACCAGCTATCCAAGGCCGGCCTCGGGCGGTTTGGGAGCGGTTGGAGTTGGCTTGCCGTGGACGGTGCGGGTGCGCTGCAGGTGTTGTCCACGCCGAATCAAGATACTCCCTTGTCGGACGGCATGACCCCGATCCTCGGGGTGGATGTTTGGGAACATGCGTATTACTTGAACTATCAAAACCGTCGAGCGGACTACATTGAAGCTTGGTGGAATGTTGTAAACTGGGCCGGGGTCGATAGGCGATTTCAGGAGGCCGCCGGCTAGAGTTACCCCGTTCGTTGGAGGAACTGAATGACGTACATTATCACCAGCCTTTGCTTGCGAGACGGATCATGTGTGGATGTTTGCCCGGTCGAGTGTATCCTTCCGGGAAAGCCGGTTGAGCAGTGGCCCTGGTTCTACATCGACCCTGATACCTGCATCGATTGCGGGGCGTGTATTCCGGAGTGTCCATACGAAGCCATCTTCGTTGAAGAGGAAGTGCCCACGGATTATGTGGCCAAGGGCGGCGAAGTACTCAGCATGCCGCAAGGAACGGCCGGATACGATGAGACATGGGAGGGTGAGGACGAACACGGCGAGCCGGTCAAGGTGTTTGCGACACGCGCGGCCGAAGCCGGAGAGGAGATCGACTTCTCGCCCGATATCCCCCCCAATTACGATTATTTCACGGAGGGCATGGGCTACAAGGCCCTGGATGAGTAGTCGAATCCTGCGTTGAACATAGAGAGGGAGCCCTCGGGCTCCCTTTTTTTGCTAGGGCCTCGGGGTTCGAGGCATTATGCTCAGAACGAGAGGCCCTGAGCTTACGGGCCTCCAGGCCTGAGCACGAAGGTCGAAGGCTCGGAAGCATGAGGGCCGGTGGCCCAGATCACGGCCATCGAGGGCTCGAAGCACGAGGGTCGATAGCTTGGGGCACGAAGGCTGAAGGCTCGTAGCCGAAGCCCCTAATGGATCCACAAGAGGAAAAAACATGAGCAACGTCCGCGCGGAGAGAGATTCAATGGGAGAGGTAAAAGTTCCCAGTGATGCGCTTTATGGCGCCCAAACCGTGCGCGCCGTCGAGAACTTCCCCATCAGCGGGCTGCGGCCCTGGCGCGCCTTCATTTGGTCCATGGCCACCATCAAGCGCGCCGCCGCCGAGGTGAATGCCGACCTGGGCCTGCTCGATCAAGATCTGGCGGATTCGATCGCCACCGCGGCCCAGGAGGTGATTGAGGGCGACTGGGACGATCAATTTGTTGTAGATCCGTTCCAGGCCGGGGCCGGAACCAGCCACAATATGAACACAAATGAGGTGATTGCCAATCGAGCCACCGTCATTCTGGGAGGCGAGCTCGGCGAATATCGCGTTCATCCGAACGACCACGTGAACATGGCGCAATCCACGAACGACACCATCCCAACCGCTATCCGGCTGGGCTGTTTGTGGCGCCTGGACGAGCTGCTGGAGGTTGTGAACGAGCTGGGCGAGGCGTTGGAGGAGAAAGCCCGCGAATTCGATGACGTCGTAAAGTCTGGGCGAACCCATTTGCAGGATGCGGTCCCGATCCGTCTGGGCCAAGAATTTGGCGGCTACGCTACGGCGGTGGCACGCGACCGGGAGCGAATCGAGCGCGCGGCCGAGGGGTTAAGGCGCATGGGTATTGGGGGCACGGCAACCGGAACCGGACTGAATGCCCATCCGGAATACCACCGGCGTATGGTGGCGCGGCTTCAAGAACTCTCGGGCTTAAAACTTGAGTCGTCCGACAATCTATTTGAGAGTATGCAGTCGATGGCGGATATGGTCGATTTCTCCGCCGCCATGAGGACCCTGGCGCTGACGCTGACTCGCATTGCCAACGATTTTCGTCTCCTGTCTTCGGGGCCCGCGACCGGTCTGGACGAGCTTCGACTCCCTGCGGTGCAGCCCGGATCGAGCATCATGCCCGGGAAGGTCAATCCGGTGATGGCTGAAATGTTGAATATGGCCATGTACCATGTCGTCGGGTGCGATACCACCGTGTCCCTGGCGGCACAGGGCGGTCAACTTGAGCTCAACGTGATGATGCCGATTCTGGCACATAACCTGTTCGAGATGATGCAGGTGACGATTGGTGCGGTTCGGGCTTTTACCCAGCGCTGTGTTATGGGTCTTTCCGCCAATGCGGATAAGGCCTCCGGATGGCTGGAGAAGAATGCCATTGTTGTCACCGCCCTCAACCCGCTCATTGGATATGATCAGGGCGCCGAGCTCGTAAAGGAGGCCCTAAAGCGAAACACGACCATAAGAGTGGTGGCCACGGAAAAGGTCCAATCCCAGTCCCTGATTCATCTCAGCGGCGATCGCCCCCTGACCGAAGAGGAACTCGAGGCGGCCTTGGGAGACATGCGCAGCCTGACTGAGGGCGGCATTCAAGGCTGAATCGGCCGCGATTCAGCCTTGAAGATGGATGGGATCCGCGTTTCGCACGAGCAATACCAACAGATGCTTGAACACGTCTCTCGGGAATCACCCATGGAGGCCTGCGGTCTCCTGGGGGGGTCCAGGGCTTCTTCGGAGCATCTCGTAGAGCAAGTTGTTACCATCAAGAACGCCGCGGGTAGCCTGGTTCGTTTCCGCATGGATCCAACGGAACAGGTGCAGGCGCTTTTCGGCTTTGAGGAAAGCGGATGGGAGCTGCTCGCTATCTACCATTCCCACCCCGACGGCCCTCCCGCCCCCTCCCAGATTGACCTGCGCGAGGCCGCTTATCCCGAAGCCGCCCAGCTAATCTGGTTCCAGGATAGGGCGGACTGGATCTGCCGAGCCTACCGTTACGAACGTGGGTTGGCGATCGAAGTGGAACTGAGCGTGGGTTCAGGCAAGGAATAGAACCGCACCAAGTGCCAAAATCGATACGGCCGCGAATTCATAAGCCACGCGTGGATTAAGGGTCTTTCGCACGATCGTTACCAGCAGGCCGATCGCCACGTAGGTGGCCAGGCCCACCACCAGCGCGACCTGCATGGGACGAACTGGCCAATAGTGCAGACCCCAGGCGATCTGCGACGCAATCAATCCGCAAGCCGCGGAGTACGGCCACACCGCTGTACGAGCAGTCTCGAGTCTCAGCGAGCGCCAGCATACGATCGTGCTGGCGGCGAATAGGATGGGTACGCTGAATACGGCCCTGAGCCCACCCGCCAGCGTCCCGAAGGCAACCCCCACTACAAGAACAATACCTAAGGTTCGCAGTCCGACAATCGCGCTGCGGGCACGCGGGTCGTGCTCATCGAACACAAGAAATTCCGCATACAGCACCCCCACTAGCAGGATCCCGGCAAAGGTCAGCCCGAGCAGCCAAACCGCGCCTACCGGAAGTTGATTTAATGTGGCACCCATCCCAAGCGCCGCCAGGCCAGGAAGCAGACCGACGGGATACTCTGGGCGCCGAATGTTGGCCAGGGGATGAGATTGCAGTACCCAGAGCGCACCGCTGGATGCCAGGGCGGCAGCAAGCGAAAGCATCACCACCCGCACGTCGATACGGACCGGCACAACAATCCCTAGTGCCGCCAGTTCGGTTTCCAGAGTGGGAAGAGTGACAATACGGATCAGTGCGTAGGCGATCAGGATCAGTGCGGTCAGGGCGCCGACCCGATCGCGACTGGGTTGGGGAAGGGGAGTCGCCAATTCCATCGCTGCTAGCCGTGCGTGCGGAACCTTGCGAGGAAAATCGTCATCACATATCCAAGCCCGGTTACTCCGAACTGCCATAGGTTAGGCGTGGATTTTGAGCGGCCGCGAGCCCGATCTACAAGAGTATAGGGAATCTCAAGTATGGGGGCTCCTTTCTTAAGGCAGGTGTATAGCCAGTCGATAAAATACGCACCGTAGCCGAGGGGAAGCAGGGTAGCTTTATCAATTACCTCGCGGCGCGGCATAATAAAGCCACTGTCGTAGTCCTTGATGCCGCTCCTCAGGACGGCTCCTGCTAGCCAGTTGATCATGCGGCTGGTGACCACTCGGAACTGAGGCCGATCGTCAAGCCCGCCGTCCACGTAGCGCGAGCCAACAACTACCGGATGCTGATCGGTCATTTCGATCATGGAGGGCAATAGATCGGCCGGCATGCTCATATCGGCGTCCATCCATCCGACGAGTTCGCCCTGAGATTCAATGATCCCGCCATTGATTGCGGTGACCAGACCCCGCGTCCCTTCCCTTCGAATGACCTTGATCCTGGGATCGTTCAGCTTTTCCACAGTGCTCCAGGTACGATCGGGGGAATCGTCATCGACTACGATAATCTCCATCGGGTCGCCCACTGCCTCAAGAATAGATTGGATCCGATCGGCGATGGTCTCGAGTTCGTTGTAAGTCGGAAGGATAAAGGAAACCAGGCCGTGTTTGGGCCTTTCCGCCCGCGGGGTTGTGGGAGATTTATGAGGCGCTGGCACAGAACAGCGCATTCCAGGTGGACGGGGTCAGATCGGAGTTTATGTCGGGAAATGAATACATAGCCCTCAGCTCGAGTCCCACCTTGGAGAACCAGCGCGCGAGTTCCTCAGGAAAGAAGTATCGCATGGTGTGTTGCTCCTCGCCCACAACAACCCCCGCTCCATCGACTAGTTTGTATTCGACGGTGCAAAGGTTGTAGATTGGATCCAGACTCGGCGTTGCCAGGCGTGTGAGCTCACCGTCCGCCATCTTGATCACCTTGGACCGTTCGGAGGGCCGAATCGCAACCACGGCCGGGCCGTACCAAACATCCCCGATAAATAACCCTCCGCGGTCGAGGTGTCGAGCGACGGTGCCAAGCGCGCGCTCCAGATCTTCATCACTGGTTTGGTAACCGAGCACTGCAAACATCATGAGCACAACGTCGTAGCGTCGGCCGAGGTCGAGCTCACGAACGTCACCCTGCACAAAATTGACATCATTAGCTTTTAGACGGGCCTGAGCAAGCATCGGTTCGGAAAGATCAACCCCGGTCACGGCATAGCCGCGTTGGCTCAAGGGGAGGCTGTGGCCGCCGGTTCCGCAGCCCAGATCTAGAACTGAGACGAATTTGCCACTCCCGTATCGGCGGACGACCTGCTCGATCAGATCACACTCCGCCTCATATGTCCTTGTCGAAATACAAAGTGTCGTAAAGTGAGGCATATTGAGTGCCGAAGGAATCCCCACTCATGTTAGAACCTCACGAACTGCCTCGCATACCTGATCGAGCTGGCTTTCGGAGAGCGCCATCCCGGACGGGAGGTACAGGCCCTGCCGCGAGATCTTGTCGGCTACCGGGTACTCCTCACCCTCAAACAGACCGCGATCGCGCAGCACCGGTTGGGCATGCATTCCTATAAAGAAGGGCCGGGTCTGAACCTCGCGCTCCTGGAGGTTCTGGGCAAACTGCGAGGCGTCAAGCCCTGCGGCCTGCTCTAGCTCGACCGCATACATCCAGTACACGTACCTGGCCCAGGGTCGCTCGATAGGTAGTTTCAGACCCGGGATCCCCTTCAATCGCTCCGTGTAGGCGGCTCCCATCCAACGCTTGCGCTCGACAATCTGCTCGATTCTCTCGACCTGTCCCAGTCCCACCGCTGCCTGAAGGTTGGTCATGCGAAAGTTGTACCCAAGCTCTGTGTGCCAAAAGCGTCGGTCGGTTCGATAACTCAGGTTCCTGAGGGTGCGCAAATGATCCGCGACGGCCGGGTCGTTCGTTAACACCATGCCCCCTTCGCCGGTAGTTATGAGTTTGTTTGCATTAAAGCTGAAGGTGCTGAGGTCGCCCAGACTTCCGGCTCGAACCCATCGTTCATCCTCGCGGCCGCGATGGGTCAGGTACTCGGCTCCGTGCGCTTCGGCCGCGTCCTCAATGACACGAAGGTCGTATTTCTCGGCCAAATCGCGCACCGGATCCATGTCCACCGGGTGTCCGTAAATGTGAACCGGCATAATCGCGCGTGTGCGATCGGTGATCTTCGCTTCAATCTGGCCGACGTCAATACACCAGGTGACGGGGTCACTATCCACCAGCACTGGAACCGCGTCGTTATACAGCACGCCCAGCGCGCAGGAGATGATCGTGAAGGTGGGCAAAATCACCTCGTCGCCGGGCTCGAGTTCTAGAGTTCGCAGCGCGATTTGAAAGGCGGGCGTGCCGTTGCTGACGGCGACGCCATGTTCGACGCCACAATACTTGGCCAGGAAGTTTCAAACTCGTTTATGAATCGACCCGCAGAGGAGATCCATACGGTCTTCAGGCACTCATCGACATACTCCATCTCTCTCGCGCCCACGACCGGTTCGTTTACGGGAATCATATCGGCCGACTATCCTACCATCCGTTTCCTGGGGCCTCCAACCACGGTTCGGGTGACTTGGTTATTCTGTACTAGCCTACTAGCATCCGGCCGCGGCTAATGTTAAGATCGCGACCACAGGCACAAATGCGGTTCGTTTAAAGAGCGAGCCGCCCCCTTTCAATGTTTCGATCGATCATTCACTTTGCGCTGCACCACTGGGCCGCGCTACTGATTACCGTATTTGCCCTCGTAGGGGTTTCTATGCTCGCGCAGGCCCAGTCAGGAACCACTTACACCGTAGAAATTTCCGAGGATGGATTTTCACCGAGCCGGCTGGCGATCCTGGTCGGGGATTCTATCGAGTTCTTGAATGCGGGAGAACTTGATCACTGGCCGGCCTCCAATATTCATCCTACGCATGAGCTCTACCCGGATCTTGATGCGCGGCGACCCATCCTTCCCGGGGACAGCTGGACGTTTACCTTCTTGCAGGAGGGAAGCTGGGGATTCCACGATCACCTGAATCCACAGAATACCGCAGAGGTGGATGTGCTCCTGGATACCGACGAGGCATTGGTGGATCGGCCCGCGAGTTCCGATCAGACCTCCCGAAGCGGCCTCGCCCGTCTGTACGAATCCGCGCGCATGTTCCTCGCGCGCATCTTTGATGCGGTCCGGTTGTTCGTCGCAGAGACCTTTCAGAGCTCATCCGTCTCGTTGGATCCCGCGTCGGAGGTCAACACCGAGTTCCGCCTACCTCCGGAGGTGGATTTCGAGACCATCTATCTGCAGGCCGTAACCGGTTGCCTCAATGACGATTTCGACTGTTTCGAGGAGTATTTTCGCGGACAAGTGATCTCCAGCGGACCTGAGATTGCGGTCGAGCTGGTAAACCGGTTGCGGGAGGATGGGACCGTCAGCACCGTTGTAGACGAACATCAGCTCGCTCACCGGATCGGCCGGCAGACCGCGGAAACCTACGGAATCAACGAACAGGCGTTTCTCTTATGTCCGATGGAAAGTTTGAACGGCGGCTGCCAGCATGGCTTCTTCGAGTTCGCACTTGGCAGAACGGAGAGTTCATCCGCGGCGGCCGACTTGATCTGCCAGTCGCTTAAAGATGGTTATTCATCTAAGTTCCAGTTCTACTGCTACCACGGCGTGGGACACGGAGTCATGATGGCCGCCGCCTATGACCTGACCCGAGCACTGGATGAATGCGACACCTTCGGAACATCCATGGCGCAAGACGGATGTTGGCAGGGTGTGTTTATGGAAAATGTCAGCGCCGGTATGGGGAACTTCGCGCGCGACGGCGTCTTTTCGGATGTGGATCCGCTCGCGCCCTGCGACGGGTTGGCGGGCCAATACCAACATGAGTGTTACATCAATCACGCGGGATACCTGATGACGTTTTACAACAACGACGTCGAAAGTGCCACGAACGCCTGTCTGCAGGCGGAGGACGACGATATTTCCTCCTGCCTGCAGAGCATCGGGTTGATGGTGACCAACCCTGTTTGGCAGATTAATTTCATTGAAGATTTAGAAACCATCGCCTTCGAAGATGCCTCCTGGCAAATCTGCTTGATGTTTCCAGGTGGCTACCTCGACGAGTGTGTTCTTGGCGCGATTGACAACGTATTAAATTTTGACGCACTGGACCTGACGCGGGCGAAGGCTTTTTGTAATACGGTGTTCGAAGAATATCGCCTCCTGTGTTATCAACGGATGGGATTCAATCTTAGCAACCAGGTCGTGGATCTGATGGATGCCCGAGATTTGTGCGCCCAGTTAGCGGATGAATTTGAATCGGTCTGCCTCTTTGGGGCAGGGATAGGGGTCGAATCGTGAGTGATATCTCTACTACCTCATCGGATCAGGGAAGGCGAAAGCTCTGGTTGAGGTCGGTTGGTCTCGTCGCCCTTCTAGGATTCGCGGTGTCGGCCTGCTCCGAGTTGAAGAGTAGCGAAGAGCCGGTCGGAAAAGAAATCACCGTGTTTATTGATGAGCAGGGCTACGACCCGAAATCGTTTGAGATCGCCCAGGGGGACACGGTGATCTTCGAAAACGTGGGAGAGGAACCACACTGGCCGGCCTCCAACATCCATCCCACGCACCGCATGTATCCGGAAGCAGGAGCGGAGTATTGTGGCACGGATGAACAATTGACCAGCTTTGATGCCTGCGCGCCGTTGATGCCCGGGGACAGCTACAGGTTCAAATTCAACCACCCTGGAACGTGGCGATTCCATGATCATTTGAATCCGGAGTTCGGAGGCAAAGTGAACGTGCTGGAGGTAGAAGGGATCGCGGATCCGGCCCTGCAGACCGAGCCTACCGAGCGACCTGAACGCGCGTACGACGATGACATCCCGGAAATCTCACCTGAAATCTTTCAAGATGAAGGCGCGCTGTATTCGTACATTCGCAAATATGGGCCGGCTTTGACCATCCAGTATCTGTATGAGCTCCAGGCCGAATACGGCGACTGCCATTCGACAGCGCATAAGGCGGGGCGCTACGCGTACGAGATTTTCAATGCCCAGGCCTTTCAAACTTGCAGCGCCGAGTGTCATTCGGGCTGCTACCATGGCGCTACGGAGTCCTACTTCCGGGATAAAGGGACCGCAAACCTGGAACAAGACCTGGCCATTATCTGCAGTTCGGGGCTCAATCCATTCTTCAGCCACCAATGCTTCCATGGCGTTGGCCACGGGTTGATGGCGTTTTCCGACTACGAGCTGCTCGAAGCGCTCTCGAACTGCGATCTGATTCCCGACGGAGCCGAATCCTGTTATTCGGGCGTGTTCATGGAGAACGTAGTGGGCGGGCTGTCGCCCACAATCGGACATTTCACTGATTATCTCAGCGATGACCCGCAGTTCCCCTGCGATATCGTGCCGGAGAAATACAAAAACGCATGTTATTTCTATCAGACCTCTCGCATGGTTCAGATCTTTGACTGGGATTTCTCGAAGGTCGCCGAGGCCTGTGGTGAGGCAGGCGAGCGGTATCAGCAACCGTGTTTTGAAAGTATGGGCCGGGACGTGGGCGGATTAAGGCTCGACAACAATATCGATGCGATCGCCGACTGCGGCGCAGCTCCGCTCGGAAACCCACGCATTTGGTGCCTCACTGGGGCGGTCCAAAACTCATTCTGGGTTCCTGACGGGCAAGATGTGGCGCTCGACTTCTGTTCGCGTTTGGACGTTCCCGGTGAGAAGCAAAGCTGCTACGACACTATTATCCGACGCGCACCCCTGGTTATTGAAGCCGAGGCAGACCTTGAGGCATTCTGCTTGAAGGCAGAAGAGAGCTTTCAAGACGAGTGTCTGAAGGCGGTCGCCATCGCCTCCTAGTTACACCCTCGATGATCGCCGGGGTACCTACCGTCTCGTGCCCCGAGGACGTTTCCTCAGCACTCCCGCAGCCGCTCGCGACTAGCAGGCTTAGCCCTTGTGGTTCGCCCAGTACCCGCCCCCTCGCTTGATGCGGTATTTTGATGGAGAATTTTCTGCCAATGCGTTGGAAGGTAAGGGGGGTTGAAGATGAATATTTGGGAAAGTCTAGACTCCCTGCCTGTAATCGGGCCTGGTGATCAGGGGATGTGTCTGCCGGAAATCTGGGAAGCGTAATGCAAATTCGCCAAGTAATCCGGACGCCGCTGCCGACCATCCCTTCCGAATATTGGCTGGCGGGCCCGTTGATCCTGGGATTTGTAGGCTGGCTCGCGGCACTCGGGACATACAAAATCGTCGGGTTCCGGTGGGAGGTCGCGGCGGTCTGGCCGGTTCGATAGCCATATTCGGTTGGGGAAATTGGCGACTGGAGCCTCGAGATCAGGTCCGAGTGCGAATCCCCTCCCGCGACCTACTGATAGTTTTGCTCCTGCTCAGCATCCTCGGCCGGTGTATCTGGTCGACCTGTACTCGCTCCCTTTTCCAGTGCACAACGACGAAGTTGAACTGATGAGGCTTGAAACCGAGCTTATTTGGCCCGGCGTTGATCTGTTTGGGATCAGCCAATACCTTTTTTTGCCGTTTTATCTAGTTTCGTCTTTTGGCTGGGTGGGGCGCGTTATAGGCGGGATCGAGCTCTCGACGATGAGGGTCGTGCATGCCGGCCTAGGCTTGCTTACCATTGCTGCCAGTTAGGTCCTATTTTGGTTGTCGGCGCCGCAACGCATGGTGGCCTTCGGCGCGGCCGTGATGGTCGGAGTCAACCACTCGCTGTGGATGTTGAACCGCATGGCACTTTGGGACAATTCAGCATTGCTGTTCGAGTTGATCGCATTGGCATTCCTGATTCAAGGCCTCCGAACGCGTTCCCCTCTGATCGCATTTATCGGCGGAGTGGCCGCTGGAATCGGCTTCTACCTCTACTTGCCGGCACGGGTAACCGTCGTTTTATGGGTGTTGATGCTCGCTTGTTTGGGGCTGATCTCCCGACGCAAGGTTAAGGTTAGGCGGCTCCTCGTACTGACCGCAGCGAGCGTGGGGGGCTGAGCACTGGTTGCCATCCCCCTATTTATTACGAACACCCGGCCCCGGGATACATATTCGACCGCCTACCGCCTGATGATCTCTCCGGAAGGGCTCGAGCATCAGCGACTGCATGCATCTGTCACGTTGAACGACGAGCAGCTCAGCAAATTCGATGGGTACCTTCTTATTCTGCGTCGTCGAAGTTATTACCCTACCGTTGCCAGGCGAAGCAAGGCAAATGTGCCGCCCGCGCGGTGGAGTTTCCAATGCACAACCAGCGTTAGCGTAAGCCGGTACTCTGGGTCGGCTTTTGCGTGAGCGCCGGAGACCTATAATGTAGGCTCGTGCCCATCATCATTGCCTTCATTGGCTACCTCACCGGAATTCTGGTCAATGCTCTCGCAGATAGCCTGCCTCGTTCGCGTCAGCTTGAGGGTCCGGCCTGTTTGGAGTGTGGTGCTCCCCGGCGGTCCCTCGCTTGGTCGGGTCTTCTGGCCTACGTAAGCGGAAATCAAGTGTGCGAATACTGTGCCACTCCGGTCGGTTATCGAGCGCCTATCGTGGAGGCATCGGCCATTCTATGGCCTTTAGTGCTCTACTATATAGACCCCTCCCCGCTCTTCTTCTGGCCGAGTTTCTTGCTTTCAATGTACTTCCTGCTCGTCATCGTGATCGATTATGAGCATCGCCTTATCCTCTTTGTGGTGACCGTCCCCGCCGCGATCGTCATTGCCGTAGTCGGATCGCTTGCTCCGTCGCGCGGGCCTGAGAAGACCTTGCTCGGCGGCCTGGTTGGATTTCTAGCGGTATATGGACTCTATCTGATGGGGGGCCTGTTCGCGCGTCTGGTGCAGCGGATCAAGAAGCAACCCCTGGAAGAGGTGGCCTTCGGATTCGGCGACGTCGTCCTGGCGGGTGTGATCGGCCTGGCGGTAGGAAATCCGGGGATCATTCTTGCGCTGCTTTTGGGCGTGCTGGCGGGCGGCATATTTAGCCTGGGCTTTCTCCTGGTCATGGTGCTGCGGCGTCGGTATG
>JADFRG010000073.1 GCA_022561385.1 Chloroflexota bacterium
ACTTCACGCTCGGTCTGGTACAGCCGGCCATCGTCGTTGTGGACGCCGGCGAGAAGGGCAACGTCTTCGATCCTGAGATTCAGGCTTCCGTTGCTGAGCTGATCAGCCTGGTCCAGCAGGAGACCGTCTCGCCCGACAACCCGGACGCCTTCTTCGGCCAGATTGCGCAGGAGCCTGAGTTCAACGACGCGGGTGATACAGAGGCCGGCTTTATTCCTCTCAACGCGGACTCCGGTGACGACCATGCGATCGATGCCGTCAATCACCTGCGAGACAACCTCATCCCGCAGGCGTTTGAAGACTCGACGGCGCGAGTCTTGGTGACCGGGGCCACTGCCGCAAACATCGACTTCCGCGACAACATCGTCTTCCGAGCGCCGTTTGTTGTCATCTGGGTGCTGGGTCTGGCGTTCATCATCCTCTTGCTCGTCTTCCGCTCGATCGTGATCCCAACCAGCGCCATCATCCTTAACCTGCTGTCAGTTGGGTTCGCTTATGGACTCCTCGTGCTCGTCTTCCAGGAGGGCTATCTGCTTGAGGGGGTGTTGAACTTCGAAGCTACGGGCATCATCGAATCCTGGATACCGCTGTTCCTCTTCAGCATCATCTTCGGACTCTCCATCGACTACGAGATGTTCGTGATGAGCCGCATCAAGGAGCATTACGAGCAAGGCGCGACGACGGCGGAAGCGATCTCACGTGGCATGAAGAGCACGGCGGGCGTGATCACGAACGCGGCCGCGATCATGGTCGGCGTGGCCGCCATCTTCGCCTTCACTCGCGACATCGGGCTGCAGCAGTTCGGCTTCGCGTTAGCGGCGGCTATTCTCATCGACGCGACCGTCATCCGCGCCTTCGTCCTGCCGACGACGATGAAGCTGCTGGGCGATTGGAACTGGTATCTTCCATCCTGGCTGGAGTGGCTACCCGAAATCAAGATGGGGGAGTAGCATGAGGTTCTTATTCGGAACCTGGCCTGGTCGGCTCGTCTTCTTCTTTGGAGGGATCATCATCCTCGCTGTCGCGTTAGGTGGTGTTCTTGGAGGACTCGCCAATTCAGGTGGCCCCGATGACTGCACGCCGGGCGGTGGCCCGATAGAGTAAGCGATGCCATGTCTGACCGGTTCCAGCAGAAGTGGGACCAGTTCGACGAGTCGCTGGACGCCGGCACGCCGGCCTCGGTCACCTTCAGCGAGAGCGAGGTGACGTCTCGCGCTGTCAACTGGATCAACAATGACGGTCCTGACTTCGATGACGCCCGGATCTGTATTCACGATGGCTACGGCGAGGCGACCGGTACACTTCGGAGCTGGGGCATCTTTGATGTGAAATTCAAGCTGCGAGGCACGGTGGAACTGAGAGGCAACCGTCTCCTGACCGACATCGAAGACATCGACATCGGCAGCGTTCCGGATCCTCTGCACCTATGGTTCGAAGGCCAGCTAGAGGATCCAATCGAGGAAGGTCTGGACAACCTCGGCCTCGAACCGCACACCTACACGGTTATCCTGACTGAAGGCGAGATCCGAATCGAGGGCCGTCCGTAAGATATGAAGTGATACGCACGGCTGATTATCAACTAAGAAGGAGGCTCGCTTGGGCGAGCCTCCTTCTCGTGGGCAGAGAGCCGAACCAATTGAGGCATCTCCATCTCAGTTGACGCCAGCACGACCCATCGTGGCCGCTGGCGCACTATGCGCCCATAGCGCTGACCAAGGGCCAATGTGCAGGCTCTCCGCAAGCCCCCGAACGTCACTTCGTATACTTCTCGGGCTCTGCCATGAACTTGGTTTGGCAGGCATCTGAGCAGAAGAAGTACGTCTTCCCTTGATAGTCCATCTTCGTTGCCGCCGTCTTCGGGTCGATCTCCATCCCACATACGGGGTCGGTGACGTTCTCTGCCATAGCTTCCTCCTTCTGTTCTTGGTCGGGTGGCCGAACTTCAACGGCAAGCGGACCCACGTCAGCCGCTGCTCCTACCAACTCCGGGCTTGGCCGCTTATATCCCTTAAGTCTGTTGGCGTTAGCCACCACAGAGAGCGAACTGAGCGCCATGGCCCCGGCGGCGATCATCGGGCTCAGTAGCAGCCCGATAAGCGGATAGAACACGCCGGCTGCAACAGGGATACCCAGAGTGTTATATCCGAAAGCGAAGAAGAGATTCTGACGAATGTTGCGCATGGTGGCGCGGCTCAACGTGATGGCGGTGATCACTCCCTGCAGGTCGCCGGAGATGAGCGTGATGTCCGCGGCCTCGATGGCAACGTCCGTCCCGCTGCCGATTGCGATACCCACGTCCGCCTGGGCCAGGGCCGGTGCGTCGTTGATACCATCACCCACCATGCCGACGATCTTGTCATCCTGCTGAAGACGCTTCACCTCCAACGCCTTGTCCTGTGGCAGGACCTCCGCCAATACACGGTCGACGCCTACCTCGCGCGCTATCGCTTGGGCGGTCCGACGATTGTCGCCGGTGATCATCACAACCTCTATCCCAAGCCGTTTCAGGGTGGCGATAGCCGCGCGAGAGGTCTCCTTCACGGTGTCGGCCACGGCAATGATGCCAGCCGGACTCGAATCTAAAGCGACAAGCATTGGAGTCTTGCCTTGCGCGGCCAGAGAGGTCGCCGCTTCCTCGAGATCCTCGGTCGCTATCCCGGCGTCAGCGAGCAACCGCGCATTGCCCACAAGTACGCGCCTTCCGTCTATGGTCGTTTTGATGCCCTTGCCCGTTACAGATTGGAACTCGACAACGTCTGACAGCTTCAGACCGCGCCGCTGAGCTTCTTCCACAATGGCCTGCCCAAGAGGGTGCTCGGAGGAGCGCTCGGCTGAAGCTACCAGCCGCAACAATTCCTCCTCGGTTACAACTCCATTGCTCTGGAGGTCGGTCAAAGACGGTTTGCCTTCCGTGATCGTCCCCGTCTTGTCCAGAATGATGGTGTTCATCTTGTGAGCGGTCTCCAGGGCCTCGGCCGACCTGATGAGGATACCGTTCTCTGCCCCTTTCCCTGTGCCCACCATGATAGACAGAGGCGTAGCCAGGCCTAGGGCGCACGGGCAGGCGATTACCAGAACCGTCACCGAAGTCACCACCGCGAACGTTAGGGAGCCCTCAGGCCCGAAGTTAAACCAGACGACGAAGGTTCCTATCGCAATAAAGAGCACTGCGGGCACGAAGTAGCTCGCAACACGGTCCGCCAGGCCCTGAATCGGGGCCTTGGAGGCTTGAGCCTGCTCCACCATACGGATGATCTGGGAAAGCATGGTGTCCTTACCCACCCTGGTCGCCCGAATCCGAAAGGCCCCGGTCTGGTTTACGGTCGCGCCTACTACGATATCGCCTTCGCCTTTGGATACCGGTAAGCTCTCACCCGTGACCATCGATTCATCCAGAGTTGACCTCCCCTCGACGATCTCCCCATCCACGGGCACCTTCTCCCCCGGGCGCACAATTATGATGTCTCCCTGGATCACCTCTTCCACAGGAATGTCCTGCTCTGTGCCGTCGCGGACCACACGGGCAGTCTTGGGCATGAGGCCGACCAGCTTCCGGATGGCCTCCCCGGTACCGGCCTTGGCCCGCGCCTCAATCAGTCTTCCCAGGAGTATCAGTGTCAGGATAATTCCTACCGCCTCGTAGTAGACCTCCTGCAACTCTTCTGGAAAGAGGTCCGGCGCGACGGTGACCAGCAGACTATAGGCGAAAGCCGCGGTGGTGCCTACGGTAACGAGAGTGTTCATATCGGCGGTGCGGTGTCCCAGGGTCAGCCAGCCAGCACGGTGAATCGGCCAGCCGGTGTAAACCATCACGGGCGCGATGAGTGCCAACTGCACCCAGCTATTCTCCAAGAAATCGGGAACCCAGTCTGCGCTCCCCAGGTCACCGACCATGACGGCGTAGAGCACCGGCAGTGACAAGATCGCTCCTACAGCTACCCTGCGCGTGAGGTCGCGCATCTCCTGCTCGCGGGCCTGCGCCTCCCAGTCTTCGTCAGGTGAAGTGGCGGCCTCGCCACGCGGCTCGGCTTTGTAGCCAGAGTTGGAAATGGCCGTCTGCAGCTCCTCCACCGATACCTGGGCAGCGTCATAGGCCACCGTCACGCGCTCGGCCGCGAAGTTCACGTGCACCTCGTCGACGCCGGCTAGCTCATTGACGAACGCCTCGATGTTGGTGACGCAGGTCGGGCAGGTGACCCCACTGCCAAAGATCGCAAACTCCACTCGGGCTGGGGCCTTGACCTTCAGCTCCGGACCAACGCCGACCGCCTCAGCGTACACTTCATGGCCGGCATGGACCCCGTCGGCACTGGCCAGCGTCTCTGTGGCTGCGCCGCTCCCCTCCACGACGAGCGTGCCGTGGAGCATATTCATGCCGCAGGCAAAGCCGAACTCGCCTGACTTGTCCGGCGTAAACTCTAGGACCGTTGTGCCGAACGGCTTGAGGCTCTTGGCGGCCTGAAAGTCTGGGAACACGACCCTTGCGCTGCAGTCGCTGTTCTCCTGGCGGTCGAAGACCAGCCGCAGCGGAACCCCCTGCCTCACACGAATAGTGTCCGGTGAGTAGCCGCCCTTGACCGTGATCTTAATCTCCTGGACCCCGGCTCGAACCTCGGCCGTTCGTGCTGTCTTCGGACCGAAAAAGAACCAGGCCAGGAAGGCAATCGCAACTAGGCCCCCTACCGTTACTGCGATCTCTGTTCCATCCATGATCACCTCCTAGCTTATGGGAGGGCGACTTCGCCGAGGCTCCGTTCCAACGCTATCGAACTTCGGAGCTTGTGCTCCTTCCGAAGTTGACGCTCGCCTATTCTAGCAGCTGCCGCGAGTGACGGAGGCAACTCGCATTATAGGCGCGGACACGAGAATTCGGTACGAACTTTCCAAGCTTGCCCCGAAAGCGGCTGCACCCATGACACCGATTAGCAAGTATGCTGGTCTCCGTCCTGGCCACGGGATTCGATGCCAGCACCGGGGGACTGACCCAGATCGACATTCGGGGACTGTCGGGTCGCACGCTGAGGGACACCTGGAGCACAGGCGTGCAGACCTACCTGGGCTTTGGTATCCCCGACTTCCCAAACCTGCTCATGCTATACGGCCCACAGAGCCCCACCGCGTTCTGCAACGGTCCCACCTGCGCTGAGCTGCAAGGAGACTGGGTCGTCGACTGCTTGAGCTACCTCCGCGCCAACGACCTTACAAGGATCGAGGTCACGCAGGCCGCGGGCGAGTCGTGGACGCAACACATGGCAGACCTGGCGGCGGGCACGCTGCTTTCATTAGCCGAGTCTTGTGCGGTACGATTGGCCAGATCCTAACGTGGCAACGGTCGTTGTTGAGCACGAAGGAGAGCAAATGTGAAGGTCGACCAGTTCGTTGTCAACATCAACAGCGAGCAGCCAGAGACGCTGATCGCTTTCTACCGTGATATCGTCGGCCTCAGGCCGA
>JADFRG010000074.1 GCA_022561385.1 Chloroflexota bacterium
CGCAGGATCCGTTTTAGGAGTTCGTCGTCGGTTCCATAGAGAGCTTCGAGCCCTGAAGCGTCGAGGTAGATCCTTCCCGGCGCACTCGATTCACGGAAGGGTGAGTAGGGAGAAAGCGTCTCGAGCAAGTTTTTATGGGCCCGACGGTACAGATCGCGAGAAAGCGGAAGGAAATTGGCTCGCGGAGAGAGCTGCTCTGCTTGACGGAGGGTCATCCCCTGCTGAACGCCATCGATACGAGCGGCGGGCGAGCAGGCATAAACCGTGCCGTCGTCGGATGGCAGGCCGCCGATTACCACCGCAGTCTGCCGCAGCGCCGGGTTCTCGAGGATCTCAACTTGAACAGGAAAATCCTGGATATGGATGTAGGCGATCTTCATTCAGTCGTGGACAATAAATAGGACCGGGGCAAATATAGAACAGACGTTCTGTTTTGTCAATGTGTCGGGGCTCAAAGTACGGTAACCGAAGACCGCCCTCCGCGTGGATATAGGGCAGTGTGCAGAGCGTGATAAAGAGTCTCGAGAATACAAAACCCGCGAACCAGGGACCGCGGAACCTATGGATCCGTTCACGGCTAGTACTGGCCAGGCTGGGTCTGGCGACACCGATACGCTGGTCTTCAGCGGGTCTCCTGTTAGCCGCGCCGGTACGCCATTGACGGAGGAGCGTCGGCTGGAACCGCTGACATCGGTCAGTCGGGCTTCGGTCCAGGCCAACACCAAACGCGTGACCGGACAATTCGAATGCGCGATCCGATCTGGAAACCTACCGATTCGAAGTCAGTTGCACCACCCTCCACCCTGCCCATGAGCGTCATTTATGTCTACAAAGTGAAAAATATGGGCGGAAAAGTGTCTTTTGTTTCTCTCCTTTCCATAGATTCCTGGCTACTGGCAACAGATTGGCAACAGCAATCTAGGTTAGGGGGGGACTCGGCACAAAAACCTTTATTTATATGGGTAGGAAAAGGAGCCAGCTCAGCGGTGTCTCAATGTACATCCCGTTGCTAGTTCGATACTGATCACAATCCAGCCATCGATCTCAACAATCGTAGCCAACCGCTTTTCTGGTTTGGATAGATTTATGTCCTGGAAAATTGCTACCTTCAATTCCATCACACACCTATGATTGACCGCGGTCAGAAATGTTTATGCCTCGATGAAGAATAGTCATTCAGCATTTCAACGTCATCCATCGCCTAATCCTGCCGAAATCAAGTCGGCTTGCGGGCTACCATTTGTTCCACGAGCACAGCACTTTTTTTGTTCCTGTGTTTACGGCGTATCCTCTTGGAATGGATTATTTCGAAGTTAGAAAACGCAGCAACCAGTTCGTTAGGCTGAAGGTAATATTCAGGATGGGCGACATCTTCGCCGTCGCCGGCAAATGCTTCAAAGATCAATATTCCACCGGGCTTTAATGTTTGCTGATACACAGGGAAAGTTGCGCGTTCCAAGAAACAAATATTTAGAACAGCATCAAAATACTGTGAAGGTAACCAGGGATTGGATAAATCTACTACAGCGGATTCCAATACTAAACCCTGTTCTCGAAATCTCATTTTCGCGAGGTTCAAACCTACCCAGGAAACGTCCAACGCATAAACTTGCATACCTCTTTGGGCCAAAAACAATGCATTTACACCTACCCCTGCGGCAGAATCTAAGACCTTAGCATCAGTAGGCAACAGGCCGGCATAATCAACTAACAATTGTTTGGGCTTGTGGCGAAGCCATTGTTTACCCTCAGCCTGGTAGCGAGTATTCCAATGGTGGGCATCTGCGTTGTTTATATCGCTCATAAGATAATCCTCATTAGCGGATAGGTTAGCTAGGATGTATTTCAAGCACAAGGTCTCCTTCCACTCGGGGGTGATGATAAACAATGCCCATTTGGATTGCTGCAATCCTTCTTCGAACGCGACCAATTGCGCTCTCCCTGGAAAGTCCTTTAGTGTCATGTAGCTGATTTTCGAATCATCGAGTTCTGCTTGAGTTCATAAACCTCTACAGCTCAACTCGCCCCCGCCCAGGAATTGGACAACAGATCCCGATACCCCAACCTTAACTTCTCGGGGCCGGCTCTCCGGTGACGCCGCTGCTCACGTTTCCGGATCGCCGCCGGATCGGATCGCTGACGGATGGCTCGATAATCAACGAGCTGCCGCGAGAAGTCGACATGTACAGTTTGGGGTGCCGGATTCGCCCGGAAATGCGCAGTGAGTATTTTTCTTGCTGGATACCGAATGCGCCGTAGAGTTCGAGGGGATCGGCGACGGAGAATTTCACGTCCTGGCAGCCTCACCGGAGGGCACCTTCGGTTACGGCCTGCAGGCCATCACGGCCGGCCAGACCGCATCTTTCGCCGTGGCACCCTCAGGCGGTCCGACCGTATTGCGGCTCCCGGATGGTCAGTCGGTGGATCCGATGCGGTTGAGCGCGGAGGAGGTCGACACGGCGATGGGCCTGGAAGATTTAATTGCGGGGACGGAGATTGAAGTCGGCGAAGGTACCGAAGCAGGCTCCGACGAGGGGCGGCTGCAAGATTTTCCCGAATGGGTGCCGGCGCTGCTTATTTTCTGCTTGTTCGTGGTCGGAGGAATTGTAGGGGTGGGGCTGATCCGGGTCGGATTATTTCGCGGACGTCGGAAGAAGGCTGTTTAGGCTCTGCGCCGCGTTCAGCGCGAAGTCGGAAGTGGTCCCAACTCCTGGCTGCGGTAGTGGCCGGCTAGATCCGCAGCTTCCTCAATCCGGAGGCCAGGCCGCCGAGCATGGCGCCCATCCCGGCGCCGAGCAGGACCATCGAAGGGGCGCAGATCAAAAGCCCGCCCGTGAAGCTGGTGGATCCTATCGAGCCGAATAGGGACACTCCGATGGTGGCGCCGTAGAACAGGCCAAGCACGCCTCCGATGCCACCGCCGTTTTGTGAGCTCATGCGAGCGTTGGGCCCTGAGCCGATCCACACCCCCAGAATCAGCGCGGTCAGCGCTCCAACTGAGGCGAAGTTGGTCCCAAAGATTAGCGAGATGCCAAGCACCGTCAATCCGACGACCACTCCAATGATCGCCCGATCTGCGGTCCCTCCCAGGATCTCCATGGGCGGCGAGGGGTAACTCATTGTGTCAGGGGCCGACCCGTTTCCGTTCGCGTTCGAACCGGGCTTCCTACCGTTGGTTCGAGAGCCGTTCTTGCCGTTTGAGTGCCGCTTTGTGTAGTAGGAACGGCGCTTCTCTGGCCGGCTGAGCACGTCGTAGGCCCAATTGATCTCCTGCATTCGGGAAATCGAATCCTGGCCGCGGCTGACGTCTGGATGGTGTTCCCTGGCCAGGCGTCGATAGACGGCCGCGATTTCCTTCTCGGAGGCGTCGTGTGGGACGCCGAGGATGCTGAGGGGATCCTTGGTCATCGGCAAGCGAATGTTACTCACATCTACGGCTGTAACAAATAGGACTTGAATCCACGAAGGTTTCCAGTTTGTCGCAGTGCGCCGTGGCACCGTTTGAGAAAACGATTCCGTCGAGGAATTGTAAGGTGCGGGCAAGGTGGCTGAGCCCGATTATTTCTCTCCACCTGACCAATATCAATTCAGCTCGAGGGAAGATTATTAGGCAAGGTTTTGCCTTTCAGGGCGATGCTGCGTCAATTTGGATGTGCGCAGCTTACGCCAGGAAGTCAAGCATGCTTAAATTTCAAGAGATTTCAAGCGATATTAAACTAGGAGTGTTGCGCCCGCGGAAGCAGAGTAGTTAATCTGGTTTAGCCCGGATAAGCCTTAACAGCTCCAAGACCAGCGCGAGAGACAGAACAATTCCTCCAACTGCTCCCACTATCCTAATGACTGCAGGAAGTCTAATCTCCCCGAGTAGGAGTACGTCGTCGAATGTCAAGTTTCGGGCCTCATAGAAGATTACCGCAAGCGCGACAAACGCGATCACTACAGAGCTTCCCGTGTTGAGTGGTTTGCCTTCTGCTGATTGGACCAGCCGTCCGTCAATTACTACCCCGATTGCAGCCAAACCAATTAGCCCTGTGACTGCGGCGTCAACAGCGCTGCCGGCTGCGACGGCAAAGACTGCTGACGAGAGACCGATCCATGCGACAAGAGTCATCAGTAGAAGCATCAAGCGTCGGCCAACCAATATTCCAGAAGTCATTCAGCCTCCTCCTTGAGGCGCAACGATCTCGCTCTCAGTCCGCCTATTGATTCGTTCGACAAGTTGACCTTCGATTGACTCGACTGAGTCCGCGAGGGCGCCTGCCGAAGCTCGGTACTCTCTGGCAACTGCTTGGCTCGCGAAGCCACCCACCATGAGAGCGGCCCCAATTCCCACTATTGGGGCGCACACGCCGAAGGTGGCCAGAATGCAGACCACAGCACCAACTGTCGCCGCAGCAGCTCCAATATTAAAGATGCTGTTCGCGGTATTGTCCTGCGGATCGATCTTGGCAACCTCTTGATCGAGGAGGTTTTTCTTCTCCTCCCGTTGTTTGATCAGATCATCAAATCCGTTCTCATAGCGAGAGTTTGTCGCTAGGTCGATTCCTCCGCGAAGCAGAATGCTGTCCTTATCAACTACGACATAGTGTGTTCCATCCTTATCGGTGGTCCAAACCGCGTATAGCTCGTCAGATCCGTTAAGTGGCCCATAGCCGAAGACCGTATCGCCCTTCTCAATAAATCGAACACCCGGGTTGTTGGTGTCGCCTTGCTCAAATGTGGAACCAGGCCCGATGGTTGGAATCGGTGTCGGGATATCCGGTGTGGCAGTGAAGATTGCATCAAAATCTCGATCTTCTGGGGGGATCGTGCCAAACTGCTCATAGGCGTAGGCACTACCTATCGATATGTAAGATGCGTAGATCATGGGGCCGGCGATTATTAGAATTACCAGGATTAGTGTGACGCCAAGCCTGATTCTGCCATTTCGTTGGCTCATGTATCGGCATCTCCTATGACCCCGATCGTGTGATAAGTATCCTACAGTGTTAACTGACGAGATTCAACTCCTGGGGAACTCATGGGGACCTAGATACGTCTTCAACCTATACGCAGGACCTTTGAAAAAGGAGCCTCCGATGACCCGACCAGAGATGAAATCCCTGCCCTTAGCACTTCTGCTTCTTGTAACTACTGTAGCCCCCGCCCTCGCGGCCGATGACCCGCCCCCTCCGTACCGCGGCGGCGAATCTCGCCCGGAACCCGTCGACCCCAGTTATCTCGAGGCCATCCAACGCACTTCGGCCATGGTCTGGGACGATCACGCCTTGCGCCTTGCGCAGATGCACGGCCTGGATCTCATCAACGTCACCTGGGAAGATACGGGCCGCTACTACGACTCGGCGGTGGGTCCCAACATCTCAGACATGA
>JADFRG010000075.1 GCA_022561385.1 Chloroflexota bacterium
CTTCTTGTTTAGTCATGACGGTCGGCAATCGTTTAGGACGCTTGGCACGAATGGAATCGATGGGGTATTCGAGCTCTTTCTTGAGCACTTCCCGGTAGAGGAACAGCAAGGCGCTGAGCGCCTGATTCTGAGTGGAGGCGGACACGTTCCGCTCGACCGCAAGGTGGCTGAGGAACCTCTCTACCTCAGCGCTCCCCATTTGCCGAGGATGTCGCTTGTCATGGAATAGGATGAATCGTCTCACCCACGAGACATAGGCTTGCTCCGTTCGGATTGAATAATTCTTGAGACGAATGGACTGTCGAACTCTGTCCAGGAGATTCATCGGAGGGTTGCGCATGGGGGTCCTTTATTTACCCGAGGCGGTCGCCGAGCATTCCTTCCAAGTAAGGGCGAAGTATGCCAAGGTCAACGTGAGCTCATGTCATTCGCACCTGGTCTCACCGTCTATCTTGAAGTGCCCGGCCACACGTTCATATTGAATTTCGAGATTAGATGGAGTATACCCGTATATGACGTGAGGGCCGCGAGTCATAGGGCAGCCACCGTGTGGTGTATGATGAGTATATATGGGCTAGGCCCATCCAATAATAGTTAGCCCGCATGCGTTCAAGACTTTAGCAGACGTGTGGGCCCTTATCCCATTCTGCGAGAAGGACATTGCGAATCACTATCCTGACAATTGGGTCGCGCGGCGATGTTCAGCCATACTTGGCCCTCGCAGTCGGACTGCGGCGAGCCGGCTATTCGGTTCGAGTAGCTTCGCATGCCAACTTTGAATCCTTGATACGAGGATATGGAGTTGACTTTGCCCTCGTTCGGTTCAACCCCCGAGAAGTCGTCAATCACCCTGAAGTTCAAAAGGCAAAATCCAATATCGTCCGCTTCATCCTGACTGTACGCCGGCTTATGGGGCCCCAATATTTTGACATATTTGATGACTTCTGGCAGGCTAGCCAGGACGCGGAAGCGATCATCGCATCGCCCACCGCTATCAACGCCCATGACTGTTCCCAAGAATTGCAAATACCTCTAGTTCTTGGCCTATTGCAGCCGCTCATCCCCACGCGCGACTTTCCGAGTTTCTTCCTTCCAAAGTTGCCCAGCATTGGAGGTAGCCTTAATAGGATCACCCATCACCTTTTCGACCAATTCCTCTGGCAGAGCGTACGAACTAATGTCAACCACTGGCGTAAGGTGAGGCTTGGTATTCGGTCGGCAGCATTCTTTGGTCCATATCGAAGGATGCGCGCCGAAAGGGTGCCCTACCTGGTCGCATGCAGCCCGTCTGTGATACCAAAGCCGCCTGATTGGCGAGAATGGCACCACGTCACAGGATACTGGATCCTCGAGCCACACAGCGATTTTCGGCCTCCCTCTGAGGTCGAAGACTTCCTGCAATCCGGGTCACCGCCGGTCTATGTTGGCTTCGGCAGCATGAATCAAGAACAACCCGAGATGTTAGCCGATGTGGTTGTCGCGGCGTTGGAGCGATCGGATCAACGCGGCATCCTGGCCAGCGGATGGGGAGGGCTAAAACAGCGGAGGTCAACTGAGAAGATATTGCAGGTCGACGACATTTCGCACCAATGGCTATTTCCACGCATGGCCGCAATAGTTCACCACGGTGGTGCTGGAACAACGGCGGCGGCTCTCCGCTCAGGCATTCCATCCGTCGTCGTTCCATTCGGCGGCGATCAGCATCATTGGGGACGCATTCTGATAGAGAAGGGTGTTTCGCCCCAAATGCTCCCAGTAGACGATCTCACGGAGGAATCACTAGCGCACGCGATCTCGCTCGCCATGAGTGATCGTGGTCTTCGTAAACGGGCAAGCTCGCTGGGAGAATCCATCCTCAAGGAGGACGGTGTCTCGAGAGCTATAGAGATCGTGGATCAGCACCTGCACTGAACGTGACGACCGACCATAGTGCGGGCTAACCCCTCGCTGGATCGGACCGGGGATGCGGCCGTAATAGGGAAGAGAAAATTATGACGCGGGTTCCTGAAAGGCCCTGTGAGGGAACGGTCCCCGGCCGCTCAGCTCGCAGCCGTTAGCCGCCACTTTGAGACTTCATGCCTACTGTTTCCCCTGATCCCTCGCAAATCTCCGCCTACGTGGCCAATCTATTAGGGCCAGACCCTTACATTCAGATCCGCCAAGCTTCCTTCGATCACCGAGAGGCCCATGGCGAAGATTGTGACGTCCATCCGTCGAATCCATTGAGCATGCGATTGCTTTACGCGCTCGTTCGTGGCTGCCATGCAGAGCGGGTTCTTGAGATTGGCTGTGGCTTAGGATATAGCGCGGCCTGGCTTGCTGAGGCAGTGGGACCGCATGGCAAGGTAGAGACCATCGAGCGCGACCCTGTGCATGTAGATTTGGCACAAGAAATGCTGAAGGAAGCCGGCCTCGATGAACGGATTCAGATTCTGAGAGGCGAAGCAAATGAAGTCGTGAAAGCTGTCAAAGGTCGATACCGGTTAATCTATGATGATGCCTGGTTTATGGCGGAGCCTAAGTACCTTGAGAGGGTGGTGGATCTCTTGCATCCTGGTGGATTGCTAGTCATGGCCAATTGGTTTCCCTTGGCAGACGCGATAGAAGGCGGTGGCGACACTCACTGGGCCCAGTCATTCGGGGCGGATTGGGCTGAACTAATCCAAGCATATGCAAGCAATCTCGCCACTCATCGTCGCTTGAGGATGGCGTTTTCTCTCGATCCGTGGTTAGGCTTGGCCGTGAAGATCGACTGAGGCGAGCTCAAGTGAAGTGGGAGTGGCGGCTAACCCCTCGCTGGAACGGACCGGGGATTCTGCGCTAGAAGCAAGAGCCGGTCAAAATGTGGGATCCGCGAATAGGATATGAGGGAGTGAGCCCCGGCCGCTCAGCTCGCAGCCGTTAGCCCGCTTTTGAGAAAAGGCGCTGCCCAAAAGATCAATCCAAGTCCGATCTCTAGTAGCGGACAGGAGAACATACCATATTTACGTTCGAAAAAAGCATCTTTATCAACCGTCCCCAGCAGGAGGTCTTCGACTTTGTCACCGACCCTGCCAACGATGCCCAATGGCAAGGCTCTACCGAGGTCGCCGAATGGACCTCCCAGGGTCCGCCTGGTGTGGGCTCAACCCAACGCTCCGTATTTAGGTTCTGGGGACGCAAAATAGATTCCACGCTTGAGGTCACAATTTGGGACCCGCCCAACCAGCTCGGTCGTAAAGTGGTCAGCGGGCCAGTTCCGTTCGAGGGCACCATAAAACTTGAATCTCAAGAGAACGGCACGCAACTGACTCTAGTCGGCGAGGCTGAGATCGGTGGCTTCTTCAAGATAGCCGAGGGGCTGGTCCGCAAGCAGCTTGAAAAGCAGCTTGATACCGAGCTCAATGCTCTGAAGCTTCTACTGGAAGCAGGTCAGGCGTAAGCGTCCCGCGTGCGATTGGCGCTACTTTGTAAAGACAACCGGCTAACTCTCATATTGAATGCGGGCTAACCCCTCGCTGGAGGCGGACCGGGGATGCTGCGCCAAAAGAAAGAGAAAATCGCAATGCCGGTCCCTAGAAATGCAGGTGGGGGAGCGATCCCCGGCCGCTCAACTCGCGGCCGTTAGGCCCCAAACGTCCCTTTGATTTAGCATCTCATCTGATTGGGATGCTGTTGTCACATCGCGCGCCGATAAATTAATGCTGAATCTGATCAGACCTGCCTTCTGCCTGCACACAGTCGTCAAGCGTGCCAACGAAATCCGATAAGTTCAGTCTGTCCGAAATCTTGAGATGGCTCGAAGGAATACCGAGCTGGTTGCTTGGATTCTTGGCTGGTAGCTTCATAAGCATTGGAGCCTTCGCGTTGCTTTTCGAGTTCACTTCAGGATTTGAATGCATACAAGTGGGCTATCTAGAAGTGCTAATGTTGGGTTTGCTAGGCCCGGCGATAACTATCGGATTCTTCAATAGTTCCCTCCTTGATATTTTGTATGAGCACGAACTGGTCCTGTTCGCTGTCTCTAGCATTCCATACGCATTTCTCGGCGCATTGATCGCATCTAGGAGATGGATTCTGGCTGTGCTTCTGGCAGCAATCATTGCTCTGTTCTCTATAGCATCAGCACTCTTCCTCCTATTTATTACATGCATATAGAGGGATCCGGACAGTATTATTCCCGGTGTCACATCGAGTTCGCCGGCTAACCCCTCGCTGGATCGGACCGGGGATGCTGCGGCGAAAGCAAGAGGAGATTGAGATCCGAGGTCCTGGAAGGGCATGTGAGGGAGCGATCCCCGGCCGCTCAGCTCGCAGCCGTTAGGCGTCGCAATCTTGACCAGCCAAAGGAGGGCTGACTATGGCAAACGCAACGAAGTCTGAGCTTGGATCGGTGGTGTCTCTCTGGCGTTATCCCGTCAAGTCAATGATGGGGGAGGAACTGAACGCCGTCGAGGTCACCAACCACGGGTTGCTCGGAGATCGAGCCTATGCGCTCCGCGATTCATCCAACGGGAAGGTCGTGAGTGCTAAAAATCCCCGAAAGTGGGCGAATCTGCTTAATTTTCGGGCTGCCTTCGCCGAGCCCCCAAGAGCTCAAGAGGAGATTCCCCCGGTCCGGATCACCTTACCGGACGGCGGCCTCGTCATAAGCGATCAGAGTGACCTCAATGAGCTCCTGACGGACGCTCTTGGCCGTGAGGTGACACTCGCCGCAAAGGCTCCCGAGACGCCCAGCCTTGAAGAATATTGGCCGGATATGGAGGGCCTCGACCACAGGGAAACGGTCACCGATGAGGCCATGCCAGCTGGCACGTTCTTTGACCTTGGGGTGACCCATGTGCTGACGACTGCCACAATCGACCGACTGCGGGAACTCTATCCCGAAGGACGCTTTGAGGTTCGCCGGTATCGTCCAAACATCGTGGTGAAGCCTGCCTCCGAAGAGAAGGATTTTCTTGAGAATGCGTGGATCGCCCATACGCTGGTCATCGGCGACGAAGTGCGCCTAAATGTCACCGGGCCGTGCCCGCGGTGTGTGATGACAACCCTACCTCAGGGTGATCTACCAAAGGATCCGGGCATCCTGCGTACAGCGGCCCAGCACAACCAGGTCAACGTCGGCGTCTACGCTGCCGTGATCCGCGGCGGTACAATCCGCCGGGGCGATCCGGTTCGGCTTGAGTAGTCTGACCCGCTCTTCCATGCGGACATGAGCAACCGTGAACGCCGGTAACATGCGACGCCTAACAACTCGCTGGAACGGACCAGGGATTCAGCGCCAAATGCAAGAAATAATCGAGATGCAAGCCCCTAGCCGGCCATATGAAGGCGCGAGCCCCGGCCGCTCAGCTCGCAGCCGTTAGGCAGCAAACATATGAG
>JADFRG010000076.1 GCA_022561385.1 Chloroflexota bacterium
TGGTGCAGGTGTCTGGGGAAATACGCTGTGGTTGATTGGTCTGGCTGTCCTGGCTGCGTATCTCCTATGGTGGGGCGTGATCTCACGTGAGGAAGGTTATTTGGAACGCAAGTTCGGTTCCGACTACACTTCGTACAAATCACAAGTCCGAAGGTGGCTGTAGGTTCTGCTTGCGCCTACCGGCCCGCTCTCGGATGTTGAACGCGGTCTGATCCTCCTGCTGTCCACGGGGGCCTAGATGGAACGCCTACGCCAACTGATCCACGAGATACACCGCCGCAGCCTGTGGCAGGTGGCCGAGCCGAAACGGCGGGCCTTCCGATGAGAAAGTGGCTCAGACGCATCCGAGGCGTAGTTAGCATGGGGTTGACTTGGGCAGCAGTATGGGGCGGCGCTGGTGCCATCATCGGAGTGGTAGCCGTGGTATTGGGTCTGGACCCCGCTAGTGGAATTACCAGCGGTACGAGACCTGGGACCAAGCCATGGAGGGGCACCAGCGAGCCGTGAAACTGGTGAATCTTTCTTACGATGAACTCGCAGATCGCAAGGAAGAAAGAACTAAGTCAAGGTGAGGTACGTATACGCTGTGAGTACACTATCCTTTAACGCTTGGAGGCAAGCGCAATGCAAAGAGAACGAAGTGCCATCATGATGAAGATCGGTGCGGTAGGCATCGCCATCCTCTTGGTGGCACTCGCAGCCATGTCCACCCAGATATGGGAGAACGTTGGCGCAGACGAGATCGTGGTGATCCAGGCACCGTTTTCGGGAGAACTGGTGTGGCACATTGCCCCTGGACTGAAGCTTCAGAAGTTCGGACAGGTGACGAAGTACCCGAAGCGTAGGATGTACAACTTCACGAACGACATCCGATTCAACGAAGGGGGCACCGCCACACTGGTGGGCTCTATCCAATGGGAAATGCCATTGGATGTGGAGAACTTGAACGCACTACACTCTCGGTTCCATTCCTCGGATGCCATTCAGAACCAGTTGGTGGGCGTCGTCACGGACAAGGCGGCGTACATGACTGGCCCATTGCTCAGTTCGACCGAGTCGTTTGCTGAGAGGAGAACCGACCTGATCTACTGGGTTGAGGACCAAGTGAACAACGGTACCTACCAGACCCAGACCGAAGAGGTGGTCGAGATCGATCCCGTCACTGGTGAAGAGCGCAACATCGCTATCGTGAGTGTGAGGATGGGCGACGACGGGCAACTGCTCAGGCAGGAGCGAGGCCAGCTTACCATCTTCGGAATCCAACCCTTCAACTTCGCCATCACCGACATCAGGTACTCCGATGTGGTGAGTGCGCAGATCGATACGCAGCAGCAGAACATCATGGCGGTCCAGACAGCCATCGCTCAGTCAAGAGAGGCAGAGCAGAGGGCTCTGACTGCCGAGCAACAGGGCCTCGCTAACGCTGCGCAGGCGAGGGCAGAGCAGGAGGTCGTCCGAGCCAGGGAAGTAACTCTCGCTGCTCAGAGGCTGGATGTGGCCCGCCTAGACCGACAGTCAGCCGACGAGTACAGACAGCAACAGATCCTGATCGGTCAGGGTGACGCTGAACGCCGTCGCCTGACCATGGAAGCAGACGGTGCGCTCACCCAGAAACTGGAAGCGTACGTCGAAGTCCAGCGGGCGTACGCCAACGCCATCGCCTCTTACACAGGGGCATGGGTGCCGTCGGTAGTCATGGGCGGCAATGGGACCAGCGCCGTCGCAGGTGGAGGGGCACTTCAACTGATTGAGTTGCTTGGAGTCCAAGCTGCACGGGACCTGGCGCTCGACTTACAGCCGAGGGGTAACTAATGCCTTTCGTAATCATGATCGTCATCGCCCTTGGCCTAGTATTTTTTGGCCTTGGTGCCTTTTTGTACTTTGACCTGTCCCGTAGGTTGGGAGAGATCGAATCAGCAGACGATGCACCGCATGCCCTAGTCAGGCAGGTGGAGGAATCACGCATCGAAAACCACGACAACAGGGACGAGATCCGAAGGCATGGTCAGCGTATCGATACGCTGGAAGGCCGGAAGATCACGATCCCCGAGACCGGCGTGGCTGGTTAGGAAACCTTGGATCGAGGTGGTGGACGGCCGCTGGGGCGCTTCGCTTGAGATCAACCCCGACCCGGAGAGGCCGTGTCAACGGCCATTGAAAGCTGCACAGAAGTGGCCATCGAAAAATGCACACTTGGCGGAGGTGACGAGCCTCTAGTTCGTCGTTTTCTCCTTTGCGCTTGCTCTCTTTATTTTCGGGGGTGAAGGGCTCGACTCCGCAGGAGGCGAGTGGAGGATCTTGGAGAGGTCGGTGTGCTTGCGCATCCGGTAGCTGCTGCCGCGGATGTTGACGATATGGCAGTGATGCAGCAGGCGATCGATAAGGGCAGCAGCCATGACGTCGTCGCCCAAGATCTGGCCCCACTCCTCGAAGCCTTTGTTGGACGTCAGCACAGTGGATGCGCGCTCATAGCGTCGATTGATGAGCTGGAAGAAAAGCATGGCACCGCTCTGGCTGACCGGCAGGTAGCCGATCTCGTCGATGACCAGGAGCGAGGGATAGGTGAGGATCTTGAGGCGACGTCCCAGCTGGCCGGCCGTCTTGGCTTCTTCGAGCGAGGTAATGAGGTCGGCCAGAGCACCGTAGTAGACCCTGCGGCCGCTCTGGGCCGCAGCGATGGCGAGGCTGATCGCCAGATGCGTCTTACCGACGCCAGGGGGCCCGAGGAAGATGACGTTCTCCTTACGCTCCAAGAAGCCGAGCTCGTGGAGCGAGTCGATCTGCTCGCGCTTGATCGAGGGCTGGAAGCTGAAGTCGAAGTCGTCGAGAGTCTTGATGCCCGGTAGCCGGCTCGAGCGCATCGCAGCTTCAAGGCGCCGGTTGTTGCGCAGCGTGATCTGGGCACCGAGGAGTTGCTCGATGGCCTCTGAGGCTGTCACGCCGCCGCCATCGACCCGGGTAAGGACGTCGTCGATGGCCTCCAGCGCACCGGGCATCTTGAGATCGGCGAGCTGAGCTCGGATCCGGTCACGGCGAGAGCGGGCGGCAGCCTTCATCGGTGCCCTCCCGCGATCTGGGCATAGGCCGTGAGGGGACGTCGCTCGACATGGATCGCCGGCAACGACGTCGTGCCCTGCCCCGGCTTCGGTGCGGAGCGATCCGGAGACAGGACGAGGGAGTGATAGGGGCGAGTCGCCAGGGGCTCGAGGAGCAGCCGCTCACGCTCGAAGCGATCGATAGGTCGCTCCTTCAGCGTGCCGTGGCTACGCACGTTGGCTTCCGTCTCAAGCCAATGAAGGGCTTGGGCGTTGAGATCGTCGTCCGACGTGAAGGTGCGCCCGTAGAAGAAGCTCTCCCTGAGGTAGCGGATCGGTCGCTCCACCTTGCCCTTGGTCTGAGCCCGATAGGGTCGGCACGCGCGGATCCTGAAGTTCCAGTGGTAGGCGTAGCGCATGAACTCCGAGTTCTCGACGAGGGTGCCATCATCGTCTCGACCGTCCTCGATGATGACCGCCTTCATCTGGTCGAACAGAAGCTCTGAGGGAACGCCGCCGAAGTAGGAAAACGAAGACTCCAGGCCATGCATCAGGGCCTTCATGGTCTGCCGGGCGTAGAACTGAACCCACAACAGCCTCGAGTAGCCCAGCACGACGAGCAGTGCGTAACGCTTGCCCCAGGGTAGCCGGAAGTGGGCGAAGTCCACCTGGCCCTGACGTCCCGGCGCAGTCTCGAAGCGCACCACCGGCTCCTCTAGAGGTCGGGGCCGGACCTTGCGCACATAGCGCTTCACCTGGTTGTAACTGCCCGGATAGCCTGCGGCCCGCACCTCCTTGAAAAGCCGCACGGCCGTCAGCTTCGGATACTCATTGAGACGAGCGTCGATTAACGGCTTGTACGGATCCAGCTTCGACGGCATCGCACGCCTCGGACCGTAGCCGACACGCTCTTCGTCCAACTCCCGGTCCAGTTGGCCGGTCTCTATCCAGTGGTACACCGTACGGCGACTGATCCCCAGTTCCTGGGCGATCGCCGCCTTCTTCATCCCCTGCTCGAGGTAATGACGTAGCAGCACGCGCTTCTCCCTTCCGATCATTGCACCTCCACGTTCAGGGTGGAGGCGCCAAGTGAGTGGATCGGCCGGAAGATCGCTCGGGGTGCTCCCTACATCCCCACTCTCCCGACCGCTAGGTCAAAGCGCCAAGTGTGCATTTTTCGATGGCCACATGTGAGAAATATTGGGTGGCCGCCAACACCCGCCCAGCATCGCCGCCGTCTTGGCGGGTACGTGTGCCAACTCGGTTGCGAGGATCCTGCGGTAGGGGTGCCACCGCCCGCCGGCGAGCTTCGGTAGTTGCGCCTTCTTCTCCGTGCGCATGAGCCACTTGCCCGCGAGGTCGGAGTCGAAGGGGTGTCCGGGGTTCTTCACGGCAGAGAAGAGCGGAGCATCACCAATCGCGGGGCGCCGGACCGATACAGCTCGAGTTCGGTGCGGAGGTCGGGAGAGATGGGGGTGATCCACGCCTGGCTAAGCTTGTCTGCTTCCTCCGACCAGCGGAGGGCGCCGTGTGGATAGTGCTCCGCAAGCGCCGGGTCCGTTCCCAGCGCAGCAAGGGCCTCGGCCACATCCTTACCCGTCCAGAGCACGTCCGCGGCCCTGAGTGAGCAGATCGAGTTGATACGCCGGCCCGAGTACCGGGCGATCGCGAGCATGGCGCGGAGACGGCCCTCCGGGTCCACCGCGTCGGCCACGTCTCGGGTGGCCCGGTAGCGCGCCTCGGACGCCACGGGGCGCTTTTGGTTCTTGTTCGTGCCAGGGAGAGTCAGTCGGTCGAGGGGGTTCTCACGGATGAGCCACTCGCCCGCGACCTTCCGTCGCTTGCCCCACCGGAACGCCGTCCGGAGCCAGGAGAGGTCGGCGTTGGCCGTGCCCACTGAGACCGCCCTTCGCGTCGCCGTCTGACCCTCCGGATAGAGCTTGCCCGCCGTCCGGAGGTGGACGAATCGGTCGACGTCGGACTGGTCGATGTCAGAGGTCTTCGTGTCAGGGCCGAAGCACGACTCGAACATATTGCGTCTCGCTTTACTGGCTTGCTGCCAGTCGAGCTTCAACTGCGGCACTCGGTCGTGGAAGTAGACGGAGAAGAACTCCTCCAGCGTGAGGTCTTGACCACCCTGGATGTCGAGCAGCTCCTTCCGGAGCTCGTCGCGGACCATCTGTCGAGCGGCCGCGATCGCTGGGTCCTTCGCCTCCTCCCCGGTGCTTCGCTGGATCTTCCGGCCGTCGATTCGGAACGACGCGGTCCAGGTGCGGTCGCCGCGTCGGTTC
>JADFRG010000015.1 GCA_022561385.1 Chloroflexota bacterium
AAGCTCAGAAGCGGCGCGGCGATATGCTCGAGGATGAAGTCGCCGAGCGCGTGAGGCAGCTGCAGAAGAATCAGAAGGGGCTGCTCGATCTGCTGAGCTCGCTGCCGGACGGGATCCTGGTTGTCGAGCCGGGTGGTAAAGTCGTGCTTAGCAGCCCGGTCGGGGAACGCTGGCTGGCGCAGGATCAGAAAACCGAAGATCGCCCGATTCACACATTCATCATCCAGATCCACGCCGAAATGCCGGAACCGAGTGCCGACGTCACGGTCAATGGCGTCGAGCTCCACCTCATGTCGGCCGATTTTCGGGACGACGGGGAAGTCAAACGCAAGGCAGTCATCATCCGAGAGATCGAAGAGGACCGAGCGGGCGCGGGCAGCCTGGTCACCGAAGCGGTGATGGGCATCAAGAAGGGGCTCGCCACGCTCTATGAGCAGGGCTTGGGCACGGAGGTAGTTCTCAACGTCGCCAGCCAATTCGCGGTATTGGAACAATTGCAGGGCTGGTCGGTCGGCACCGGCCAGCTAGCCGGTGACAAGGCGCCGCACGCGTCCGCCTCGAGTCCAGCGCAGACACAAGCGACCCGGTCAGAGCCGGCTCCCGTGCCTACTCAGACTCCTGCGCAACCGGAACCCGCTCCGCCGAAGTCTGCCCCGGGACCCGCACCCGCAAATGCCCCGCCAGAACCTGCGCAATTGGAGCCCGCTCCGGCGCAGACTGCCTCCGGAGCCGGCGAGGTGACATTGGCCCCACCCTTTACGATTCCTCGCGAGCGCACGCCGACCGCCGAGTTGGACGGCCCGAGGCTCAACACCTCCGAACTTCAGGAGGCACTGCGCGCCGCTGCGCAGCCAGATGCTCCGCAGGTTGCAGCCGAGCCCCCGACGGAGAATTCGACCCCATCGGGAATCGTGGCTGAACCCATTGAGCGCCAGGCCCCGCAGACACCCATCGTAGATCCGGCGGTCGAAACACTGATATCAGGTTCCACGCCTGAGCCGGAGACTTCCCAAGAGGTCGCGGCACCTGCTGAAAAGGCAGCGCCTGTCGAACCCCCCCCAGCACGAGAACCCCGGCCGCCGGTCGAGGCCGTGGCTTCGCCTAAGGATGCGGATCCGATCAAGGCTGCGACCCCGGAATCTGCCGAACCACCAGCTCCCGCGGCAGCACCAGTCGGGCAGGCTGCACCAGCGGTTCCCGTAGATGATGCTCCGCGTGCGGCTCCGGTCCAGGCGCCTCTACCTGCGGCTCCGGTCGGGGCCCCTCCACCTGCGGGGCCAATAGAGGATGCTGCAAATGCGGCTCCCGTTCAGGCGCCTACATCTGCGATGCCGGTCGAGGCCGCTCCACAGCCAGTTCCGGCGGAGGCCCCTGCTCCCTCCCCTCCGCCGGAGGTCGAGACATCTTTAGAGCCGGGAACACCACCCGCAGAACTCCCAGCTTCTATCCCGGAAGATGAGACTCCTGCGCCTGCTTGGGAAGAGCCGGGTATCTCCAGCACCGACGGGGATCCGACTCCCGAGCCCGAAACCTTTCCTCGCATGGAATCGGGCACAGGCGAAGTTCCCTCCTGGATCGACGGTATCGGAGCAATTACGGATCCCGACCTCCTCTCCGACTTCGAATTCGAGCCCGAACAGCCGGAAGCTTCATTCCCGGAAGCTCAAACCGGCGAATTGCTGGATGACGATTCCATGTTTAATGCGCGCGTCATTCCCGAAGAGGTGAACGCCAAGCTCAAGACACCGGTCGAGCTACCCAGCGCGAACGGCAATCAGGAGCCTGCTCCGCCCCGGCACGATGGGCCGATCACGATTCAGGCCGCCCAGGCAGACACCCAGATATTCCGCAAGGTGCTCGCCGGACTGTCTGGAGCTGAGGTCTTGAGTGGAAACTACGACCAGCCGGAAGAGGGGCTTCCAGAAAGTAATGGGGGCACCGCTTCTAAGCCTGAAGCGGGCCTAAATGAGCTGCGCACGGAGTTCTCGGAAGCTCCCGCGAGCGACCCACCCAACGAACCTATAGATACATTACCGGCGGAGGTTGCAGGGGCATCTGCGGAGGAACTACGCCAGGCGCGGGAGCCCGATTCGGAGCCAGAACCGGTCCATGCCAGCCCGGCAAATTGGCCCCCCACTCTGCCCACAAAGGACGACGATTGGGACGAAGAGCTCGACGTCACCGGTTAGCGCCAACCTCCAGAAAACTAAACTCCCCGGCGGAAATAGCTCACCGGGGAGTTTTTATGCTTCTGAACTGTTAGGAACTACGGCGCAGCCGGTTCTGTTGGGGTCGTCCCGGTCGTGCTCCCCTCAAGCGACGGAAACGACGGGAGGGGCAGCAAGAGTGGGTTGTTGGAGGGCAACAGCATCACCTGGATGCCGGGTGCCAACCTCTGGACGTACTCAAAGGTGATCAGATCCGGATTAAGCGCCAACGCCGCAGCCAGCAGCTCCAGCGCGGTGGCCTCCGCCTGGGCCTCGATCACGCGCGCTTGTGCCAGACCCTCGGCGTTAATAACAGCCGCATCGGCTCGGCCGCGGGCAGTTGCACGGGCCTGCTCCGCCTCCTGGGTGCGCTGGTCAACGACAAAAACCGCCTGTTGGGCCAGCTGCTCGGCGATCTGCTTCTGCTCGACCGAAGCGGCGTACTCCGGTGAGAAGGCGATGTTACGGAGCACAAAGTCGTGCAAGATCAGTCCGCCCTCGACCATTGTCTCGTTCAGCTCGCCCTCGATCAAGGCGCTCAGCGCAAAGCGCTGTGTGCTGTAGACTTCCTCAATCCCAAACTGTGAGACCGCATCCCGGATGATGCCGCGTACTTGAGGACGGATGAGATTGTCGATGTACCGCCCCTGCCACTTCTTGTGAGTTTCTACTACGGTATCCGGCCGCAGGGAGAAGATCACCGAGGCATCGACCCTGACAATCTGTCCGTCGGAAGTACGCGCCTCCACCGAATCATCTCCGATGATCTGGCCTTCTTGGGGTGAGATAGACATGGTGTAGGTCTGCCGGGAGACCGGATAGTGGAGAACGTTCTCGAGGAACGGAACCACGAAATTCAAACCCGGCTGCAGCTCTTCAGGACGGATGCCCTCGTCCAACGCCGAGATCACGACCCCACGATCGGTCGGTTGGACAAAAACAATGCTGGCCCCGATCACCGTGGCTATCAGCGCCACCACAATCGATCCGATGATGAGCCCGACGGCTCCCCGGAACGATTGTCCGCGGGTAGCGCGCATCACGGTCAGTCCGATAACAACAATCACCACGATCCAGGCGATGGTGGCGATTCCACTTACAACAGCACCGACGTTCATCTACTCCTCCTTAGCTTATCAAAGCGGCAAATAAGGCCCTGATTCATGTGGCCCCGGGGATTTTACCATGTGGCCCCTTTGACCCCGCCTGACCTCTCATCGACTTAGTAGCCACCTTATTAGGGTCGCCCCCGTGTGCATCCCCAAATCATCCGCGTTGCTCCGCACCGTTACCGCTCGATCATCAGCGTCACGGGCCCGTCGTTCTCGATCTCGACCAGCATGTTGGCCCCGAATATGCCGGTGCTTGTCGCAACACCATGGTCTCGTAGATAACCCGTAAACTTTTCCACGAGCGGCTCCGCAATTTCTGGGTCCGCAGCATGAATGAAGCTCGGGCGTCGCCCCTTGCTCACATCTCCGTACAAGGTGAATTGAGACACGACCAGGGCCTCGCCCCCCGACTCGAGAAGGGAGCGATTCATCTTCCCACTCTCATCTACAAACACCCGCAGATTGGCACACTTTGCCGCCAACCAACGCGCCTCGTCTTCAGAATCCTGGTCTCCCACCCCGAGCAGGATGACCATGCCCGGCCCAATTTCGGCCAGGGTTTCCTCCTCAACGCTCACCCGGCCGCGCCGCACCCGCTGGACGAGCGCCTTCATTGGGCTACTCTCCGGCCGGGGCCAGCGCATGAACCAGGCCGAGCACCTCGCCTGCTTCCGCGTGCCGGCCGGTCTTCAGTTTTGAGTAGACCAGTTGATCGTCCACCGTCACTTCGAAGCGGCCGCCCTCGGAAGGGATCAGGACGATGGACTTGATGTGCAATTCGAATTGTTTGGTCAGCTCGGCCATCAGACTGATGGCCCGGTCTGTGTAGTGTCAAACCTTGCAGTAGACGATAGAAATTTCCACTTTTGACTCTCCCTGATTTAGGTGGATCCGATTGGGATTCTACTATTTGTCAATGATCTGCTCGCATGTTCAGGCAGCTTGCATCGTGTGAGATAATGCAGGGTGAAATTGTAAACCTCGGGAGGTGTGTGATGCGTAAGTTCGCATCTTTTGTGTTTGGGTCGGTGATAGGCGCCCTGTTCGGCGTCGTGGTCGCCCTGTTGATCGCCCCTAGTTCTGGGGAAGAGCTTCAGGCCAGAGCAAGAGAGCGGGTCAGCAATCTCCGCGATGAAGTTCAAAATGCCTATAAGATGAGGGCGGCCCAGCTGCAAGCGGAGCTGGAGGCCCTGAGTACCGGTTCCGAAGACGACGAGCAGCCCCCGGATTCGGACTGACCGACCTCGGTTCAGGAAATAAGGGAGATCGGGCTCATGTGGGGCCCGATTTCCATTTAATCCGAAATTATTGCCGCTGCGGCCTGGCCAGCGTCTCATCGTCCGGCCGCACGATCGGAAGGCGGACAGTGAAGCGGCTTCCCCGCCCCACGACACTCTGGGCTTCCAGACTGCCTCCGTGCGCCTGCACGATCTCACGCGAAATCGCCAATCCGAGCCCCGCCCCGCGCGGTCCGCTCCCAGAACGAGATTTGTCGAGCTGATAGAAACGCTCGAAGATGCGGGAAAGTTCTTCCGAAGATATGCCGGGCCCAGTGTCGTCTACGTGGACCGTAACCCAGCCAGAGCTCACCTCGGTCTTGAGCCGCACCTCTCCGCCTTCGGGCGTGTATGTCAAGGCGTTGTCGATCAAGTTCGTGAAAACCTGTGCCAGTCGGTCCCCATCTCCGATCAGCTTCGGCAGTGGTTCCATAGGATTTTGGATGCGAATATTCTTCTTGTCAGCCTTGAGTTTGAGCCTCTCCACGATGGCGGCCAATATCGCTCCCAAATCGACCGGCCTGCGGTCCAGCGGGGCCTGACCGGCGTCCATCCGAGCCAGGTCCAACAGCTGCTCCACCAGCCGCCCCAGTCGATCGGATTCATCATAAATCACGCCTGCCGCGTTCTTGACGTCCGAGGCGGTGCCGTCCAGGATCGCTTGTGCATAACCCTGTATGGATGTCAGAGGAGTTCGCAGGTCGTGGGAGACGTTTGCCACAAAGTCTCGCATCGCCTGTTGACTTCCCTGAACCTGCTGGACCATCTCGTTGAAGGAAGTTGCCAGGCTGTGAGCCTCATCCGGGCCGGAGGGAGCCAACCGCTGGTCATAGTCGCCGGCCGCCACCGAACGGGCGGCTTCCGCGGTTTTCTTCAGTGGAGCCGAGACCCAGCGCGAGATCAACCAGGCGAGAACGAGGGACGCCGCCAGCGCTACGAGCGCCGCGCGCAGGATGAGCGGCAACAGGAGCTCCTGACCGATGGCCGCCACCGGATTGGGCCTGGGTGCGAGTAGGAGCAGCGACCTTCCTTCACCCACGGGTTGAGCGACGTACAGCCAGCGATTGAAGAGCCCTCCGTACCCACCGTGTGTGTCTTCCTCGCTCGAAGCAGCCGCTTGGATCACCTCCGCCGGCGGTGGCTCGTCGCCAGGACGAGTGTCGGTAAGGATCGCTCCCTCATGCCCCACGATCATGCCGCGCGCATTGGGCACGCCAAGGTTTCGGAAGGCGGCGTTGAGGCGATCGGTTCCAAGGAACTGCAGCACACGCGGCCCTCGCTCGGCCACAAGCTCCGCCGCGCCCCGAAGCCGCCTGGTCGTTAGTTCGTCCAGTTGGCGACTGTTGATCAGGAAGACCAACAGGCTCACGGCTACGAGAATCAGCACCAGCGCGCTGACCAGCATATGTGTCAGCAGTAGGCGGGCCCGCAGCGAGCGAAACATCAGACGACCAGCTTGTAGCCCACGCCTGTGACGGTCTCGATCTGTACCTGGCTGCCCTTGATGCGTTTACGAAGGTGAGCCACATGGACGTCCACAGTTCGGGTCTGGCCGTAAAAATCATATCCCCAGGCGAGATTGAGCAGCTTGTCCCGGCTCAGCACGATCCCCTTGTTCTCTCCAAAGGCCTGCAGGAGATCAAATTCTTTGGTGCGCAACTCGATCTGCTTGCCTCCAACCGTTACCTCTCTGCGGGCCGGATCGATGGTGAGATCGGCCAGGTGAAGAGGTTTTTCGTTCGGACGCGGCGACGGATCGGCCCGGCGCAGGATCGCCTTGACCCGTGCCACCAGCTCGCGCGGATTGAAGGGTTTGGTGAGGTAGTCGTCGGCCCCCAATTCCAGCCCCACGATCTTGTCGACGTCGTCGTCGCGCGCGGTGAGCATGATAATCGGGACGTCTGAGTTCACGCGTGTCTGGCGACAGACCTCAAACCCGTTGACTTCGGGCAGCATGAGATCCAGGACCATCAGCGCCGGCTCGAGCTCCTGGATTTTCTCCAATGCCTGAGCACCATCCATAGCAGAATCGACTCGATAACCCTCGCGCTCCAGATACATCCTGACAAGATCCACGATGTTGGGTTCGTCGTCGACTACCAAGATGCGTTCACCTGACATTTATCAGCTCCAGAATCCTCATTATCGATCCTCCAATATTGGGTTCGTCGTCGACAACCAGAATACGTTCACCCTGCCATCTATCCGCTCCGATTCCGGGCCGGTAGCCCGGGTTACATCGGATGCCATCGACCTGAGCTAAGCTTTCAGCGCATCCGAATTTATCGGACGCCCAGGGCCCCGCACCCTCCCCAGCCGAGCGGGGTCCCTGCGTTTTTGTTCGGCTTTTGCGTAATTTCTGCGAGTCCCGCTAACTGCTCCCAACCCACGCGATCGCTTCGATCTCGACCGACGCCCCCCCAGGAAGCGCAGTGACCTGTACCGTCGAGCGCGCGGGCGGGTCGGCGTCGAAAACCTCACCGTAAACCTCGTTCATTGTGGCAAACTCTTGTAAATTTGTCATGAAAACGGTGGTTTTTACGACCCGATCAATCGAACTGCCGCCGGCCTCCAGTACCTTGCTCAGATTGGCCAGCGCCTGCCTAGTCTCTGCGGCGACGCCGCCATCTACTAAGGAACCTTTATCCGGATCCACTCCCGTGGTCCCCGAAGCAAAAACCATATCTGCCACCCGAATCCCCGGCGAATAAGGGCCGATCGGCTTGGCTCCGTCGCTTGGTACGATGACCTCTCGTATGCTGCCGCTCATTTCGATCCTCCCTGCTCTCGAGTCGGTCTCTCAAGAGCTTCATCCATCCAATTCTCCACAACGTCCGGCCAATATTGCAGAAGCGTCTGATTTTCGCAAGCATGAAAGAAGCGCGCTCAATATCGGAGCGCGCTCTGCGACCGAGGGTGAACTCCAGATCTCTAGATAACGATGTTGATCAGCTTCCCAGGAACAAAGATGAAATCTTTCGGCTCTCTATCTCCCAGATGGTGAGCTACGGCCTCGCTGGCTAGGGCGATCTCCCTGGCCTGCTGCTCCGAGACATCCGCCGGAGCCGGTATCCGGTCACGGACTTTCCCATTCACTTGAATCACCAGAGTGATCTGCTCTTCCTTTGCCAAATCCGGATCATGGTCGGGCCAGGGTTGCCGATGGATCGAGTACGGCTTACCCAGCCGTTCCCAGAGTTCCTCTGCCACGTGGGGGGTCACGGGGGCCATTAGAAGCAGCAGCGTTTCGATTGCCGTATTCAGTTCTTGCGTGTCGGTCGATCCGTCTTCTTGCACCTTTCCGATTGCGTTGCTCAGCTCCATCAGACCTGAAACCACGGTGTTGAAGTCAAAATTCTCCAGGTCGTGTGAAACGGCGCGTATGGTCTGGTGGACCTTGCGCGTGAGCTGCTGCGCGGATTTCGAGTTTCCGCCGCTGGGCTGGCCCGCGGCAGACTTCTGAACCAGCGACCAGACTCGGTTCAGCCAGCGCACGACGCCGTGAATGTTGTCCGCGTTCCAGGGCCCCCCCTCCGACCAGCGATATCCGAACATGAGGTAAGCGCGTACCGCATCCGCCCCATAGGCCGCCACCTGTTCATCTGGATCGACCACGTTGCCGCGGGATTTGCTCATGCGTCGGCCATCCGGTCCCAGGATTTGGCCCTGGTTTCGCAGCTGGATCATCGGCTCCGAACCCTTCATGATCCCCATATCTCGGCCGGCCTTGTGGAAAAAGCGGCTGTAGATTAGGTGCATCGTGGCGTGTTCTGCGCCTCCGGTGTAGGTATCCACCGGCATCCAGTAGTCATACTCCTCAGGGTCGAAGGGAGCCTGGCTGTAGTTCGGGCTCAAGTAACGCAGGTGATACCAGGATGAACACATGAAAGTGTCCATGGTATCCGTGTCGCGCTCGGCCGGCTCCCCATCGATAGGGCATGTAGTGATCTTCCACTCTGGATCCAGCTTGAGCGGGCTCTGACCCGTGGGCAGCCATTCCACTTCCTCCGGCAGCAAGACCGGCAGCTGGTCTTCGGGGACCGGCACCTGGCCATGTTTGGGGCAATAGATGATGGGGATTGGCGCCCCCCAGTATCGCTGACGCGAGATCAACCAGTCCCGAATTCGGTAGCTGACCGCAGCTTCGCCGATGCCCTTTTCTCTCAGGTAATCGGTCGCGGCTTCGACCGCGCTTTCCTGGGAGGTGCCGGTCAGCGGCCCCGAGTTGATCATCGGCCCGTAAGCCACAACCGCTTCCTGCATTGTGGCGCCGTCGAGCGGCCCACTATCCGCCGGCTGAATGACCGGCCGAACTTCCAGTCCGTTATTTCGGGCGAATTCAAAATCTCGTGGATCGTGAGCGGGCACGGCCATAATGGCGCCGGTGCCATAACTCATCAGAACATAGTCCGCTACCCAGACTGGGATGCGTTCATCGTTAACTGGATTGATGGCGTATCCGCCGGTAAAGGTCCCGGTCTTTTCCTTGTTTAATGCCAGGCGCTGAATTTCCGTCTGCCTGATCGCCTGTTTTACATACGCTTCCACGGCTTCCCGCCGCTCGGCGGTCGTCAGCTTCTGAACCAGCGGATGCTCCGGGGCGAGCACCATGAAGGTCGCCCCCCAGAGCGTGTCTGGCCGGGTGGTGAAGACTCGGATTTCATCCTTTTGTTCGGTATGGAAGGTGACGTCGGCCCCTTCGCTCCGGCCGATCCAGTTGGTCTGGAGCAGCTTCACGGGCTCCGGCCAGTCGAGGCCCGAAAAGTCCAATAACTCGTCGGCGTATTTGGTGATGCGAAAGAACCACTGCTCGAGATCTTTCTTCACTACCGGCGTTCCACAGCGTTCGCACACCCGCTCTTCTCCTATGACTTGCTCGCGGGCCAGCACCGTCTGGTCTTTGGGGCACCAGTCTACGGGCGCCATCTTCTTGTAGGCCAGGTCGTTCTTGAACAGCTGAAGAAAGAACCACTGCGTCCAACGGTAATACTCGGGGTCAGCAGAGATCGCCTCGCGCGACCAATCCCACATGGCGCCCATGCTGCGCAGCTGCTTGCGCATGTGTTCGACATTTTTATAGGTCCATTCTTTGGGGTGAGTATTGCGGTCAATGGCCGCATTTTCCGCCGGCAGACCAAAGGCATCGAACCCAATGGGGAACATCACGTTGTAGCCCTTGCGGCTCTTATAACGGGCTTGGGCGTCGGAAGGCGTCATGGCAAACCAGTGACCGATATGTAAATTGCCGGAGGTATACGGCAACATGGTCAGGTAGTAGAACTTCTTTCGCGCGGGATCGACCTCCGCCTTGTAGAGTTTGTCTTGCTCCCAACGCGTTTGCCACTTGCTCTCAATTGCGACGTGGTCGTATGAGTCCATCGTTTGCGCCTTATCCATCACGCCCTTGCCTCCTGCCTCTCTTGCTCCCGCCCAATTCGTGGATAGAGAACTGACCTTCGACGAGGGTTTCACCGGTCCATTTACAGAAAGCGCCCCTCCGTCTCACCAGGGACGAAGGGGCACTCCGCGGTACCACCCTGATTGTCGGGTCCACCATCGCTATGCGCAGGACCGGACCTCTCGTTCGCGCGGTAACGGGCGCGTCCGCCCCCGACTATGGTTACATTCACCGGGGGCCCTGCACCGAGCATTTCGAGCACAAGCTTGATTTGGCTCAACGCGGCAGGCGAGTTTGGCCTCAGGGTTCCGGAGGACCCGTGCTGCGCTCCCACCATCCACAGCTCGCTGCAAAAGGCCGGACGGCCTATTACTCCTGCCAGGGTTCTCTATTCAGTTCCTGGTGGACCCAGTGGGATTCGAACCCACGACCTTCTCAATGCCATTGAGACGCGCTCCCAAACTGCGCCATGGGCCCTCGCTCGTGCAGACCCCAAAGTGCTGGGGCAAGCCCCGAAGCTCTAGGGCAAGCACCCGAAGTTCTGGGGCAAGTGGACCTGGCGGGACTCGAACCCGCGACCTCATCAGTGCGATTGATGCGCGCTCCCAACTGCGCTACAGGCCCTCGCTTGGGTCTGAGGATTGTACTTAGAAGCCGGAACCGATGTCAAGAATGCCGTTTGAAACCAAGATCTCTTGAGTTGGATAGGCGAGCGGATAACTTTCTGACCCCGCCGCTTGCAGGGCATGGAATTTCTCTTGGCAACGCACCCACCATGGGTGCCCTTATAATCCTCGAGATTTCTGTATGAACTACCAACAACGTATCGACGGCTTAATAACTCGCCTGACGGACAATCGCCTGAGCGCCGTGGCGCTGCTCCCCGGTCCCAGCTTATTCTATTTCTCGGGGCTCTCCTTCCATCTCATGGAGCGCCCCGTAATTGCGCTGCTATCCGATGCGGCCAAGCTCCGCATGGTTCTGCCCGACCTCGAACGTGTGAAGGCCGAGACCGCTACCGTGAATTTCGAACTCTTTCCCTACGGCGAACAAGAGGGTGCGGCACTCGAGGCCCTGCGGCAGGCCACAGCCGGCCTGGCGCTGGAAGGCGCCCAGGTAGGGATTGAGCCGCTGCGCATGCGGTACCATGAGCTCAACATGCTGCAGATCGCGGTTCCGCGTGCCACGTTCGTGCCTTCCGAGGGAGCGATATCCGCCCTGCGCGTCCTCAAAGAGAAATCAGAGATCGCGGCCATGCGGCGCGCGGCGGAAATCGCAGAGGCCGCCCTGGAAGCGACCCTGCCGCTGATCAAGGTGGGTATGACCGAACTTGAGCTGGCCTCCGAGCTGACCATCCAGCTTCTGCGGGCCGGTTCCGAACCCAAGATGCCATTCAGTCCCATCGTCGCCTCCGGACCCAACGCCGCTCTGCCGCACGCGGTCCCCTCCGATCGTGCTCTCGCAGTCGGAGATAGCCTCATCCTGGACTGGGGAGCGGCTCACCAGGGCTACGGTTCCGATATCACGAGGACCTTCTTTCTTGGCGAATCCCCCGACGAACTGAGCAAGGTACACGAAATCGTTCGGCGGGCCAACGCGGCCGGCCGCGCGGCGGTGCGACCCGGCGCGACTTGCGGAGACGTGGACCTGGCTGCCCGCAGCGAAATCGGAGCCGCGGGGTATGGTGAGTACTTCATGCACCGAACCGGGCATGGGCTTGGGCTGGAAGCCCATGAACCGCCCTTCATCCGAGAAGATGAGGAAACTGTGCTCGAAACCGGCATGACCTTCACGATTGAGCCGGGTGTTTATCTTCCCGGCAAGGGCGGGGTGCGCGTCGAAGACGATATTGTAGTCACGAAGGACGGCGGCATGAGCTTGACCAACCTTCCCCGAGGGACTCGGGTGATCGGATGAGGGTCCTGGTAGACCGGGGGGAACCGTTTTTTTATCCCGGCGGCGATATCGGCTGCTTGCTCATCCACGGGTTCTCAGGGGCACCGGAAGAGATGCGCTGGATGGGGAAATACCTGGCAGAGCATGGATTTACTGTCCTCGGCGTCCGCCTTTTCGCGCATGCCACGCAGGTGACGGACATGAACCGGGCACGCTGGGAAGATTGGTTGGCGAATGCCGAAGACGGCTACCACATGTTGCGAGGGCTGGCCTCGCAGGTGGTTGTTATAGGCATGTCCATGGGAGGCGCGCTCACGCTGCTGCTGGCGCGCGAATTCGAGCCGGCCGGCATTCTCGTCATGGCCACCCCGATTCGGATTCCAGATAATCGCGTCGAACGCATCCGGCCCCTGCTTCCCTTGATCAGTAAGGTGATGCCTACCATTCGGCTCCCCGGGGGGTCGGACTGGGCCGACAAAGAAGCCGAGAAATTGCAGCTCCACTATCACGAGATCGCAGTGCGCTCTGCGGCCGAGTTGCATGACTTATTAGGCGAAATGCGCCGCTCGCTGGGGAGGGTGGTAGCCCCCGCACTGCTGATTTACGCTAAAGGAGACCTTGGCACGCCGCCGAATGCCGCGCACTTCATCCTCGAGCAGCTTGGATCCTCCGACAAGCATATTCTGTGGCTCGAGAATGGCGGTCACAATATTGCGCGGGACGCCGGTCGCGAGCAGGCCTTCGAGGCGGCCGCGGGATTCATACACCGCATCACGGCCTAAAAATGGATCCCATCACGATCTCGTTCCCCGCACCATGAGTCAGGTCCTTTCGGGGGCAGAACCTTTTCTATACCGGGGGGAATCAGGGGTCGGCGTGCTGCTCATCCACGGCTGGACAAGCTCACCCCAAGAAATGCGTGACCTCGGCAAACATCTCGCCGGCCAGGGTCATACCGTGCTCGGACTCCGACTGCCGGGGCACGCCACCCGACCCGCGGATCTGAACCGCCTGCGGTGGCGTGATTGGCTGGCCGCAGTCGAAGACGGCTACCATTTGCTTGAAAATGCCTCGGAGAAGGTGGTGGCGATGGGGCTCTCGCTCGGAGGCGCCCTGGCTCTAATTCTGGCCACCTCACTGCCGGTAGCGGGCGTGGTGGCGATGGCAACCCCCTATGAATTGCCAACTCAGCCGAGGCTCCGATGGCTGCGTCACCTCCTGTTTCCCATGCGTCCGCTTGGCAACCTCTTGCGCTTTGTGCCCAAGCCGACGGTCAATGATTACAAGGACCCGCAGGCCCATCGGGACCACTTGGGCTACGAGGTGTTTCCGCTTCGATCGGTACCCGAGGTTGGCGGATTGCTCGAGCTGCTCCGCCAGCAACTGCCCCGGATGCGCGCGCCCCTACTGCTTTTGCACGCCGTCGAAGATCGGGGGGTGTCCCCTGGCCACGCGCGGTCGATTTACGCTCGGGTTGGCTCGACGGAGAAGGAGTTGGTCTGGATCGAGGACAGCGGGCACGTCTTAACGGTTGAACCCTCCCGAAGGAGGGTCTACGATCTGGCCGCTGAATTTGTCGATCGGGAGCTGGAAAGGGCGCCTTAGGCCTCGTCCTCATCATGCGCGGCAGCTGCGATGATCTGCTGTGCGACCTGAGGCGGGACATTCTCGTAGTGACTGAACTTCATCGTAAAGATACCGCGTCCGCCTGTCATCGAGCGCAAATCCGTCGTGTAGCGTTGAACTTCGGCAAGCGGCGCGTGAGCGGTAATGATGCTGCGTCCGCGGTCTGAATCGGCCCCCTGCACGCGCGCGCGGCGGGTGTTCAGATCCCCCATGATGTCACCCATGTTGGCCTCCGGGACGGTGATCCGCAGCTCCATGATGGGTTCCAGCATCACCGGTCCCGCATTACGCACGGCAATCTTGAAGGCCTCGCGGCCGGCGGTTTCAAACGCGATGGCCTTGGAGTCCACCGGGTGTTCCTTACCATCCGTTATGGCCACCTTTACCTTTTCTATGGGATGCCCCGAGAGCACGCCCCCCATCATGACCTGCCTAACGCCTTTTTCTATGGCCGGCATGAAGCCGGAAGAAATGCGGCCCCCGATGACTTCGCTTACAAACTCGAATTCCGCGCTCTCATGAGGCTCGATCCGCATGTGAACCTCGGCGAACTGGCCCGAACCGCCAGTTTGCTTCTTGTGGCGATACTGCGCACTTCCGACCTTGGTAATGGTCTCCCGATAGGGAACTAGCGGTACCTCCATCTCAAGTCCGACCTGGAATTTCGTCTCGGCCTTCCGGATGGCGACGTCGATGTGTTGATCGCCCATTCCTTGCAAGATGGTCTGGTTGGTGCTCGCCTCTTGGTGCCAGGAGAGGGTAGGGTCTTCTTCCGACAATTTTGTCAGAACGCTGCTGATCTTGGCCGCATCCGCCTGGGTCTTGGGAATCACCGCCACCGAATACAGCGCGTTGGGATAGTTAGGTGAGCCCATCGTCAGCGCGCCGGTTTTCTCCGATAATGTATCGCCAGTTTGTGTTACCCCGAGCTTGGCGACCACTCCGATGTCGCCCGCGTGCAGGTTCTTGATAGGGAGCTGCTCCTTGCCCCGCAAGAGCTGCAAAGTCCCCAGCCTCTCCTGCTCCCGCCGGTTCTGATTCCAAACCCGGCTGTCCGAGCTCAACACCCCCGAGAAAACGCGCAGATACGTGAGCCGGCCCACGAATGGATCCGCGGTGGTTTTCCACACATAGGCCGCGAGTGCGCCGGAGTCGGTCCCCTCAATTTCGATCGGTTCACCTTTGCTTTCAGCGCTTCGCCGCACACCATCCACCGGCGAAGGAAAGAGCTGCACGATCGCTTCCAGAAGGGGAATGGTTCCGATCCCCGAAGGCCCGGCGGAGGCAAAAACCGGCACAAAGGTAGTCGACCAGACTGCCTTTCGAAAGCCAAGCGCGATCTCATCGGCGGACAATTCCTCGCCCTCCAGATACTTTTCAAGCAGGGCATCGTCCCCTTCGGCGGCGGCCTCGATCAGGGCTGTGCGCGCCTGCTCTGCTGCATCGGCCAGGTCTTCCGGGATAGCCTCCTCCGATTTGCCCTCCTGCGGCCGCGCCACCATTTTAAACAGATCGATGACGCCCTTAAGTGCCTGTTTCTCGCCCCAGGGGAGCTGGACCGGGACAAAGGTCACCCTCGCTGATAGAGACTCAAGTCCGGCCAAAACGCGTTTGAAATTAGCATTGTCGCGGTCCATTTTGCTGATAACCACGCAGCGCGGGATACCGAACTCCTCACAGTGGTCCCACATCACCTCGGTCCCCACCTCGACGCCGGCTACCGAATCCACCAGCAGTACCGCGCCGTCGCTCACCCACAGGGCGGAGATCGCCTCCCCCACGAAATCCATGAACCCGGGCGTATCCAGCACGTTGATCTTATGACCTGCAAATTCAACCGGCAGAATGCCGGTGGATAAGGATTGCTTGCGTCTGATCTCTTCCTCTTCGAAATCCGAAACGGAATTTCCGTCATCCACCCTGCCCATTCGATTGACTGCGCCTGTGTGGAAGAGCATGGCCTCGCCCAGAGATGTTTTTCCCGCGCCGCCGTGGGAGACAAGTGCGATATTACGGAGCTTCTCGCTTGCGTATTCCTTCATAGATTGGAGACCACGCGCTGAGGTTGGATGATTGTAAGAGAGGTGCTGGGCCGTGTAAAGGTAGACCGAATGCGGGAGGTCATTTTGCCCTGGGTGATAGAATCCGCCAGATGTCTGCGGCCCAGTTCGCCAATCAGTATTCTTTCGCCCTCGGCGGCGCGATGTCGCTGGCAGTTCTTGCCATCTGGCTGTTTCGAGACGGCATAACGCTGAACGATTTGCTGGCCTTCGGTGCGCTCGCTTTCGGCCTGGGGATAGCGTACTTCACCTTCAAGCCCGGGGAGAGCAGTGAAAACTCTCCCGCCGCGGTCCTGGAGGAGATCGGCGCCGGCACTCCAGTCCTGCTGGAGTTTCAGAGTCCCTTCTGAGGGGGCTGCATGGCAGCCAAGCCCATCGTGGATGGGATCGAACGCAAACATGGCCAGCAGTTGAGGATTATTCGTCTAAATATTCAGGATCCGGTGGGCGAAGCCTTGCTAGAGCGCTTTGAATTTCGCTTCACGCCGACCTTTATTTTGTTCAATGGGGCCGGCGATGAGCTCCAGCGTTGGGTAGGTATGATCGATTCCAACGAGGTACACGATCTTCTGGAAGCTGGCTCGAGCGCATCGGAAGCGTCCGAGATAACACCGGAAAAGTAAATCAAGTGTTGTTTCTATTCTTGGACGGCGTGGGCCTCGGACCGGACGATCCGGAGCGAAATCCATTTTCTGCCGCAGGCATGCCCACTATGGAAGATCTTCTCGAAGGTCAGCGACTGGTGGAGGATTCGGCTCCATTCGATGGTCAGCGGGCGACGTTGCTGGCGGTGGACGCTCAGATGGGAGTGGAGGGCGCACCGCAGTCCGCGACCGGACAGGCAGCGCTGCTTACCGGCGAAAATGTTCCCGAGTTAGTTGGGGAGCACTACGGTCCCAAGCCTAACCCGGCGGTGGCCGAAATCGTCCGTCGGGACAATCTGTTCAAGAAGGTCCTTGCGCGTGGCGGCTCCGCCGCGCTCCTGAACGGTTATCCCCCACGCTATTTTGAAGCGATTGAGAGCGGAGTCAGGCTGTATTCTTCAATCCCGCTGGCGGCCACCTCCGCCGGACTGGAACTAATGACGGTACAGGACATGCGCGATGGAAAGGCCTTCTCGGCAGACTTTACCGGAGCGGGATGGTCCGAGCAGCCCGGATTCCCCTCCATCCCGATCTACGATCCGGCTCAGGCCGGCCGCCTGCTTGCCCGCGCCGCCGAATCTTACGACCTGGCCTGGTTCGACTTCTGGCCGAGTGATTTTGCCGGCCATAGGCGCGAGATGACGCCCGCGATCGCCCTACTCGAAAACCTGGACGCCGTCCTGGGCGGCTTGGTGGAGGCTTGGGGAGCCAGATCCGATCTGATCGTCGTGAGCTCTGATCACGGTAACCTGGAGGACCTTTCGCAGCGCGGTCATACCTTGAATCCGGTGCCGGGTATGCTGATTGGGCCGATGGAGATGCGAAGGGAATTTGCCAGCGAGCTGAAGGATCTGACCTCGTTCGCGCCCGCAATCCTCAAGACCCTGTACGGAAGCCCATGACGGTTGGGCCCACCGAGCTCCGATCCGTCCTGCGATTGTGGGCCAGCGGCATCACCGTCGTGACTGCAGGCCGCGGCCAAATGCTGCACGGGATGACCGTAAGTTCGTTCTCCTCTGTTTCCCTCGACCCCCCTTTGATTTCAGTAAATATCGAACGACGTACGCGCACGTATGTATTGATGACCGAGGCCGGCGCCTTCGCAGTCAGCATACTTGCCAGCGATCAGCAGGATCTGGCCCGCCATTTTGGCGGGGGTGTACCCGATAGTGAGAGCCGGCTGGAGGGAGTCCCTTATCGCTTGGGGAAAAACGGCAGCCCGCTGCTCGAGGGTTGCTTGGCCAGCGTGGAGTGCCGCGTCCACGCGACCCTCCCGGCGGGAACTCACACGGTATTTGTGGGAGAAGTTACGTCTTGGGACACGTCGCACGGCAAACTGCCGTTGATGTACTGGCAGCGCGACTTCAGGTTGATCGAAGAGAATGCAGACTAGAGCACTTGCCCCTAGTTAAATTTGCTCGTAACTCGCCACCGGGAGCACAAAAACGGTAGCCCGCCGCTGGCCCGGCTCCTCCGGCTCGGCCGAATGCTCCCGAATAATCTCCACCACCCCATCGACCTTATCTTCCTCCAGCCCGATCAGCAGAGTCGTATTGCCCCGGCGCAAAAATGCGCCGGTCGAGGCGATGCGCGTGGCGCGGAATTCCTGCTCGATCAGCGCGCGAAGCACAGACTCGGCATCTTGATCATTGAGAATAACGATCATCATCCGCATGGTTATATCGCCTCGTAACGTTCAACTTCGAACACAAATACAGTCGCTCCCTGCACCGTCACCGTCTCCGGCTTCGCGATCGGAATCGGATGGGGTCCTGGGAGGGCGGAGACGTACTCCACCCGTTCTTTGGCGGCATCCTTGATGGCGGATACCGCCACCGGCAGCATCTCTTCCGCTAGTCCGATAAGGAGAGTGTGATTTACATGGGCAAGGAACCCGCCGGTGCTCTTGATGATTGTGCTCGGTATGTTCAGCTGTGATAGGCCGGTCGTAACGGAGTTCAGATCGCGGTCCTGTATGATCACCATGAGCAGCTTCTTGATGCGGGCCTCCGTACCAAAATCCAGGATGCCCGAAGGCCAGGCGTCCGGCTCAAGCTCCATGGCGGCGTCTACTTCAGTCACTAGCTTCTCCATGGTCGAATCGGTGATTACACCGTCACGCCGGAGTTTTGCGAACATCCCGCGCTGAGCCCGAAGCTCCTCCTTGCGTGCGATAAGAACCTCGTCCGCCTCCAGGCTTGGCGATCTCTGGAGTAATTCCTGTACCGATTTGGCCAGCGCCTCGGAGCGATCTCTAAGGATCGGATGCACTCGCTCCCATGTATGGAGTGAGATCAAGCCTTCCGTATACATCTGCTTCATATGGTCATGCCCCGAACGGGCTGCCAGGGCTCGGGCCCGCCTGATCTCGTAATCCGATTGCTCCTCGCTTTGAGTGACCAGCCCAAGCCGCTTGACGAGCCCCTCCATCGACAGCCCCTGTACGAGCAATGTGAAAAGGACCACACCAAAGGCCATATCCAGCAAGGTAGATCGATCCTCCCCCATCGATAGAGGAATGCTCAGGGCAAGTGCCAGCGCGATTGCGCCCCGCAGGCCTCCCCACCACATCACGTGCCTCCAGTTGGAGGGGATCGGTCGGCCAAGACGAGACAAACCGTAGATTCCGGCCGCACGGCTGACGAGCACCCCCAAGATAGCCCACAGAATGAGCTGCCAGTTTGATACCAGCCGGGGAAGATCAACCTGCAAACCAATCACCAAGAAAATGACAGAGTTAGCCAGGAAGGCGACGTACTCCCAAAAGTTGAGCACCGCAATACGAGTCGTTGGCGACATTTGGCGCCGGCCTACATTTCCTGCAATCAGGCCCGCAGTAACAACCGCTAGTACGCCGCTCACTGCGAGCTGCTCGGCCACCAGATACGATCCGAAGGCGAGCACCGTCGTAAGCGTGGTCTCGACTAAGTGATCATCGATTCGAGCCAGAAGCGGGATCGCTATTACGCCCAAAACGAGGCCAACTAAGACACCACCGCCGCCGACGATGACGAAATCAATGGCACCCTGAACTACGTCGAGCTGACCGGTGCCCATCGCCGCAAGCGCAATCCCGAACAAGACGATGGCGGTACCGTCGTTGAATAAACTTTCGCCTTCGAGCAATACCTCCATCCGCTTGGGAGCACCAATGCGACGAAAGATTCCCACGACCGAAACCGGATCCGTGGCGGCGATCAACGCTCCGAAAACCAATGCCGCGCCTAGCGGGAGCCCCCCGCCGAAGGACACGATACCGCCCGTGATCAGCATCGTGACTATGACGCCCGGGATCGCCAGTAGCAGAATGGTGCCGACATTCCTCCTCAGGTGGTCGAAATTGAGGTGAAATGCGGCCTCGAATAGGAGCGGCGGCAGCAGAATGGCCAGGATCAGTTCTGGAGTGAGCTCAAGCTCAATCGGCGGTCTGAAAGAAAGCGCCAATCCTGCCAGTACGAGCCCAACCGTATAAGGAATGCGGAATCGGCGGACGACCACCGCCACGATCGAGACGATCAGCAGCAGCTCGAGTATGAGGGTTTCGATCTCAAAGATATCGGTCATGATCGGTCAGGTTACAACGAGCCACACCGCTTTCAGGGCCAAAAGCGCCTGAGAACATCATTGTAATTGAGAAGATACGGGTCCGGATCCAAGCGCAGTCCGGGCTCAGTTGACCCCGGACTTTCTGGAAGATACAATCACTGCTCCGCTTGGCGCACTGCGCGCTAGTACTTCCTCGGAATTTCGTAGCTGATCCCGGAGGCGAAAGTCTTCAACTCAACGTTCTCAGTCGGGTACGTACCGCGCCTGATCACGGATCGTGACCCCTTCGGAGAGGAGATGTCGTGGACCAAATCGGACATTGGATGAAACGTGAAGTGGTGTCGGTCACCCCCGATGCGACCCTCCGCGAAGTGGCGGCCTTGATTCTCGAGAAGCGGGTCGGCACGCTGCCAGTGGTAGACAATGGAGGGACGCTGGTGGGCACGGTATCCATTACCGACATCGTCAAGATGTTCTTGCCCGACTTCGTGGCCGTTATGGACGAGATCGATTTCGTACACGACTTCGGCAATTTGGAAAACGCTTCGGTGGAAGACCGGCAGCGGGCCAAGAGGTTACATGTCTCCGATGTCATGGAGGAGCCCGTCGCCATGGAAGAGGACGCCGGGCTAGTGCACGCGCTCTCGGTCATGGAGAAACACAATCTGAGGGACCTCATTGTGATTCGAGAGGGGAAGCTGGTCGGGATCGCCTCCCAAGTGGATATCGGGCGCGCCTTCCTCACCGAATTCACTAAGGAAACCGGCCCGCTCTACACCTGATGCTCATTAATATTTCTGTAGTACTGCTGTTTGCAGCTTCGTTTGCCGGCATCCTCGCCGGCAAAGTACATCGGGCGATTTTCGCCATGCTCGGCGCGGTGCTCATGGTGCTGCTGGGACTTGTGTTGGATTTTTATTCCCAGGAGCAGGCGCTGCGGGCCATCGACTTCAATACCCTGGGCCTGCTGTTTGGAATGATGGTGATGGTGGCGGTTCTCAAAAACACCGGATACTTTGAGTACGTTGCGATCTTGATCGCCAAGCGAACCAAAGGGAATCCGTGGATCCTGCTCGTCGCTCTGGGCACCATCACGACCGTTGCCTCGCTATTCCTGGACAACGTCACGACGGTAATTATCATGGCCCCGGTTACGATCCTGATTGCCGGAATTCTGGGGATCAGCTCCATTCCGTTGCTGATGGCCGAGGCCTTACTCGCCAACACGGGTGGTGTCGCAACGCTGGTTGGCGATCCGCCCAACATTCTTATCGGATCCGCGGCCAACCTAAGCTTTATCGATTTTGTCGTGAACCTTGGGCCAATCGTGCTTGCAGCCTGGTTTGTGACATTGGTCTTGATTCGCTTGCTTTTCCGCGAGGAACTGGCCCAGCAGCCCAGCAACCCCGAGGCGCTGCAAGCCCTGGACGAACACGAGGCGCTGAAGGATCGTACCTCGGCCAACAAGGTCTTGATCCTCTTGGCGGGTGTCGTCGTGTTGTTTTTTCTCCACAGCACTCTCCATATACAAGCCGGGCTTGTGGCACTGATCGGAGCGGCCGCGACCCTGTTCTGGTTGCAGCCGGATATCGAAGAGGTGATGGAGGGGATCGAGTGGCCCATCTTACTCTTCTTTGCAGCCTTGTTTGTGATTGTAGGAGGCGTAGAGGCCTCCGGCTTGCTCGACCTGGTGGGTGGGAGCTTGTCCGATCTTTCCTCTGAAGACGTGATCTTGATGGGCGTCGCACTGATCTGGGTCGCAGCGATCGCCTCTGCCGTCATTGACAACATCCCGTTCACTATTGCAATGATCCCCATCATTCAGGCGATCGCGCGACCGGGTCTGGATATCACGCCGCTGTGGTGGGCGCTGGCCCTTGGGGCGGGCTTTGGCGGCAATGCGACCCCGATCGGGTCCACCGCCAACATAGTGGTCGTCACCCTCAGCGAAAAGACCAAACACCCGATCACAACCCGCATCTGGCTCAGGAACGGGCTGCCGATCTCGATCTCGACCTGTGTCGTCGCCACGATTCTGTACGTCGTTTTCTTTGGGATTTTGAAGTAAGGTCTCAGATCTCGCTCTGCTCTGCCAGCCGCACCTGCAAACCGGTCACGGTAGCCTCGCTCGTATCCGGAAACCGCACCCGGGCGCCGTCTTTATCCCATAATATTTCCAAGCCCCGCCATCTCAGTTTGATCGGCCATGGAAATGGGTTGTGGCCGCGCAACGCGATCTTGCGTGGAGAGATCAACCGCACCCCCAGCACGTGCAGAAAAAGAGAAAGAGGCGCGACACCCGAACTGTGGCCCCGTTTTCCGATGCCGCCGGGTCGATCGGGGCGATAAGCCTCCCGGAAGTTTCGATCCTCGTGCAGGGTATAAAGGCAGGCTTGCATCAGTCGGCCCACCAGCTCGGCGGCTTCATCCAGATACCCGTGGTCTACCAGCCCCTCTCCGATCATCAGATTGGGTCGGATTTGGACCGAGGCGTGTTTATAGGCCAATCCATCCGCGGGCCAACCCGGCAGCCCATATTCGCGCCAATATCTTCTTTCATTCGTTATGGCCTGCCGCACGAGCCGATCGGCCCGATCTCTATCCGGCACCCCCGCCCACAAGGGGAGCAGGCCCGTGTGATCCGGCCGAGAGTAGTCGGCGATCCTGACCTCCGTCATCGAGGCCGAACTGAGGCCACGAATCGCGATCGTGTTGATTCGGGCAAAGGTCATATCGGAGCTGAAGGTTCCTAGATTTTCCCACCATTGGAAATCCGCTCCAACAAATTGATGGACTCGTTTCCGACTGCCGTCAACTTTGCCATGGATGGAGACCACCAGCCCTCGCCGTTCCTGTTCGTCGCCCTTCACCCGCACGATCACTCGGACGTGCGGCTCAAAATCGCGCTCGACATTGATCTCGTACTCACCCCGCCCAGTGCCCAATCGCGAACCGACTACCGTAACGTCGAGATCGCGATCCTGAGAGAGATAACAGCTCTCCCTCTCGGACCAGGTCCGCTCGATCACTTCCCGAAGCAATACATGCCGGCTGCTTAGATCAATCTCGAGGACGGTTTGGCTGAGGACCCTGCCAATTTCTACAAGCGCCTGGATCTCTCGATAAAGGTAGGAGGATAGATCGGGGGTTTCGGCCAGCGCGATGTCCAGCCCCCGCCCCCAGTGATGCAGGCGTTCATAGGCCGGCCAATCATCAAATCCGGCTTGGCTTGCGCTGTGCCACTCGGGAAACCCGTCTTGATCCTTGTCTTGAGATTCTTGAAACCAACTATCGATGAATCCAACCAACCGCGGGTGCGCGTTAGAGAGGAACTCGCGGTCCTCAGTGTGCATATAGATTTTCCACGCCAGGGTGGCAAGCAAAGGAACACACGGCATCCCACTCCGCTGTCCACCGAGGCCGGGTTTCGAATCGATGGACCCATCAGGAGCCTGACTTGCGAGGTAGTTCAGTAAAATCCCTTGAGCCAACTCTGGCGCCGCGGGCAGGATCTGGAGGATCGTCACATAAGCATCCGGGGCGGACACTCCATCCCAACCCGGATCGTGGTCCCGCCCATCGGAGTGCGCGGAGTAGCCGCGGTTGGGAGAACGATCGAGCACGATCGAGGCGTGTGGTAGATGGCGGGTGGGTCCTACAAATGCAGCAATGGAGGTCGTCTGCGCCAGGGCAAATGCCACATCCCAATCTGGATCGCCCGTCTCAAGTTCAATCAGCCCCGCGTTGGCCTGTTCGATGCGTGCGATTTCTGCATCCCATTTAACGGACATGAGGTCTCGAGACATGGTGAAAGAGTCTTGCAGCTCACGGCAGGCGGCGTGAGCCCACATGAACGTTTCGGACGCACCCGGTTGCAACCTCGGTCGCACGCTCAACGCCGGGTAGGGCGCGATCGCCGCCCGGGGACCGCCGGCGAGGAAAAGTAATGGGGCCAATGCTCCCGTAACTCCCTGCAGCACGATCGTTCCCTGGTGAGAGACGCTGGTCATCGTTTGCGGGTTTTCGCCGGGCTGAAGCAACGCGTGCAGCAGCATCTCTGGTCGGATCGCTTCAGCGCTGGCGTTGTAAAGTGTGATGCGCCCGCCCATCAGGTTGGACTCTTTTGCCCAGTACTCCGCGACAACTTTCAACTCGGAGGTGGGCGCGAAGGAAACCCGGAGATAGTTCGGCAGAAAAGCGCGCACTACGGGCGGCGCGTGGAATTCTGTAGGATCGATCAAAGTGTCCTGGCCGAGCCTGAAACCCGGAAAGATGCGCATGTTGTGCGCGCGCAATCCATAGTTGGTTTCAAGCGCAAGCGCAGCGGGCACTCCGTCTCCGAGGCGCAATTCCCAGATTTGATCATCGACGTAACTGGGTTCGGTCATGCGGGCATCCGCCGCGATGCGGAGCGACAGTGGCGCATCTGCGGTCAGTTTCCACTCACGCATAGCGGCAATTGTAGGGTGGGCTCATGAAAGGGCAAAGCCGCAGAGCCATTCAAACTGAGTCCCGAATCTCGAGGTAGGAGGGTTCCTGCGCACGAGAGCTTGAATCGGACTTGGCCACCTCGTTTACAATTTGGGTGGGAGATCCAATTGCCGAAATTTGAAGCGCGCAGAGGACTGTACTTCGAGGAATTTGAAGTCGGTCAGCGGATGAGCACGGTCGGGCGGACGATCACCGAAGCAGATGTCGTCAATTTCGCGGGGGTGTCAGCCGACTACAACTTGATCCATACCGACATCGCATATTCGACGGATTCCTTCTTCAAGCAGCGCGTGGCGCATGGGATGCTAGTGTTATCCGTCGCATCAGGACTTGCGATGCGCACCGGCCTGCTGGAGGGCACGGTAATTGCCTGGCGCGATATTCGAGACTGGCGTTTCAGCCAGCCGGTCTTCATCGGCGACACCGTCCACGTGGAACTGGAAGTAGTGGATGCTAAGCCCATACCGAGGCTGGGCGGTGGCCAGGTAAATCTGGGAGTGAAGATCATCAATCAGCACGACAAGACGGTTATGAAGGGGATTTGGGGCATCCTTATGATGAGTATGCCGGAGGACCCGCCAGATGCATTGACATAACTACAGCCCTTAGAGTTTCCGTGCGGCCCCGATCCCACAAGCGATTCCCTGACCGGTAGGGTTTCCTTTCCATCGCCCCTTCAGATTGACATAATTGCCAGATTTATTGCAGATTAATCGCAGTTCCAGCTGCGTGCTATAATCGCCCGCCATGTCCAAGGAGCTGCCCGAAGAGGAGCTGGATCCAGGCACTGGTGAAGGTTCCTCGGAAGCGCGATCTCCGTCCGAAGAGCAGCCGGGCGATCTGTATCGCCGGCTAACCGAATCCGATTCCCCTGCCGAAACGCCCCCATTTGTTGAGCCAGAGCCTGAGCCCGATGAGCTGCCGGTAATCCCGCATCGGCACCCCACCGGCACGCCGGGCCTTACCGGTGGATGGATGGCAGAATCAGCCGCCGAGCAGGAGGAGCTCGAGACTGAACCCTCCCCGGCCTCCGGCGCAGGGACCGGTGGAAGGATGGAGGAAGCCGCCGCCGAACAGGAAGAGCTCGAGACTGAACCCTCCCCGGCCTCCGGCCAAGGAGCCGGTTCGACAGGCCTGACTCCTCCTCCCTTATCCGAAGTACTTCCCGAACGAGTCCCCGAACGAGATCTCTCGGCCACCCGGGTCGGGCCCGCGGCCTACCTGCCGGCATGGGAAGCGAATTTTGGAGAATCTACCGGCTCTGGGGGATGGGGGGGCTGCCTACTCCGCATGGGGATCCTGGGTGTGTTTGCCATCGCGGCCATCGGTATCGGCCTGGCTTCGTTCACTCTCTACCAGTATTACGCGCTGGCATCCACGCTTCCCTCCGTCGAGGATCTGCAGCTGCGCGCAGCCCAATTCGAGACCACTCGCATACTGGATCGCAACGGCAACCAGCTTTACGAGATCCTGGATCCTCAGGCAGGAAGGCGCACCTACGTCCCTCTGGGGCGCATCTCTCCGTTTATGGTGGCGGCCGTGGTGGCCACTGAGGATTCAGGCTATTACAGCAATCCGGGATTCGACCCGGCGGGAATCGCGCGTGCGCTCTGGCAGAACCTGCAGGGCGGAACGATTGTATCCGGCGCTTCTACCATCACTCAGCAGATCGTGCGCAATCTGCTGCTGTCGCCCGAGGAGCGGTCCCAGCGCACCGCCCTTCGAAAGATCCGCGAGATCATGCTGGCGGCTGAAGTCGCGCGGCGTTACACCAAGGATGAAATTCTCGAGCTCTACCTCAACCAGATGTATTTTGGGAATCTAGCGTATGGAGTGCAGGCCGCCGCCCAGACCTATTTCAACACCGGCGCGGAGAACCTCACACTCAGCCAGGCCTCATTCCTAGCGGGTCTGCTTCAAGCACCCTCCGTGTATGACGTGCACGTCAACCGAGAGCCCACCCTCAACCGCCAGCGGCAGGTGTTGGTCTTGATGGTCAAGGCGAGCACGGAACAGGGCTGCATTTTTGTCAGCAACTCCCAGCAACCGATCTGTGTAACTCCTGAAATGGCCGGCGCGGCTTCGGCCGAGTTCGTCGAGTATGAATTTGTGTCTCCGGATGTTCAGATCCGATTCCCGCATTGGGTGACCTACGTTCGCGCGGAGCTGGAGTCGTTATTCGACCCGCAGACGATTTATCGCTCGGGCTTCATAGTGCAAACCACGCTGGATCCGCAGCTTCAGCAGGCCGCGCAAGAAGTGGTGGCCAGTCAGGTACAGAAGCTCACGGAGGAGTTCAGTGTAAGCAACGGAGCACTGGTGGCAATTGAACCCGGCTCGGGCGAGATACTGGCCATGGTCGGATCGGCCGACTTTACGGACGAGGAAATTGACGGGCAGGTAAATATGACCCTGGCGCTGCGTCAACCCGGATCCTCTATCAAACCCCTCACCTATGCGGCGGCATTCGAAAAAGGCTGGACCCCCGGCACGCTGTTGTGGGACGTGGAAACCGAATTTCCGGCTTACAAAGATCCGAAGGATCCATCGAAGAACTACACGCCGCGCAATTACGATGAAAAATTCCACGGTCCGGTGACTGTGCGCTCGGCCCTGGCGAATTCTTACAACATCCCGGCACTGAAAACTCTGGAGTACGTTGGCATCTACGACGATGTACTGACGCCGCAGCAGGATGGGCTGGTGGCCTTTGCGAGACGGTTGGGGCTAACCACCTTCAACAGGGACGATTATGGGATCTCGCTCACACTGGGGGGAGGCGACGTCAAGCTGCTCGAGCTCACGAATGCCTACGCCACCTTCGCCAATCAGGGGGTGTACGTACCACCGGTTGCCATTACCAAGATCACGGATCACAACGGTAAAGTTGTGTATGAGTACGTTCCCCCGGAGGGAGAGCGCGTCATTCGCAGCGAGCACGCTTTCCTGATCACTTCGATCCTGTCCGACAACACCGCTCGCACGCCGGCCTTTGGTCCAAATTCAATGCTCGCTTTGCCCTTCCCGGCGGCAGCCAAGACCGGGACCACGGACACACCCATTCGTGACAACTGGACCCTGGGCTACACGCCCGACGTGGCCGTGGGCGTCTGGGTGGGCAACGCCGACAATAGTCCGATGGAAGACATCTCCGGGCTGACCGGGGCCGCGCCGATATGGAATCAGGTCATGCGGCTTGCAATCGAGCGACTCACCGGTGGCCAGCCGACACCATTCACACGACCGTCTAGTGTGATCGAAGTGCCGATATGCGCGGTCTCGGGTGCAGAACCTTCCGAATGGTGCCCCGCCCATCGAGTCGAATTTTTTGCCGCGGATCAACCGCCGCTCCCGAAGGAGCTTGACCTCTGGCGAGAGGTATGGATCGATAGTTTCTCGCAGGAACTTGCCTCGGCCGACTGCCCGGAATATGCGACCCAGAAGTTAGGATTGGCAGTCTCCGACCCGTGGGGCCGGAAGTGGATTCAAGAGACCGACAACGGAAAAAAATGGCTGGAACGGATGGGCTTTGAAAACCAAGAAGAGGCCTTCTTCGTCCCTGAGACGACCTGCGGACCTGACAGTCCGCGACCGCTCCTGTTAATAACCTCCCCGCTGCAGGGGTCGATCTTATCAAGCGGTCCAATTTCCATTATGGGACGTGCCGCAGCTACCGGTGATTTTAGGGATTGGATCCTGGAGTATGGCGTGGGGAACAATCCCAGCAACTGGCCCGACATTGCCCAAAGCGACTCACCTGCGGAGCAGCCTGAGCTACTGCTCCAGTGGGACCCGAGCGATTTGCCGAATGGCCCCTTCTCACTGCTTCTCACCGTACGAAGCACGGGCGGCGGAAAGGCCAGTTATCGGGTGAACCTGAACCTGAACCTGCCTACGCCCACTCCCACCCCGACCTCCACTCCGACCCCGACCTCTACCCCCACCTCGACCCCTACCCCGAGTCAGACCCCAAATGCCACCTCGACACCGCCGCCATAAATACCGTCGGAGTAAGATCATGTGGGGGGGACGCTCGGTCCGGCAAACCGTTCCAAAATGCGAACCCCTCGCATTTACCAACCATCGCCGACGCAACCGTCTGAGATTTAAGGGCAAGCAGCAGGGGTGGAATCTGGTGGCCCACCTGCTCTTTCGCCCTTCCCCCTCCTGCGCCGAATGACCGTCAGAGCAGCGGGAGCTGTGGATCTTCTTGGCCTGGTGGATCCAATGCAAGTCGCTCCATAAGGTTTTCACGGGTGAGGGTAGTGTCTTCGGACAGCCTGCGCACGTGGCGGAACTTGATGATACGCAGACCAGATTCCAGCCAGGATTGAAGGCGTAGATCACGGCGGGTCTTCTCTGCCACGAGCGCGCCTCGGCCTCCCGGGATCACAATCGCCTCCACCCGAGCCGCCGAGCCCGAGCGGCGGCGCATCACGCTTCCAAATTTTGCGGTTTCGTCCACCCGGAACAACAGTGAACTTTGGTGCACCTCGTCGCGCCATTCGATCTCATCGGTGCCTGAGACTTGATAACCCAACCGAGCACCCAGGTTGCCTAATAGCCTCAACATCTGCTCCACGTCTGCCTTGCGAGCCTCGGGCTGATCTTCCGGGCGCAGGCGCCACACCTTATCCTCAGAATCGAATTCTGCATACGAGCGTATGGCGGCCATCACCAGCCTGCGATCCGGCGTCAACAGACCCGGAAGCTGCTTGCACAGACCTGTATCAATCTCCAGCGCCGTATTACCCTCCGAGGAGCGCAACTTCGCCAGCACCGCATCTTCGACTCGATCTGCCAGGCTCTCGGCGGCCCCAGATTCGTCGGCCAGCCAGTATCTTCCGCTCTCCGGCTCTGCGCCGCGCCCAACATGCACAAATAAATGTTGGTCGCTCAGAACGGCCTCCAGTTGCTCGCCCACGACTCCCAGCGCACTGCGCGTCTCGCTTGGGCGTACTCCTGCCAGCAGTCTCTCCGCCGCCAGCGCTGAGAAAGCAGCGATGTGGGGGAGCGCATACCTGGCAGGTTCGCCACGTGCCTCAAGCGCGGACCGCGCCGCCAGCGACATCGAGTCTGCAATGCCGCTCAGAGACACGGAGCCTTCGGGACCTGGATCCCGCTCCCAGGTCAGTATGGCTTGGCCCTCCGAACGAAGAGCCCGTCCGGTCAGACGATACCCGCCTGCGTCAAACCCGGAGAGCGTGGCTGCCACGAAGCCTGGTTCTGCGTCCGGTATGAAGCCCAGGACCTGCGCCTGATTGCCGACCGCCTCCTTCATGGCTCGCAGGGTGGAACGAAGGGCCGAGGCATGCCACGCCCAGTCGTACCGTCGCCTGCGCAGGGCGGCGCGGATTGGATCAGCCGCCTCACGCCCCCAGAGCCAGGCTGCCCAGAGTGCCGACAAGGTCCAGAAGGCTTGGTTGGGTCGGGGAATTACGGTGAGGATGTGCTGAACCCGTCCGGTCGGCAGTTGGGGTGCCAACTCCCGCACGGGTCCGGGATAGATCGTGACGATGCCGGGCTCGAGACTCTGCCAGTCCGTCCACTCCCTCAGGCCAACTTTTGGATCCGGGAGCGCCCAGTGACCGGCGGCCCGCTCGAGCGCGCGCCATACATTGTTCTCCAGATAGCGGGGCGAGGCCGAGAGCTGGAGTGGCCGGCTGCGCCCCTCAGGATGCCCCCACAGGGCGTTGGCCTGATCCAAGGCGGAGAGCAGCAGGGCGCGGACCGCCTCGCCGGCATCCAGCTGTTCCAATTTGTTGAGCACCGTGACGATGGCATAAACCGCACGGCTCGGATACACGGCAAGCGCTTCCTCCGCTTGTTGCCTTTCGGGATCCCCTCGGGGCGCCAGCTGCTCGAGCGCCATGGCATGATGGAGGCCGCGCCTTTCGTACTCGTGCGCGCGCCGCAAATCTTCCTCATTGGTTGGCTCTTCGATCGTCTGGCTGCAGTGCGGGCAAGAATAGAACTTGAGAACCGGCTCGCCATCTTCTCTATCCCAGACGAAATAGTCCGCTGATATTCGCTCGCCGCACCTTGAACATTGGGTTCGATATAGATCGAGAAGAAAAGGTTCGAGCCGCCCCCCATCCTTGGGAGCCGAACCCAGGCGGGAAAGCGCGGATTGGAGATCGTGAATGGTGAATGGTTTTGCTGTACGTTCGAGCACGTAGCGCGCCACTGGATTGTTCACGGCGACGAGTACAGCTCGTTCCTCCGCCGCGGCTTCCACGGCCAGTCGAGGAGAGGCGCCAAATGGGTCGAGGACTCGATCGCTCTTTTTACCGAATCGTTCCAGAGCTGCGGCTACGGAGCCCTGCTCGAGTGGGGGCAGGAAGCGTGCAAGCGGGCTCGCACCTCGTACGGGAGTGCCGGGAACGAATGCGATTTCCACTCTCGCAGTATAAGGGAAGCGGAACCCGGCCCCGCATGTGAGCCTCGATCGGCATTATCATGGTGGAGCGTTCGGTTGTCGGTGCTGTCGACCGGATTGGAGCAACCCATCATGCCCTCTATGACAATTGACGAAGCCCGCGATCATCTTCCGGGCCTCCTTGAGATCTTGCGCACGCTGGTTGAATTTGAGTCCCCGACACCCGAGAAGCTCGCCGTGGACCGCGCAGGTTCCTTTGTGGCGGGTCAGATGAAGCGGCTCGGGGCTCGCGTGCAGCGGTTTGAACAGAAGGAGGTCGGCGATCACTGGCTCGGGACCTGGGGCTCGGGTCCGGGAGGGATCTTGATCATGGCGCACATCGACACGGTGCATCCCATCGGAACGCTTCAGCGTTTGCCCTGGTCGGAGGAGGGTGGCAAGATTTATGGCCCAGGCATTATGGATATGAAGGCCAGCGCCGCCATTGCCCTGACCGCCATCGATGCCCTGCACAGGGGAGCTGGACTGCCCGGACGACGGATCAGCCTGATGTTTAATTCGGACGAAGAAACCGGGAGCCACACCTCGCAGGATCTCATCCAATCTCTGGCGAAGGAGCACGACCTGGTGCTCTGCCTCGAACCGGCCCTGCCCGACGGTGCGCTGAAAACCTGGCGAAAGGGAATCGGCATGTTCGAGATCGAGGTGGTGGGGAGAATGGCACATGCCGGAGCGAATCCCTCCGGGGGCGTAAACGCCATCCATGAGATGGCCCATCAGATTCGACAAATTACCGAGCTGGCGGATGACGAGGCTGGAACGACGCTCAATGTAGATTTAATTGAGGGCGGCACGCGCACAAACGTGATCCCCGCGCGCGCCAGGGCCAGTCTAGATATTCGAGTTAAAACGGAAGAGGAGCAATCCCGCATCGCTTCAGGGCTCGATAACCTGAAAATACAACATCCCGAAGCTCAGCTGTCACTGACCGGTGAGTGGAATCGTCCCCCGATGCCCCGCACGGAGATCATGATGCAGACCTTCGAACGTGCCCGGGAAATAGGATCGGGCATAGGGCTCGACCTGTCGGAGGGCGGCACCGGAGGCGGCTCAGACGCCAACTTCGTGGCTCCGCTTGGCATTCCTGTCCTGGACGGGCTCGGCGCGGTCGGCGCCGGAGCTCACACCGAGCAGGAGCACATCCGCACCGAGAGCCTGCCCGAGCGCACGGCCCTGCTCGCTGCTCTGCTCACCGAGTGGTGATCTGAGCCGCTCGGGGGGGTCACTCCGTCCCACCCGTTTCACCCCCCAAAGACGAACCTTTATGGGCGGCCCTGGATCATATCGAACGATGGGACCGAGCGGGCAGGTCGAGCCTGGCCTCAGTTAACTGTCCAGCAAGGCCCGGACCCCATCCAGGGACGTGACCCAAGCCATCTTTCGCAGAAATTCGGCCGAATCCTGGCTCTGGGCCCAGACCTGTCGCACGGCTTCCCCAATCGGATCTTCGCCCGCTTCTCCACGCGGGCTTGCCGCGTAGGCTCCGTAAAAAGCGAAATAAGCTTGATTGATACGGCGAATGTGCTGGTATCCGTTATCCCAGAACAGCTGCCGTCGGGCGTCCATATATTCTTCCGCCTCTTCAATCCGACCCTCTGCAAGCAGCTCATCCGCTCGGATGCGGGTTTCGCGCATCTCGGCTCTAAAGTCGAAGGCCGGCGGCTCCGGCGTCGGAGGGATTTCACTGGTGAGATCGGTTTCAGCGGGGGGGTCGGGCAGGAAATCAGGATAATAACTGGCGAGCACATCTCGGCCGATCTCGCGCCCGACGATTCCGGCTACCGTTTCGTTGATGGAGCGCGTCTCCGCTGATTGGGCATATCGAAGGCCGAGGGGCCGAAAAGCAAGGTAGTGATGGGTCCACTCGTGAACGATCGTTTCTGTGAGCCACGCGATCGAGGTAGATTCCATAATCATGGTCGGGTACGTCGACAAGCCGCCGATACCTACCGCCAGCGCGGAAACATCGAGTTCCTGCTCTACATTGGTTTCCAGATCGATCTGATCTTCAAGACTCAATCCCGGATCGAGCTGCAGGCTGGCCTCCTGTCGTATAACGTCCCGCGGGGAAATGATGAGCGCCACCGGCATTTCCGAAAATTGAAACGCTACCGGCGGAAACGGAGCGCCTCCCAGTCCCAGGCCCGTCTCCTCCAGGACAAGCGCTACGTTCTCCTGCAATACGGTTTCAGCCACCGGCTTCAGTTCCTCCAGCCGCTCCCGCGCGGTTTGGAGCTCCTCCGATATCGATTCGGCCGCAAGCTGAGGGTCGTCCAGGTTGGGGTCGGCAAGCGTGCGGCCCACGTCCTCCTTCAGCCGATCCACTTCTCTTACCAGCTCCAGGTAGTCCAGCACCACCTGATCGCGAGCTTCAGCGGTAAGAAAACTGGTGGCACCGAGTCCGAATTGACCTAATTTCTTGCCGAGCGCGCGCGTGGTCCAGGTCAGGTAGTCAAATTCCAGCGGGCGCGTAAAGCGCTGTACCCGATCCTGGAGATCAAGGATCTGCGTCGCGCTGGCGGTTAAGAGCAGCGACAGCGCCAGCAGTAAGATAGCCAGGCTCCCCAAAATGCGTACCCGCACCAGTGTTTTCATGGCCGCCAGTTTATCAGTGGATATTAAACAGGCCTTAAGCTCCCGTCGAAAATGCCCCGCGCGGGCCTCCCAGGGGCCGCTGAGGCAGGCAGGTCGCTATGCTATAATCCCGGCTCGGGACCCTACGGGTCCCGAGCCTTAACAGGGGCAGCTTCACAGTCGCAAAGTCATGAACTTCCTCGTCACCGGCGCCGCCGGTTTCCTTGGTTCCGCACTCGCCAATCGACTTGCCAGGGAGGGTCTCCAGGTCCGAGGCCTGGACGATCTCTCTGCAGGCGACCCCGACCGCCTGGATCCGGATGTGTTATTTACCCGCGGAGACGTCGCGGACCGCCCCAAGCTGTGGACCCTGCTCCAGGACGTGGATTGCGTTTACCATCTGGCAGCCAGAGTCTCCGTCCCCGAATCGGTGCTTTACCCGCGAGAGTACAACGCGGTCAACGTCGGCGGCACGGTCAGCGTTATGGAAGCCATGCGAGACGTCGGCGTGAAACGTGTGGTATTCATCTCCTCGGGTGCGGTGTATGGAGATCAAGGGAGCCAGCCGCTCTTAGAAGACTCTCCGCCCCAACCCCGATCGCCGTATGCGGTCTCGAAGCTCTCTGCCGAATATTATGTGCAGACGATCGGCGCCCTCTGGAGTATCGAGACGGTAGCCTTGAGGGTGTTCAACGTATACGGACCCGGCCAGCCGCTTCCGGCCGCTCACCCGCCGGTCATTCCCAATTTCTTAAGACGCGCGGTGAGAGGTGGAACGCTGGTCATTCATAAGCAGGGAGAGCAAACCCGGGATTTTGTTTACGTTACGGATGCCATCGAAGCCATGGTGTCCGCTTCCACTGCGCCCACAATCGACAAGTCCGTCATCAACATCGGCAGTGGTGTTGAAACCTCCATACGTAATCTGGCGCAGGAGGTGCTGGAGGCAGTAGGCAGCCGCGCCGAATGGATTTTCAAGGAAGACCAGGACCCCGGCTCCTCACGGATGTGTGCCGATATCCAACGCGCGCACAAGAAGCTGGGTTATCGTCCGGTTGTAAGCTTGCGCGAAGGTTTGGAGCGAACGGTTGCGCAAGACCCTCGATTCCAGCCAGCGCCGGTTGAGTAATTCTCTTCGATTTAGCAGGCACGATTTCGGTCGCCCCACCCTTGAAGTTTGCCGCAGGCTTTTAGGCCAACGCCTCGTGAAGCTGGAATCGGACGGCACCCGCCTCGCGGGCCTGATCGTTGAGGCGGAGGCGTACATCGGCCAGGAGGACAAAGGCTGCCACGCGAGCGCAGGGATCACGCCGCGGAACGAAACTATGTGGGGGCCGGCGGGTCATGCTTACGTCTACTTCACGTATGGAATGCACTGGATGCTCAACTTGGTGACGGAGGTGGCGGGTCGACCGGCGGCAGTGCTGCTGCGCGCCATACTTCCGGTCGAAGGGGTTTCCAAGATGCGGGAGCGGCGTAGCGCTTGGCGCCAATCGCGCGGAATCCTTGCTCCAGCGCCCTGGGAGGGCGAATCGGCGCGGGGGGTCAGCCACCCAGCTAAATTCACAGACGGACCGGCCAAGATCTGCCAGGCCTTTGCCATCGATCACGATTGGAATGGCCAGGATCTGTGCCGGCCGGACTCGCTGCTCTTTGTTGAAAGACGACCTGCCGTTCAGGGTGTCACTACTGGCCCGCGTGTGGGGTTAATCTCAGTGCCGGAGCCCTGGAAAAGCATCCCCTGGAGATTTCGCATCGCGCGAGCGCTTTATGCTGAGCTCGCGGCGCAGGAGGAACTTAAATGAAACTATTGGAAGGCAAACGCGCGCTAATCTTCGGCGTGGCAAATGATCATTCGATCGCGTGGGGCATTGCAAAGGCGATGCACAAGCAGGGTGCCGAGTTGGCATTTTCCTATGCCGCTCAGGCGCTGGAACGCCGCGTCCGCCCACTGGCCGAATCGATGGGTTCAACTTTTGTGGAACAGTGCGACGTAACTGACGACGAGCAGATCGAGGCCGTATTCAAGAAGGTTGCCGACGAACTTGGGAACATCGACATCCTGGTGCACGCGGTGGCCTTTGCCGGTCGGGAAGAGCTGGAAGGCCATTTCCACAAGACCACCCGAGAAGGTTTCCGGGTGGCAATGGAAGTCAGTGTTTATTCGTTTCTTGCGTTGGCACGCGCCAGCCTGCCGTTGATGCCGGATGGCGGCTGCATGCTGACCCTAACTTTCTATGCTTCGGAAAAGGTATTTCCGAACTACAACGTTATGGCGGTAGCCAAGTCGGCGTTGGAATCCACAATGCGCTACCTGGCTGCCGACCTCGGTCCGCGAGGAATACGGGTGAACGCGATCTCGCCCGGTCCGGTCCGGACGCTCTCCGCGGCCGGCGTAGGCGGATTCAAGCGCATGTACCGGGACTTTCCGGAGATCGCACCGTTGCGGCGTCATATTTCGCTGGAAGACATTGGCCACTCGGCGGTATGGCTGGCGTCAGATTGGGCTCGAAACGTCACCGGAGAGGTGTTGTTCGTGGACTCTGGGTACAATATCCTAGGAGCCTTTAGCCCGAATGAAACTAGCGATCCCTGACCGTTTTTCCCGGCTGTTTGACCAGCTTCACGCCAACCTTTTCCCTCGAATCGACCTCGAATTAAGGGTCACTCGCACCCGTCTGGCCCGGTCCATAGTTTCCGCCCAATTTGCGCTGCTCGGTGTCTGGGCGGTGGGGCTGCTGCTCTTCAGGGCACTTAACTCCCAGAGTCGGATCGCAAACGATCTGGCCGGCGTGGCCTTTCTGGCCGGTGCCGGTGCGCTCGCGCTCTGGCTGCTGCGCAGGAGATTCCTGAACACAGCTGGATACGTGATCTCGCTGTCCTGGTTTCTTTTCGTAATTGCGAGCGCGTTACTGGTCCCGGAATATCTGGTATTCATCAGCGCCGCGTTTTTTCTCCCCATATTTGTATCCGGCGCCGTCGTTGGAGGGTGGTCTCCGTTCGTTTTCGCCTTCGCCAGTATCGCGGCTAATAGCGCCGCGATATTAATTTCCAATAGCGCGGGTACCGCGCCCGGCTTCATAAACCAATCTTCGCTGCTTGTATACGTGTTGGTGTTCGCGGTGGTGGCGCTCTCGGCCGCATTGATCTCAAACTCACTTTCCGAACAAATCCAGAGATCGCTTTCCAGCCTACACCAGCAAGCGGACCAGATGGCCAAGCTCGCCCATACCGATCCGTTAACCGGGCTGTCCAATCGGCGCCATCTCTTCGAGAAGTTGGAGAGCGAATTTGCGCGAGCCCAGCGCTACCGGCGCCCGTTTTGTTTGCTCTATATCGACATGGACGGCTTTAAGGCCGTTAATGATCAGTTCGGACACCTCTTCGGGGATGAGATCTTGCGCGGCTCTGCCCGCTCCATGCGGGCGGTATTGCGTGGCACGGATCTGCTTGCGCGTATCGGCGGCGACGAGTTCGCGGTTCTTCTGCCGGAGACGGATCTTGTAGGGGCCGAACACGTGGCGGCGAAACTCAGAAAGGCGCTCGCCGCCTACGGCGGCCAGATGAGCCCCTCTATACCTTCATTGACCCTCTCGGTCGGGGTGGGCCAGATAAGCGAAGAGGACGACGCGATCGAAGATATTCTGGCACGCGCCGATAAGGCTCAATATCTGGCCAAGTCCGCAGGCAGATCCCTCACGCGGACGCAGGAAGACCTGGAACCCGTCGAGCAGGCCTGACCCCTCAAGGACACTTCCTACAACCCGTTCGCAAAGTTCTCGGCCGTTTGGCGTTGGGAGGAAATATGGTCACTTCCGGCTCAATTGAATTGCAGACCCGAGGTCACGCCGATATGCATGATGTGACCTCGCAGGTACGGGACCAGGTGCATGCCTCGGGTATACGTTCGGGGCTGGTAACCTTGTTCACCTGCTCTTCAACAAGCGCGATCACAACCATCGAGTTCGAGCCCGGCGCTCTGGACGATCTACGACGGGCGCTCGACGAAATCGCGCCTCCCGATCGAGAGTACAAACACAACCTTCGATGGCACGACGGCAACGGACACTCGCATCTCCGAGCCGCACTCCTGGGTCCCTCACTTACCGTGCCCATCCTTGATGGAGAGCTTGCGCTGGGCACCTGGCAACAAATTCTGTTTGCTGACTTCGACGTTCGGCCCCGAAACCGCCGTCTGGTGGTGCAGATCGTGGGCGAGGTTTGATATGGTATATTCGTCCGGATTTTTAGGGGCAGCGATTTGACATCGAGGACAATGCTGGCGATTTTGGCTCACCCGGATGACGAGACCTTCGGCCTTGGCGGGACTCTGGCACTCTACGCGAAGCGTGGCGTTGCGGTCCATTTAATTTGCGCGACACGCGGAGAGGCAGGAACGGTGTCACCCGAATTCTTGGAACGTTATTCCAGCATCGCCGACCTGCGAGTAGCCGAATTGAATTGCGCGGCCGAGCAGCTCCGGCTGGAGAAGGTCCATTTCCTCGATTACCGAGATTCGGGCATGGTGGGCACGGAAGATAATGAGCACCCGAATGCCCTGGCTCAGGCACCGCCGGAGGAGGTGGTGGCGACGCTGGTCGGTTACATTCGTCGGCTGCGGCCGCAGGTTGTGATCACCTTTGATCCTGTGGGCGGATACGGTCATCCAGACCATATCGCGGTGCATAAAGCGACGGTGAAAGCCTACGAAGCGGCGGCCGACCCAGAGCTATTCCCCGACGCAGGCTCCCCCTTCCAGTCTCAGAAACTGTACTTTTCGACATTTTCCTTTCGATTTATCAAGCCCACGCTGGCCCTCCTTCGTTTGTTTGGGCGAGACCCACGCAGGTGGGGCCGCAATGAAGATATGGACCTCACGGAAATCTTCCAGACCCGGTTTCCGGTCAATGCGAAAGTCAACTATCGGAAAGTCGCCGACCAGAAACGACGCGCGCTGGCCTGCCATGCCAGCCAGCTGGACATGGGACCCTCCTCGCGGGGCCTGCTGGGCGCGCTGTTCTGGTTGAATCGTGCCGGCACGGTCGAGACCTTCATGCGCGCCGACCCGCAGGTCTCCGATGGCCGGGTCGAACGCGATCTCTTCCAGGGAATTCGTCTCCAAGCAGTTGCATAGACCAGTTAGTTCACCCAATCGGGACTAATATCCACATCCATGCTTGACTTCATTCCGCTCGCTCTGCTACCCATCCTGATTTTTCTAATTCGGGTCACCGACATGTCGCTGGATACCCTGCGCGTCCTGTTTGTCGTACGGGGGCGCCGATCCCAGGCGTGGCTCGTGGGATTCATGCAGTCCGCCTTGTGGGTGATCGCCGTCGCCAGCGTCTTGGGCCATCTCGATAATCTGCTCAACGTGCTGGCCTACGCAGCCGGTTTCGCCACCGGCAATGTGGTGGGCATGCGGATCGAAGAGCGGCTGGCAATCGGGCACAGCCACTTGAGGGTTGTCAGTCCAAGCAGAGGCAATGCGGTCGCGAGCGCCGTGCGGGCGGCCGGTTATGCCGTGACCGAGCTATCCGGCCGAGGAAAAGACGGTACCGTTTCGATTCTGACCACCAGCCTTCGCCGTCGAGATATTGACGCTGTGCGCAGGGAGGTCCTACAAGCCGATCCGGATGCGTTCGTGACCCTCTCAGATATACGACCGCTTCATCGCGGTTTCTGGCGGGCCTAGGTGTGATGAGCATCCCCTTTCCCGAAATTGACTGGCTCGCGTTGGGCCCTGGCGGTGTCTTGGCGGTGCTGTTCGCATTACGCGCGGCTGATTCGACTCTGTCTACCCTGCGGATGCTCGCCATCATCCGCGGCCGGGCGGGCGCGGCTTGGATCCTTGGTTTTTTCGTGGCAATCCTCTTTATCTTGGGCGTTGCGGGTCTCCTGGCCAATCTGAATCAACCGCTGAGTATTGTGGCCTACGCCGCGGGATTTGCCACGGGCACTGCGGCGGGACTGACCCTGGAGCGCGTGTTCCTGCCTGCGAATTCGCTGGTCCGCATCTACAGCCCCTCTCGAGGCCGCGCGATCGCATCGGCCCTGCGAGAGATGGGCCGAGGTGCAACCGAAGTCCCCGCCCGCGGGCGCGGCGGCACGGTTGACGTGATCTTCACCTACATCCGGCGGCGTCAAGAAAATCGGGTGCGCAAGCAAATCAGCGCACTCGATCCAGAGGCCGTCATGACGGTGGAGAACGTTCGCGTTTTGGCCGGAGGCTGGAGGCCCTGAAAAAATCGGGCCTGCTCGTCCACCCTCAGGGCACCGGCGGTCTCCGCGCCAAAAGCCGTTCTGAGGTACGGATTTCCCTCTGTGGTCCCTTCAGGTGCAATCCGAAATGAGGCCGCGGGACAAGCTTGGAAAAATGCCTTTGCTGCCGCTGATCGGTTTGAAACTCGAATTTTCCTCCTGAGCCTATACCCCCCAGAGTACGATTTCGTCCAAAAGAGCGCCGGGGTATAATCCGCGGGCTCGAGCTAAGGGGGCTTAATCGCAGAGAACGTGAATGGCGCTCAAAGGCAATTTGCGCGACTTCAGCGTCGTGCAACTGTTCAATCTGGTCAACCTTGCCGGCAAGACCGGCACGCTGACGCTTGAAGGCCCCAATGTAGCCGCCTGGGTCTCGTTCCGGGATGGAAAACTGATCCACGCCCAGCTAGGGAACGAAGATGGCACCTTGCTGGGCGTGCTCACCAAAGCGGGCAAGGTTCGTCCTGAACAGTCAAAACTTATCAAAGGCCACGCCAGCGACAAGTCCGATAAAGAACTCGGATTGTTGCTGATTAATGCCGGCTATCTGACCCAGCAAGACATCCTGGCCAGCATCCAGCACTACGTGCTGGATGTTGTTTATCGGTTATTTGCCTGGGTAGATGGTTTCTTCCGATTCGATAACGATGTGCTGCCCCCGGATGATCACATCACCGTCCGCCTGGATCTTGAAAACGTCATTATTGAGGGGTCTCGACGGATCGAGCAGATTCAATCTCTTGAAGATGAGATCCCTAACCTCGACCTGGCGTTGAACTTCGTTGAACGACCGGGCGCCAACATCCGCGATGTGCACCTGAACACTCAGGAGTGGAAGGTTGTTTCGTACATCAATCCGAAGAACTCGATTCGGCAGATCGCAAAGACGAACAAGATGAACGAGACCGAGATCCGCACCATCGTTTACGGATTATTGGAGGCCGGGTTGGTCGAGATCGTTCGGGCGGAAGGTGCGCCCATGCCGGCGCAAGCAGAGCAGTTCGAGAAGGTCAACAAAGTAGAGCGGGAGTCTTTGGTAAACCGACTCATCGACCGAATTCGGTCGATGTAGGCAAGGGAATTTGATGCAGACGGTCAAAATGGTGGTGACGGGACCTTTCAACTCGGGTAAAACCGAGTTCATTAGATCCGTCAGCGAAATCGACGTTGTTTCGACCGAGCGGTCGATCAGCTCTGAAGCCGAGCGCGTCAAAGAAACTACGACGGTGGCCATGGATTTCGGCCGAATCACCGTCGACGACGAACTGGTTTTGTATCTTTTCGGCACGCCGGGGCAGAAACGATTCGATTTCATGTGGGAAATCCTATCCGAGGGCATGTTGGGTTTCATCGTGATGGTAGACAGCAACCGTCCCGAAACTTTTCGCGAAGCCCGCGGGATTCTGCAAACGTTTCGAGCCTACGCCCCCACGCCGTATGTTGTCGCGGCCAACAAACAAGATATGGAAGACGCTTGGGAGGTGGAAGACCTGCGCATCGCCCTGAAACTGGACAGCAAGATCAAGATGCTGCCCTGCATCGCCACCAAGAAAGACTCCGTTAAAAGCGTCTTGCTTGAACTGCTCTACAGCATCCTGGAGGAGATGGGCGAGGTGAATTAACTCGCTCGCGGCCCGGGTCACGAAAAGGAATCGAAAAGGTAATAGAACGAAGTAAGCCGCGCAGGTCTTGATTTGGCCTATCGGCTTCGGTACAATCCGAATAGCAAAACAACGGGGAGCCTACGGGCTGAGAGGAGGGCCAGCATACCCTCGACCCGCGAACCTGATCCGGATAATGCCGGCGGAGGGATTGTCGAAAATGGTCAGTCGCCCCTCCGCTCGGAGGGGTATTTTCTTGAACGCGGTGCTGTTCGCCAACGGGGTGATTGAAAATACGGAGCGCGCCCGGGAGGCGGCCGAGAGCGCCGACCTGGTGATTGCCGCCGACGGCGGCGCTCGGCATTGTCTGCGGTTGGGGGTGATGCCTGAGATTGTTGTTGGCGACCTCGATTCCTTGGCGGATGACGACCGACGAACCCTTGAAGCAGGCGGCGCCGAATTCATCACCCACTCCCAAGATAAGGACCAGACCGATCTAGAGCTAGCGCTCCTGGCCGCAGCGGCTCGCCAGGCCAATAAGATCACGGTGTTGGGCGCGATGGGTGGCCGCCTGGACATGACGGTGGCCAACGTTCTCCTGCTGGCCCACCCCGACATTAGCGAGGTGCAGGTCGAGTTGTGGCATGGAGACCAGACCGCGTGGCTGATTCGTCCCCCCGGCGGCACGATCCGAGGCGAGCTCGGCGATATCGTGAGTCTTATCCCGCTGGGTGGGGCCGCCAGGGGTGTAAGCAACCACGACCTGCGGTATTCGCTTGAGGATGACACGCTGGAGTCCGGGCCCGCGAAAGGCCTCAGCAATGTAATTGCCGGGCCGCGTCCGCGGATTGAGCTGCGAGCGGGCTCGCTGCTCGTTGTGCTCACCCCTGATGCAGCTTGAAACACGGCCCATTGGGTTGCCTTCAGGCTGTAAAGGCCCACCGGGTGAATTTAATCAGGATCGCTCACAGGATGCGCACAACAGACCTAGCGGACGAGGCCCCAGAATAAGGCACATTAGATGACTAACGGCGTTTTGTCCCTCCTGGGGAGACTCGACAATCGCTACAGACGCGAGTTCCTCACACCCTTGCTTCTAATCTTGTTGCTGGTTGGAATCTGGCAGTTGGTAGCAGACTATGGTGGCCTTTCCAGCTTCATCCTCCCTTCACCCGTGGGAGTGGCGCAGGCCGCGTGGGATACGCGTGATCTGTTGTTCCCGGCCATTGGGACAACTATGGTCGAGACAATGATCGGACTGGTTATTGCCATATTGCTTGGCTTAACGATCGCGGCCGCAATGGATCTCTCGGCAACGGTTCGGCGGGCCCTATATCCGATTCTGGTGGCCTCGCAGACCGTTCAGATCCTGGCCATAGCTCCTCTGCTCATCATCTGGTTCGGATTTGGGCTGCTGCCGACCATATTTATCGTGGTCTTAATCTGTTTCTTTCCGTTGGCGCTCAACACCGCCGACGGTCTGGCCTCGGCCGATCCGGAGCAGGTGGATTTGCTCCGAGCGATGAATGCCGGGCGCGGTCAGATTTGGCGCATGGTGCGGCTTCCTTCCGCGCTGCCGGCCTTTTTCACGGGGCTGCGGATCGCGGTGACCTACAGCGTGGTGGGAGCCACGATCGGTGAGTGGGTGGGGGGTTCAGGGGGTCTGGGTCTGTACATGCTTCGCTCGAAGAATGCGCTTGCGACTGACCAGGTCTTCGTCGCCATCGTGGTCACCTCGGCTATCAGCATCGGATTGTTCGCTCTGGTTTACGCGATCGAGCGTTTGACCCTGCCCTGGTATCACACGCAGGCCAGGAGGGAGGCATGGGAATCGACTTGATGACAAAATTCAGGCGGGTTTATTGCGGTTATACGGCCACGAGATACGCTGAATGAACAGGCTAATTGCACTTGGCGTAGTGCTGGTCTCGCTCGCGGCGTGCACAAGCCAGGCCGAAGGACCGGTTAAGCTGACCCTTATGCTGGATTGGGTTCCGAACACCAACCACACTGGAATCTTCGTGGCGCAACACGAAGGCTTCTTTGAGGATGCGGGGCTGGAGGTCGAAATCATACAGCCGGGGGAAGTTTTTGCGGAGCAGGCGGTGGCCGGCGGGGCGGCGGACTTCGGCATCAGCTTTCAAGAGCAAATTACCCTGGCCCGTGCCGAGGCGGTTCCACTAGTGTCGATCGCGGCCATTATTCAAAACAACACCTCTGGCTTCGCAAGTCGAGTGGCGGGATCACCGGGTGAGTGGGAGGGCCTGCGATATGGCTCGTTCGGAAGCCCCTTTGAGGAACCGACGCTCCGAGAGCTTATGGGCTGCAGTGGGAGCTCCTTCGACGCGCTGGAGATCGTGAATACCGGATTTTCGGATCCGCTGGCCCTGCTTTCGCAGGAGCAGATTGACCTGGCATGGATCTTTTACGGCTGGCAGGGCGTGCAAGCCGCGCGGCAGGGCATCGAGCTCGAGGTGGTGATGATGGAGGATTGGTTCGACTGTATCCCCGACTATTACACACCGGTTATCTTCGCCGCGGAGGCTACGCTTGAAGATCGGCCCGAGATCGTACGCGCCTTTCTAATAGCCGTTTCCAGGGGATACCGCTTTGCAATCGGTGAACCGGCATCTGCAGCCGCCATCCTTCTGGATGCGGTCCCGGAGCTCGATGAGCAGCTGGTACGAGAGAGCCAGGAGTGGCTCTCCCCACGCTACCAGGCGGATGCCGCGCGTTGGGGGGAGCAGGATCTAGAGGTGTGGTCCACATACTCCCAATGGATGGCGGAACACGACATCATTGCTCAACCGATCCAGGCCGAACGTGCCTTCACCAATGAATACCTTCCATAGGAGCCGACCCTGACTCCCAAGCTCGAATTACGGAACATACACAAGTCCTTCCAAACGAACGGCCGGCGCATTGAAGCGCTGAGTGGCATCTCTCTACGCGTGGAGGCCGGAGAATTCGTGACCCTGATCGGGCCCTCCGGAAGTGGAAAAAGCACACTCTTCAATCTCATAGCAGGGTTGCTCGAGCCGGATGAGGGAGAGATCTGGTTGGACGGTCAGCTACCGCGTAAACGAACCGGAAACTTTGGTTATATGCCTCAGCGGGATCTGCTGCTCCCATGGCGGAGCGTGACAGACAATGTCGCCATCCCGCTCGAATTGGATGGGGCGGATCGGGGCGAAGCCAGGGCACAGGTGGAGGCGATGCTGGGTCGCTTTGGGCTCGAGGAATTTGGGGAATCCTACCCATCCGCCCTTTCAGGGGGCATGCGTCAGCGGGCGGCACTGCTGCGAACTATTCTGACCCAGCGAGATGTCCTGCTCCTGGATGAGCCTTTCGGCGCGCTCGATGCTCTGACCCGCCGAGAGCTGCAGGACTGGCTGCTCGAACTCTGGCAGGAATACTCAAAGACCCTGTTCTTTATCACGCACGACGTGGAGGAAGCTCTTTATCTGGGCGATCGGGTGATGGTGCTCAGCTCCAGACCAGGACACATTGTGGAAACATTGGAGGTCAACCTGCCGCGACCCAGGCGGGCACGGATGATCGGCCAGCCAGAATTTGGCCGGCAGGCGGCCACACTCCTGGGCGCACTCGGCATCCATGACTGAGCGGGTCACGGTCCGCAAGCTCGATGCCGAGGGCATAGAAGTTTTTCAGTACTCGGGGCGAATCCTTCGCCGATCCCAGACCAGCCTGGTGCTCGAGGCCATCTTTGACATGGAAGAACGCGAGTTTCACGGCCTCGTATTTCGGAGAGGCGATCGATTCGTTGAGACCCACTACCGCGACCGCTGGTACAACGTCCTCGCCATCTACGACGTTGACTCAGGAGAATTCAAAGGTTGGTATTGCAACATCACTCGGCCGGCACACATCGACGGGGCCACGGTTTCAGCCGAAGATCTCGCCCTGGATCTGGTGGTTCGATTGGATGGAAGCTGGATCGTGCTCGACGAGCAAGAGTACGCCGCGTTGGATCTCGGTTCCGCCGATCGTAAACAAGCCGCGGCTGCGTTGCGAGAGCTGCAGCGTTATGCGGAGGCGCTCGAGGGTCCCTTTGCTACCGAGGCGCTCCCGTAAATCGGGATGGCCCGGGCTCCCTCGAGACGGGCATGCGCAAGCCGGGCCGCCGCGGTTGGGTCGGTAGGGTACGGACAGCCTCGAAGCCGAAAGAGCCCTGCCTACAGGGCTCATTGTGTATAATCGCGTTCCGTTCCTCGGTAGCTCAATTGGCAGAGCGACCGGCTGTTAACCGGTAGGTTACTGGTTCGAGTCCAGTCCGAGGAGCCTTGATTTCTGACTCAATCTGAAGCAACCCCAACTGGTTCCACAGCAGGCACCCGGCTACGCTTTGCTGCGAAGCCGGGCACATCCGCCCGCCTCAAAAGCCAGACACAAGCTAACGCTCCGATCGCCTCCAACCAAAACACGATCCCATAAGTGCTTGCGAAGCTCCCGGTCAGCGCCAGCGCCGCGTCGCGCAAGATTCCGCCGGCCGCGATCCCGGCCCCTCGGCTCACCAGCTGGATGACAGTCCACAGGGCCAGGTAGGCCCCCGCCTGACCCTCTACGCTCATTGCCATCAGGAGGCTGACGCCCCCCGACGGTGAAGATCCCAAACCCGATGCCGAAGAGCACCAGCACCGGCCGCACCGGGGCCAGATTCGCGGTCCACGCCGAGCCGCCGAGCGCGATCAAAGGAATCGCTAGAAGTCCCAGGCCCCACATCGTCGTTCCGACCTGTTGGTCAGGGCGCCAGCGTCGGGTAAACAGCATGGTTCTCACCATCCCCAGCAGTACGCCGGAGCCCCAGAAGGCATTGAAACGGGTGGTTTCCGCCACCGGCAAGCCGAAGGGGTCCCCCCCGAACGGCTCTAGCACCGCGTCCTGCATGAAAACAAAGAAGGCCAAGGTCCACAATCATGATCCGGTTCCACACCCCGGTCACAAGCAGATCAACGGCCGAAGAGCCGATGTGAAACGTCCCAATTTTGACCGTTCTCAGGAATCGAAACTCTGCTTGTTCGTCTTCCATTAGAGTCTCAAGCATGCTCTTAGCTGGTGAGGGCTCAGGCCGCGACCGCCAGATCCACGAACCTGATCCGATTCCGTATCGCCATCACTATTAAGTCGGAGGACGAGGAAGCGACCTCGAAGGCCCCGAGTCTGGCTCAGTCCTGAGCCGGAAGGTCGGCCGTTCGGTCAGAATTGGCAGGTCCCGCACCGGTATCAGGTGGGCTGCGTGGCCATAGAACTGGACCTGACGAAGAATGTGCTCAGGACATACCCGCCAAAGATCAGCGAGATCGCCGCCAGCTCGCTCACCCGGAACAGCCCCGGCCCGCCAAGCGCGCCGATCGAGTGGGCTGTCGCTGCCACCAGCCCCCCCACACCGATGAGCAACACGCCAATCGTTAGCTGGCGAGGAACATCCCGCCGCCATAAGCTCCAAACCGAGTACAACGCACTGCCGACGAAAGCGAGCGATCCCAAGGCGTTGCCGATAATGATCAGGAGCCGAACGGGTATGAGCGGAAAGATCTTCACCTCAACAAATCCCAAGGAGTCAGTAAACGTCAACCTCGAGGCGTCAACCGAAGAGACCGCAATCAGGATCACTCCCACTAGCGACAGGGCCGCCACGAAGATCGCAGACCCTTTCGCCAGCCGCCTAGAGGCGATGAGGAAAAGCGAGCCGGCGCCCAGCCAAGGCGCAACCATGAGTGCGCCGAACGCGTAGTAGATTCGGTAGGTGAAGGCGGTCCATTCTCCTTGGATCGTGGCCGACAGCTCGGCGGCTACTGCGATGGTCCACACCAATAGTGCAAAGGACCACAGCAATTGCTGCAACTTCCGCCGCTGGATCCATTGGCGGAAGACCACCGCTGTGAATACCGCGCTGATTAACACATTGATACTAGAAAGCGCTAGAGCCATGCTCACCTCCTCAATAGGCGACAGTTTTCTACATGCACTGAGGTTGTCCGGATGTTACCCTCGGATTCTCCCTCGACCCGTTGCAGGTCTGGCCACGGATTCTCGTCACCCCCGCCACCCGGTCGATTGAAGAGAAGCGCACGAGTGCGATCCTGGGGCTGATCAATATGCTTCTGTAGACCTGCGCTGCATAAAACTATGTAAATCTACAGGAATCTGGAGATCATAGGGGATTCGTAAAGATTATAAGGCGAGTTTGAAAAATTCGATCTGAATCATCGGTTAGAGTTCGTCGATGCCAGGATGTTAAGCAGCCCCCATCACCGGAGGGCGGGGCCGTGTACGCGGCTTGTTACCCTGGAGGCCAATAGCGGGGCCATGTTTGCGATCTCGACCGGCTAGCCGATCCTGCCGGTCGGCTGTCGCGGCAAATTTTCGATTCAAATTTAGGGGTGCGGGATATGCGCCTAGAGCTAGCGCAGGGACTGGGCCCAATCTAAACCGTTGCGCGCTGTAAGGAGTCTTTGAGGAAACGTTTGACTTCATGCACCGGAACGGCCAGTCCCACGTCCGGACCAACCATGAGGGTGTTGATGCCGACTAAACGACCTGCTGAATCGACCAGCGGACCGCCGGAGTGCCCGGGCCGGTAGTGCAAGCCCACGGCCAACCAGTTGTGTCCGAAGGCCGGCCGTCCCTGCATCTGCGCGCCCTGCCCGATCACGATCCCGGCCGTGGCCGCCCCTTCCACCCCCCAGGGATGGCCAAAGGCCATCACCCAATTTCCGGATTGGAGCTTCTCAGAATCCCCGAGTTCAATCGTCGGGAGGTCGGATAACTCCACCGTGAGCGCGGCCAGATCGAGATCTCGACTGCGAGCCAGCAGTCGCGCGGAGGCCTGACGGCCATCGGGCAGGGAGATCCTCAGCTGGCGGCTGCGCGCGACATGCGAGTTGGTGAGGATCAACCCGTCCGAGTGCCAGATCGTGCCGGCCCCCGCCCCCCATCGCCCGCTCTCCACTCGAACTAGACTTCTATGCACCTGGGCGGCCAGGCGTGCGGATTGCTCGTTAAACTCTTGGAGCCTACCCGTCACTGACGCTCCCCGACGGTGACTTTCTGCTCGCGTACGTCTCCGCCCCGCAGAATCCGCACGATCACTTCTTCGCCGACGAGGTCGGCGCTCAGCATGCTCAGCAGGTCGTCCAATCTCCGCACAGGCTCGCCATGCACCGATAACAAGGTGTCCCCCAGAGTGAGTCCGCCGGCCTCGGCGGGAGTGTCAGGTTCTACTGAAATCAAGATCAAACCTGTTTCCTGGCCCAGCTCTTCTGCTAATGCTTCCGGAAGGTTGACCGGTTGCACTCCGACTCCGAGGTAGCCGCGCTGCACTCTCCCATGCGAGAGGATCGACTCTACGACGCGGTCCACAGTGAGGCTCGGGATAGTGAGACTGACCCCCCGCAAAGCGGAAGTATTGAGGCCCAACACCTTGCCCTTGGCATCTACCAGCGGGCCCCCCGAGAATCCCGGATACATCACCACGTCGGTTTGCAGGTAGCGATCGATCGATCCACCGGCAGCCGTTCGCCAGCTGGTACCCAAGGCACTCGTGATCCCCAGGGTCGCCTGCACCGTTCGCCCGGGGCGCCCCAACGCGAGCACCAGATGACCCACGCTCAAATCATCCAATCCGGCTGAGGCGGCCGGGGAAAGCTCAATCCCCTCGACTCTCAGCACCGCCAGATCGGTGGTGGGGTCCCTCCCTACCAATTCTGCATCGGCTTTCTGGTCCTCGCCGAGGCCCACACTCAGGCCTTCGTCTCGCTCGACGACGTGGTGGGCGGTGACCACAATTCCGCCTTCTGACCAGACGATTCCGCTGGCGGGCAGACGTCGCCGGCCCTCCACTCGCACGACCGCCGGGCCTGCGGATTTCACAATTTCTGCTAATTCTGTAGAGAACCCCTCAACTACGTTTGTCATGTTTGCTCCTTGGGCTACTTAGCTTATCCCGCGGGACACACAAGCGAACCGGCAATTTGGGTAGGTCGAAGCAGTAGTTTAGTTGGATCGACTTGGGGGTTAGGGTTTAAAGCAGTATCAAGCCGCTGCGGGTCGCCCGAACCACCGCTTCTGTGCGACTTTGTGCACCCAGCTTTCGCAGGATCGCATTTACATGATATTTCACCGTGTGTTCGCTGATTTCCAGCCGGACAGCGATCGAACGGTTCGAGAGACCTTCAGCCAGGAGTTCCAGGACCTCGCGCTCACGTTTGGTGAGTTCCTCGACCTGATAGGCGATGGCTTGATTCCGGCTCGGCAGGAAGGCCCCTCCGAGCGCAGGATCGACCGCAACCAGACCCTGGTCGACGGCCTGCAGCGCGGCTGCGATCCTTGCGGGATCGGCCTCACGGCTCAATATTCCTCGCGCCCCGGCAGACCATGCTCCGGTGGTGAGCGATTGCTCAGGCGCGAGCGTCACCACCCGCGCGCCCGACTCGACCAGATCGCTCAGCCGTTCCCTCCAGTCAGTAGACTCCGGGCTCCAACCCAGGTCCCAGAGCACCGCATCGGGAGCATATGCGCGGTACGCATCCGTGACGGAATCATCGGCAGCGATTTGAGCTACCACCTCAAGCTCCGTCATCTCCATGAGCACTTTGGCCAGCCCGGCGCGTGCCAACGGATCGTCCCCAACCACGATCACTCTCACGCGCATCTCCTACGAGAAGCGCTGGCCTCAGGCCAGCGCACACAACTGTAGATCAACAAGAAAAAGCGGCCCCTAGGCCCTGATCAGTTTACCGTACTTGAACCCCTGCTCGCGGGACTCATAGTTTCGCGGCGGCGGCCTGGTCGATCAGCCACGTCACCTGTCCGTTGCGGGGTTGAATGATCTGCGCCGGCAGGAGCTCCGGTCGCGGTTCCCCCTCCAGCACTTCCTGCAATCTTTCGGCCTTCGACTTACCGGCAACCAGAAATGAAAGCTGCCTGGCGGAGTTCAGGACCGGCGGTGTAAGTGTTATGCGCCAGGCCTCCGATGCTTCCGCAAATACCGCCACCACCCAGCGCTCGGTTTCACGAAGGGCCGCGCTCCCCGGAAATAATGAGGCAATATGCCCGTCCTTTCCCATTCCTAGAAAGATGAGGTCAAATCGTGGCCGCTCCTCGGAACCAAAAACCGAACGAAGCTCTTCCGCATAAGCCTCGGCTGCCAGATCCGGATCGAGTTCGCCCTGGATGCGGTGAACGTTAGTCTGCGGGATCGGCACCTTCTGAATGAGGGTCTTCCTGACCATTCGATAGTTGCTTTCCGGGTGATCGGGGGGGACACATCGCTCATCCCCCCAGAAGATGTGCACATTTCTCCAGCTCACCTTCGTGGCCAGGCTCGGGCCTGCCAACTGGCCGTAAGTCTCCTGCGGCGTCGAGCCTCCCGAAAGTGCGACGGTAAAGCGACCTCTGTTTTCGATGGCTTCCTGCGCGGCCGCTACGAAACGGTCCGCCGCAGCCAGCGCCAGAGCTTTGGTGTTTTCAAGAACTTGGAGATCGCTCATGTTCTGGCCGTTTGATCCCCACAACCCAGCCGCCAAACGCGATTATCCCGCCGGATGAAGGCCTCGGCCGCCGGCGGACCCCAGCTGCCCTTTCGGTACAGCCCGAGCGAGGGAGCGTCGGGCGAGCTTTCCCAGGCCTCTAGAACGGGATCCACCAGGCTCCAGGCCTTCTGGATCTCGTCACTGCGGGTGAAGAGCGAAGGGTCCCCATTAATAGCGTCTACGAGCAGTCGCTCATACGCGTCGGGCAACCTCCCTCCTCCAAACGTCGAGGGGTAGTGGAATTCCATATCAACCGACCTGGTCTCCTGGGACGCCCCAGGAACTTTGGTTTCGAAGCGCAGGTGTATCCCTTCATCCGGTTGAATGCAGAGCGAAAGGAAATTCGGCGTCAGATGGTAGCCCTCTGGCAAATCAAAAAACAGGTGCGGCGGCTCTTTAAAAACAATAATGATTTGGCTCGTCTTTTCAGCCAGGGCCTTTCCTGAGCGAAGATAAAACGGCACTCCCTGCCAGCGCCAATTATCCACATACAGCTTCATGGCCGCGTAAGTCGGGGTTTGTGATTTCTCCGCGACCCCTTTCGCCTGTCCATAACCCTCGTACTGGGCCCGAACCGTGTCCGCCACATCGATGGGCCGGGTGGCCATCAACACCTTCACCTTCTCATTACGTACCGCGTCTGCATCGAACGTGGCCGGAGGTTCCATCGCCAGGAGCGTGAAGAGCTGTAGGAAGTGATTTTGGAACATGTCTCGTACGACACCTGCGTTGTCGTAGTAACCGGCCCGGTGCTCCACGTCGACCGATTCCGCCACCGTTATCTGGACATGGTCTATGTAGTTCCTGTTCCAGATTGGCTCGAAGATAGTGTTCAAAAAGCGGAAGTACAGGATGTTTTGAGCTGTTTCCTTGCCCAGATAGTGGTCGATGCGATAGACCTGATGTTCATCAAATGCGGCGTGTACGATTTCGTTCAGCTCTACGGCTGATTGAAGGTCGTGCCCAAAGGGTTTCTCTATAACCACCCTGGACCAGCGGTCCCCCTCCGCTGCCATCCCTTGTTTGCCCAGCTCCCGGATGATTATCGGGAAGAAGCGCGGGGCAGTTGCCAGATAGTACAGACGGTTGGCGGGCCCGCCCTCTTTTTCGCCTAGGAACTGCTCGAGCTTCCCGTAATCGGCCTCCTGGCTGGCATCTCCCGGCACGTACCAGAGGTTTTTTGAGAATTCTTCCCAATCGCTTTCATCCGGGACGATCCCGGAAAGCTCCACCATACCTTCGTACATCCGCTGCCGAAATTCCTCGTGGGAGAATTCGCTGCGCGAAGTTCCAACGATGTTGATGGCGTTCGGAATCTCGCCTTTGACGCATTGGTGAAACAGCGCCGGCACGAGTTTGCGCCGGGTCAGGTCGCCTGAGGCCCCGAAGATGACGATCGAAGTAGGCAGTCCGTTTTCCATCGGTCGCTCCCGTTACTGCTCTTTGGCCCGCTTCACCGCATGTCCGCCAAATTGAGCACGCATGGCCGCCAATAGTTTGGCAGCATAACGCTCATCTTGCCGGCTTACAAGGCGCATAAGGAGTGACAGGGTGATCACCGGCGCCGGCACATCCAGATCGATCGCCTCTGCAACCGTCCAGCGCCCCTCCCCACTGTCGGCTACCCAGCCCTCCAACTCACTCAGTGAGGCATCCTCCTCCAGCGCGGCCGCGGTCAGGTCCAGCAGCCAAGAGCGTACCACGCTGCCGAAGCGCCAGATCTCGGCCACCTGGTGCACATCCAGATCGAACTGCTCCTTCTTGCGCAGGATTTCGAATCCTTCAGCGTAAGCCTGCATTAACCCATACTCGATGCCGTTGTGGATCATCTTTACGAAGTGGCCCGAGCCGCTCGGACCGACATGGCCCCAGCCCTGCTCCGGCCCTGGCGCTAGAGTTTCCAATATCGGCGTGAGTCGCTCCACCGCCTCCTTTCCCCCCCCCACCATCATGCTGTAACCCTCGGCCAGACCCCAAATCCCTCCGCTTGTACCCACATCCACCAGATGCACACCGCGTGCGCTCAAGGCCTCCGCGCGACGCATCGTGTCTTTGTAGTTGCTGTTGCCACCGTCGATGATTGTGTCCCCTTCGGAGAAGGAGGCTGCCAGCTCGTTGATGACTCCCTCGGTCGGATCTCCAGCCGGCACCATCACCCAGGCAGTACGGGGAGCGGTCAGCACCGAGACCATTTCCGCCAGCGTTTCGATTCCTTGAGCGCCCTGTTCGACCGCGGCTTTTACGTTAGGAGCATTTCGGTCGAAGGCCGCCACACTGTGCCCGCCTTTCAGCAGCCTTGTGGTCATATTTGCGCCCATCTTCCCCAGTCCGACCATTCCAATTTCCATATAAATATCCTCTAAGGTCTCTTCTCATGCCGCACACCGTCTCGGCCGCCCACGATGAGATCGGTGGCCAGTCCAAGAAACAAGCCGTGCGCCGCCACCGCCGCCCTGCGGTCGAGCTGCTCCGCGAGAGCTGCGGGGTCCTCAATGGGTCCGAATTCGGCATCGAGAATCCAGTTTCCCTGATCGGTGACCGCCGGCTCTCCACTGGGCGTTTTTCTCAGCGAAACCGAAGCTCCCAGGGATTTGAGATAGTCCGCCTCTGGAGCCCACCCAAACGGCAGGACCTCGACCGGCAAGGCGAAGCGTGTGCCCAGATGGTCTGAGAGTTTGGTTTCATCCACCACAATTATTTCTCTCTGGCTTGCCTGCGCCAGGATCTTTTCCCGCAACAGCGCACCCCCGCCCCCCTTGATGAGATCCAGCTGCGGGTCGACCTCATCCGCACCATCAATGGTCAGATCAACCGGCGGGTGGTCCTCCAGCGTTGTCAGAGGAATTCCAAGTTCCGCGGCCTGGTGCTCGACCTCCAGACTCGTGGGTACCCCAAGAATCCCACTGAGCTCTCCCTGCTTCAACTTGCGGGCGATCTCGCGCACGGCGTAAATCGCGGTGCTTCCAGAACCCAGGCCGACGATCATTCCGGACTCGACGAACTCAACCGCTTTGCGCGCGGAAGATTCTTTATGAGCTTCAGTCATCCAACCGACGCTCTTCCAGCATCTGCCCTACCACTTCCAGTACCTGCTCGGCATCGTCCACTATCCATTCCGGAGGCAGCAGGGCCTGCTTGTGGACGCCTTCACGGGTGAAGGGAGTGGTCACAGCAATACACCACATGCCTGCCCCAATGGCTGCCTCAACCCCCGCGGGCGAGTCCTCCAGTACCAGGCTCTCGGCCACGCCGACTTCCAGCTCGCGAGCTACGAGTTCATAAATTTCGGGGTCGGGCTTTCCCCTCACCACATCATCTCTGCTCGCGATGAAATCAAACGAATGCCGCAGGTCCAGGATCTCGAGCACACGCTCCGCCTGGCGACAGCGGGACATGGTGGCCAACCCGGTGGGATATCGATCCGCGCGGGCCATTTTCAGGACCGCTAAATTTTGGGGCCATCGATGGCTGCGGATAACCTCCGGATCGGCCAACATAGTTTCATAATGCCGGAGCCGGACCTGGATAAATGCCTGCCAGGGAGTATCGACTCCATACTCCGACATCCTCTCACGCGCCTTGGCCTGCAGCTGAAAGCGATCAACCAGCTGTTGCGCAACCTCTCGTCGGGGGAGGCCCACAACATCCTTGAAAGCCTCGATCACCTGCTCTTCGCGGATGTCGTATGGACATAGTTCTATCGCCGCGCGGGCGTAGGAGATTGCCTTGAGCTTCTCGGTCTGCACTAACGTCCCATCCAGGTCGAAGATCATGGCCCGGATCAACGACTGGATGCTCTGTAACTGGGAATTGGACCGATGGGATCCGCCTAGCCCACCGCATCGATGACGCGGGCCAGCCCCTCTTGGAGATCACCCTTGATGTGGAGTCGGAGCACGCGCCGGCCGCCGGCCTCAAGCGCCTTTCGATCCCCCATGGCCTGGGCGGCCTTCAGGTTGCCGAAGGTCAACGAGCTCTCCGACGAACCCGCCTCATCCGGGATGTCCGCATCGCGTCCATCCTCCGCAGTGATCTGAATAAATGAGCCCGCTCCCGCATCTCCCTTGTGCAGCTGTCCGGTTGAGTGCAGGTAACGGGGTCCGAAGCCAAGGGTGGTGGCGAGGCGGGTCCGCGCTCGAAGCGAAGTCCTCAATTCCTGCAGCGACTCCAGCAGCTCGCGGCCGGGCTGAAGGTAGGCTTGCAGCGCGATGTACGATCTGGGTGCCGCGTTTTTCAGGTATGCGGTCATCGCACCGCCTAAATCATCGGCGCTGATATCTCCGTACAACTCTAAATCTCCGTCCACCAAAACGGGCCGCTGCTCAGGCAGTCCACCTTCCGCGGCGAAGGCCGCTACGAGTTCTCGGGTGAGCACCTTGGCGGACTCGACGTTCGGCTGGTCGAAAGGATTGATGCCAAGGCGGTGGCCGGCGATCGCGGTCGCCATCTCCCAGAGGAAGTATTGGCCCCCAAGGTCGTATGAGTCGTGAATTCGAATCCGGATGATCGGATGCCCAGCGGCCTGTAACGCGTCGATCGCTGCGTCATCCGTATCGTCTCCGTCAAGCCGCAGATGTGCGAAGAGGCGGTCCTCACCGTAGAGGTCTGGCTCCCCTAATTTCTCGCCGACCACGGGAAGGATTCCATGTCCTTCCTTGCCGGTGCTCTCGGCGATAAGCTGCTCCAGCCAGTCGCCGAAGCTCGCCAGGGGAGGGCTGGCCACGAGAGTGAGTTTGTCTCTGCCTTGCAGGGCCAGTTCGGCCAATACCGCCCCCAGCTTTGCCGCCGGATTGTCGATCGCGCCGACGCAGGATTCGCTGGCACAGGCGATGGACAGCGACCGGTCGAGGACTTGAGCCACGTCGACCCCGATCAGCGCTGCGGGCACCAATCCGAAAAATGACAGCGCGGAGTATCGCCCGCCGATGTTGGGGTCGTTGAGAAAAATGGCCCTGAAGTCGAACTGTTCGGCGATATCGGCCAGCCGGCTCCCGGGATCGGTGATCGCAACAAAATGAGGGCCCGTCCTCCCGGCTCCTTCCACCGCTTCCACCTGATTATAAAAATACTTGAATAACGATAAGGTTTCGACCGTCCCACCCGACTTGGTGGCGATGATATACAGGGTCCTTGCGGGATCAAATCGTTCGGTAGCGGAGAGCACCGCTCCCGGGTCGGTGCTGTCGAGCACCGCCAATTCAAAATGCCCCTGTTTGACGCCGAATGTCTTCAAGAAAACTTCTGGCGCCAGACTGGAGCCGCCCATCCCGAGAAGCAGCGCTTGGTTGTAGCCATCCGCCCTCGCCCCGTCCGATAACGCCTGCAGATCGTCCAGGTTGTCGAGCATCACCTCGGCGATGTTTAACCATCCCAAGCGATTGGTGATTTCATCAGGATCGGGTTTCCAAACCGTGTGGTCGTGAGTCCAGATGCGCGAGAGCACTTTCTCTTTGCTCATCTGCTCCAGCGCTGAATCCACCGCGGGTCCGTACCCGTTCAGATTGACGGAGAGGTGTTCCCAGCCGGCCAGGAGTCGCTCCCGTTTGAGTGCTATGGCGTTCATCAAGGCCTCGTACGAGCGGGCAAATGCTGAGACTCCTTGCTCCTGCAGGTCGGCGGTTATGCTGACCAGGTCGAGTCCCATGGCGGAGAGCTGCTCCAGGTGCGCCTCGGCCGCTTCGAGGTTTTTCTCCAACGCACGCGAAACCGTGCCGTGGTCCATAAAAGCATGAAGGGTGGCGGGCGGGATTGTGTTGACGGTATCGGGCCCGATGAGCGAGTCGACGTAAAGCGTATCCGGCAGGGTAGGGCTCTTTGTGCCGGTGCTGGCCCACAGCGGGCGCTGGACCCTGGCACCCTTCGCCGCTAGCCGCTCCCAACGCTCTCCGCTATAAATCTCCTTGAAACGTGCATAGGCTACCTTTGCGTTTGCCACGCCCGCTCTGCCTTTAAGTTCCGAGGCCGCCGTAGCTCCCGCGCCGATTCCTCCCAGCGCCCGATCGACGGCGGTGTCCACGCGGCTGACAAAAAACGACGCGACCGAGGCCACCGCCAGATCGTGTGAACCCGCGGCCATCCGATCCTCCAGGCCGGCGAGATAGGCCTCCGCAACATCGGAGTAATGTTCGATTGAAAAAATTAGGGTTACGTTGACGTTTATGCCTTCGCCGACGAGGGTGCGGAAAGCAGCCACCCCTTCTTCGGTAGCGGGAACTTTGATCATCACATTCGGCCGCCGCAGGTCTGCGAAGAGCTGTTTGGCCTCCAGGATCGTGCCCTGGGTGTCGTAGGCCAGCATCGGATTAACTTCGATGCTTATGAATCCGTCTTGTCCCTCGGTCTGGTCGTAAACCGGGCGCAGGAGATCGGCGGTTCGGCCGATGTCGTCCAGGACCAGTTTTTCATAGATTTGCGCTACGTCGAACTTGTCCACGACTAACTCATGGAGTGCCTCATCATAATCCTTGCTGCCCGCAATTGCCTTTTCAAAGATGGTTGGATTGGATGTGACGCCGGTGACGCCTTGTTTGATCAGGTCCGCCATTTCGCCTGAATCAAGTAGGGCTCGGCGGATGTTGTCGTACCAAATGGATTGGCCTATTTCGGCCAGCTCTTCGAATTTGGACATGCGTTTCTCAAAACCGAGACAATGATACCAACCTGTAGAGCGGAAACCGGCGGCCGTCAGGAAGGAAGGGTGCGGGCGAACTCCCGATCTGGGAACGCCGAGCAGCTACCCCGCGGCCGCTAGGCGGCAACTACCCTCCGTATCTTGGTTTCGCTGGTCAGGGACCGATGGACCGGGCAGCGATCGGCGATCCAGGCCAACCTCTCCCGCTGCTCGTCGGTTAGATCGCCCTCGAACGAGAGCTCTTCTTCAATGATATCGACTTTAGCCTCCGGGTCGCTCTCACAATCCATGCAGTCTCTAGCGTAAATTTTGTGGATGTTCAGACCTACGTTTATCGCCTCCAGCGGCCAGCCTTTGCGGTTGGCGTACATGCGAACCGTCATCGCCTTGCAGGCCGCCAGCGAGGCCAGGAGCAGCGCATAGGGGTCGGGGCCGGAGGTCGGCCCGCCGTCCGGACTTTCGTCCGCCAGCAGATGGTGCCCGTCGGCCTCGATCTCTACCTGATATCCGACCTCGTTGCGTGCTGTGATTTTCAAGATGAGCTCCTTTCGAAGGCAATCGGTTTCAACTTGTCATCCTCCCCACTCAGCCTCACTCCACGGCCGTAATTCGAACCCAGTAGGCCGCTCCAAAAAAGGGCTCGAGCGAGATTCCGATGGGTTTGTAGACTTCCGGGGGGATGCCGATGTCCGCCACATAAAGCTCGCCCGGCACTTCGCGCAGACCTGTTTTTGGCAGCGCCAGGGTGAGCGTGCGGTGTGGCTTGATCGCGACTCCAGGGGTCGCACCGCTGGTCGAATCGAAGCCAGAAGGAATATCCAGCGCCAGCGTCCGCTCCGAGAAGGCGTTGACCATCTGAATCAGGTCCTCGGTTATTCCGCGTGGCGCTCCTTTGAGGCTATAGCCAATTAACGCATCAATTACAAGCGCCGCGTCCCGAATGTGTTCTTCTGCCTCCGAGGCGGCGGTCGCGGTGAGGCCGGCCTGCTCCACGATCCGGTATTGAGCGCTGGCGGAGCCGCGCAGCTCGGATGGATCCCGGGTCAGAAAAAGCCGCACCCGGTAGCCGCGATTTTTCAGATGGCGGGCACCGCTGATCCCTCCGCCGCCGTTCCCTCCCGATCCTGCCAGAATGACGATCTCTGCCTCAGGGTCATGAATGTTCTCGATGGCGTGCAGCGCCAGGTTACGGCCCGCATTTTCCATCATTTGGAGCACTCCCAGGCCGAAGTCTTCCATGGCAATGCGATCCACCTCTCGCATTTGCTGTTCGGTCAGGGCCGGCAGGACGATCCCCCCTTCGGTCACGAAAGTTACCTTCTCAGTCAAACCTCCGCTCCCCGCCGATTACCCTGCACGGCGCCATCTGCATATCCCTTGTATTTGCCTCCTGGAGCCTTCATCCCGCCCGCTCAGCCGGTGCCGTAGGCCGGGATAGCCGCTCCGTGAACTGTGCCAGCCGCATCCGAAGCCAGGAATAAAATGACTTGCGCGACCGCGGAGGGCGCTACCCAACGCGAAAAATCCTCCTGCGGCGTTTGCTCCCGGTTCTCGGGGGTGTCCAGATGGCCCGGCAGCACGCAGTTGGCATTGATTCCCTGGTCTTTCAGCTCCTCCGATAAACTCTCCGTGAATCGGATCACGGCGCTTTTTGCCCCTGAATAAGCACCGGAATTTGCCGCGCCCTTGACCCCCGGCCTGGCCCCGATGTTGACGATCTTGCCGCTCCCGTTCTTGAGCATATGCGGCACAGCGGCCCGGCACGTAAGGAACACCGAGCGCGCGTTCAATTCAAACATGAAGTCCCAACTTTCGAGACTGGTTTCATGGATCGGAGTTCCACCTCGGTACCCGCCGATGGCATTAACCAGCACATCCACGCGGCCATATTTGTCTATGACTTGTTGAAAACTACGCTCGACCGATTCTGGGTCGGTCATGTCTACCGATCCAAGCAGCAGATGTCGCGGGTCTCCCGCCAGATGGCCGCAGACTTCCTGGAGCCTGCCGGGTCTTCGGTCCAGCAGGCCCATATGCGCCCCTAACTCGGCGAAGGCATGCGAAACCACTCCCCCCAGGTTTCCCGCCGCGCCAGAAACCACAACCACGCGGTCCTCAAAATCGGGCATCCGAGTATCCCTTCTTGATATCGCGGCCACGAATGAGTCGAGGCCACATCTAGAACTTTGAGCCAGCGGGGCGTGCTTTTCTTACCGGACGGCAAGCGCTTCGATTATAGTCCTGCGCCTTCGCAACCGAGGTGCGGGGGAATTTATCTTCGGGGATCCGGAGCTTGCGGACGCACTAAAAAGTGCATGCCAGCCAGCACCATCGCCAAAACCATAACACTCGCCAGCTGAGCGGTGCGGAGCGATCCAAATGCAATAACCGAGTCGCCTCGAAAGGCTTCGATGGCAAGCCGACTGAGCGCGCTGAGAGCCACCCATGCTAGGAATAGAAATCCCGATGCCGGAACCTGGCGCCGATTCTTCCAAATCAGCCAGAAGATGATCCCGGCCGCCAGAACTTCATAGATCTGTGTCGGATGGCGTTGCGCCCCCCAAAGTTCGATCGACCATGGCAGCCCGGTTTCCGCGCCGAAGGCGTCGCCGCTCGCAATGTGCGAGAGTCCGACCGCGATTCCAACCGCCGCCAGGCCGGGTGTCATAGCATCCAGGGTGGGCCAAAGGGGGAGCCCCTTTCGATATCCGTAGTAGACAGCCGCAAACAGGCCGGTCAAGGCCCCCTCGAGCGGCGCGAGCGTGGAGGGGTTAAGGGACAAGACGCTCACCGGGCTATCCAGGTAGACCTCGAGGAAGCGCATCACATACCAAAGCCGGGCACTGAGAATGCCCACCACGAGTCCGATCAAGATCACATTGGATAACACTGAGGCCTTCAACGAGTGACGAGGGGCCTCTCGATCCGTCAGGGAAACCGCCACCCAGACGCCGGCTAACAAGAACAACCCGGGCATCTGAATTGCCAACGGACCGACCTGGAGGATGGGAAGCATCAGGGAAGCTCGTCCAGCATGGCTTGGACGTTGGTTCGGATGGTGGCCTCGCTCATCGGTCCACCGATCACAACCTTGGTGATCACACCGTCGGGTCCGACGAAAAATGTTGACGGCAGTGCTCTGAGAAGGTATTGCCTGGCCACCGTGCCGTCGCGATCCATGGGGATCGTGAAAGTGAGCCCGAACTCCTCGATAAATCGCAAAGCATCCTGCTCAGTGTCCTGGTAGGTCATGTCTACTGCCAGGATCTCGAGGCCTCGGCCTCGATCCGCCTCGTAGGCTGCCTGGAGAGCGGGCATTTCTGCCCGGCAAGGCGGACACCAGGAGGCCCAGAGATTGACCACCACCGCCTTCCCGCGCAGGTCGGAGAGGGTGACTGTTTCCCCTTGCAGGGTTTCGAGCGTGAAGTCGGGCGCCAAGAATCCCTCGCGCGGGCTGGGGATCGCACCGCCGGTCGTCGCCGAGGCGGGCACCTGCGAGACGGCGATCCAGATCGCGCCCAGAACCACTACTCCCAATACGGTCGCGCCCCAGCGGATCGGGTCCCTGACTAAAGATTCGAATTTCGACATCTTCCCTCGATCCTAACTCCGTGCTGAATGATCATCTGTGGTGGCCATCACTTGGAGCGGTAAGCATGAACGCGCGCGGCGCTCAGATGGACGGCTGCCCTGGCGGTAGCTGTCGGAACAATCGCTGCGCGGTTGGGGCGGTTGAAGCCGACCCTATTACTCTCGTGCACTTCAAACGAGATCTCATTGACGGCTCAAATGCATTCGAAGTTCTGAACAATTTGCCGACTTGAGTGGTGCCCATGGGGCCGACGGAGTTTACCATTTGGATTGGCCCTAACGCAGCTCGGTCAGGGCGATCAAGTCTTCGCCTGAGGTCGTGTCTGTAAGCCCGCTGTGCACCAGTCCGGCCTGCTCCGCCAGTTGGACCGCCTTCGTCAGCTTGACCTTGCGCCAGCCAAAGAGTTTGCCCAGCTCTCTCGTGGAGGCCGCGCCGACCGAACGAAAGTAGAGCTCGGTGAGTTTGAGTCGTGCCTGCGATTCAGTTATTGGCCGGGCTTGTTCTGACAGGTCCGGAAAGTGGCGCGGCACGATGTCGTAGATGAA
>JADFRG010000077.1 GCA_022561385.1 Chloroflexota bacterium
CGGAGCGCTTACTGCCCGACCATCAAAGTAGAGCGCCGCTTCGGCGGCGCTCTTGTCATTTTGCCGGAGGCTCCGCAGCGCGGGGCAGAATAATAGAATTGCAAGTTGCAAATGTTTCTCACGCAAAAGTGGAATCTGGCGCGTTTTTGCGAGTATCGTTTAGAACTTCAGTAAGCGCGAAGTGCTAGCTTTTGAGAACAATCCCCTCGGCCGCTGCAATTCTGCAGCACTAGGAGGTAGGTTTGATTTCAAAACCGGCAGCAATGAGATAATCTGTCTCGGGCCAGCGGAATCACCCACATAGTACGGAGGACCTAGGCTCATGTTGCTAAGTTCTATTCGCGAGAGGTCGAGGCGGGCTGGGATAGTCATTCCATTGAGTGCGCTTGCTATCTACTTGCTTGTGTTCCTCATCCTCTCACCCGAGGCCAAGAACACAGCCCCCATCCTATCGGTCATCCCCGTAATCGCGGTTGGGTGGACGCACGGCCTGCGTGCCGGATTGCTGGCCGCGGTTCTTACCGTACCCCTAAACACAGCCCTCATGAATGTGGCCGGTCGATCGGGGTGGGATGCCCTGATCCGGACCGAAGGGGGCGTTCTGGGGACAATCGGTATTGTGGCGGTTGGTGCTGCGGTCGGACGGTTACGCGACTTAGGGGGACGCCTGCAGAAGGAACTCTCCGAGCGTCAACGGATCGAGCAGGCGCTTCGCGAGAATCAGGCCAAGTATCGAATCATGGCCGAAGAATCATTGGCCGGAGTTTTCATTCTTCAAGATGACAAGTTTCGCTATGTCAATCAAGCTCTGGCGAACATCTTCGGCTACTCTCCTTCGGACATTGAAGATCAGATGGGACCGTTGGATTTGATGCAGCCTGACGAAAAGCTCTATTACGGCGAGCAAGGGGGCGGACAGGCACCCATTGAAATTGGGGAGATGCGCTACCGTACCTTTCGCGGCTTACGCAAGGACGGCTCTTTGATCCACTGCGAGGTCAGGGCCGGTCCAGTCGAAATGAGCGGCGGCCAGGCTATCCTCGGCACCATGGTTGACATTACCGAGCGCAAACGGATTGAGCAAGCTGAGAAAGATTTCACTCGCATGAAGAATGAGCTTGTCCTCGGGATATCCCGTGGTATGCGAGACCCGCTCCACGCCCTCAGGGGTTTCCTGAAGGAGCTTCAAAAGGGTATTTTCGATAACCCCATAATGCCGGAGATGTTAATTTCCAGAGCAGTGACGGATGCTGATCGCCTTACTAATATAGTGGATAACTTGCTTGACATGGCTCAACTGGAATCGGGGGATTTCGAACTGGATTTGGAAGAGGTCGATGTAAGTGAGCTAGTCCGTGGTGTGCTGCGAGCGCTTGAGGGTGAGGCCAACCTTAAGCACGTAGCTATGGAGCACGTACTCCCCAGACAACCTCTGACTGCAATGGTCGATCGGGGTCGTCTTCGGCAGGTGTTGGTCAATCTCGTAGATAACGCGATCAAGTTCAGCAAGTCCGGCGGGACTGTGGTGGTTTCAGGGGGATTGATGTGGGACAAAATACTTACAATTCAGGTCAGCGATCGAGGCGTGGGTATTCCCCAGGATGAATTGCTCCGAGTGTTCGATAAGTTTCCGGGGGTCGGTGCTAATGTGACAGATGCAGGCGGCGGCCCAAGCCTAGGGCTATATATCTCGAAGCATATTGTTGAAGCCCACAGAGGCCAAATCAATGTAGAAAGCAAGCCAGGGAAAGGTAGCACTTTCTACTTTTCCATTCCGCAGCAAGGATCACAATGTGCTTAATAGGTTGGTAGAAGGGGACATCTTCAGAACGGAACTTTAAGCCCCGCTTCGGCGGGGGACCTCAGTTGCCGTGCTTGTGTAGGCTGAGGTTGCCGTTGGAGGGACTTCAGTTGGCGTGCCGGTTTTCGGCAACACGTAGGGCTTGATAATGTATATCTGATTCACGGTAGTGTTACTGTTTCTTCCCAAATCCACGGCTCCCCGCAATCCGTTTGTGCCACTTCCCACATGACTCTAATATCGTAAATCCCGGCGTCTGGTGCTGTCCAACTAACACTGCCAAAATTGATGCCCTCATCAACTTGAACATCGTCCACGTACAACGCCAATCCACCCGTTGCGTTATCCGCCGATGCGGATACTGTCATGCCATTGACAAGTATTCCAGAGAAATTGGAAAAGTCCTCGGCACGACAATTCGGATTTGGAGTTGCCGTTGGCTCCGAATTAGGCGTTTCTGTCGGAGGCACTGGAGTAGCTGTTGGGGGAACCGGTGTAGCCGTTGGAGGCACGGGCGTAGCCGTTGGAGGAACAGAAGTGTCCGTTGGATGCACAGGCGTGACCGTTGGAGGATGAGGCGTAGCCGACAGAAATGAAGTTTCAGTTGGTTCAGGCACCTGAGTAGGGTCCTCGGGAGTTTCCTGTCTACCTCTCATACGAGTCGGTTGGAGAATAGGTCTTGCTAAACCCGGAGGGATGTTCTCAAAGAATGGGCTGACGAAGACAACAACAAATACAACCACACCAGCCACGACTACTTCTGCCAGTAGGATTCCGACAAGAAGCTTCCAACGACCGAGAAACAACAGTAGTTTGCCCATATGGGCGCTTCAGTAGTTCTGATCTCATGATATAGAGAGCTGTCGAGTAATAACTTTACATGTTCCTTGCAGATGGCATATTCCCCCTGCTTCGGCGGGGGGCTGTGCCTTTGGGGCTACGGCGGGCGCAGATAGCCCCAGAGAGGGCAAGTTCTCAAGAGGCCGAAATCTCGCAACCAATAAGCGAGCATCAATCACCTCAACACATAACCGCTCTGGGGGAGACCGGTCTAATTGGACGGAACCCGGCAAGCGGAACGAATCATTACGCCGAAATCAGAACAACCGCGCTTCAGACCGCCCAGGGCTTGCAGAGGCTGCCCACAAGCGTTTTTATCGCATCCAGGGCTTCTAGGTGGTAGCTAGAACGGGAAAATGGGGATTGAGCGTCGGCGGTTATGGGAAACGGGCTTTTCGCCACCCTATAATGAAGCTGGCATCCGCGGCTGTTAGGGGGGCCGCCGGAATAGCCAGGGGCCAGGCGGGGGAGGAGAGTGATGAACGCTGAACGTGCACAGGTTGGATGGCGCTTCTGGCTTGGGTGGGTTTTGGCCAGCACCGTGGGCGTAGTCGTGGGCTTAACCGTGGGCACATTCGTTCAAGACTCAGCCGTGACCTGGGGCAATGTCCTGGGTGGGGCCGTGATCGGGGCTTCGATCGGGACTGCACAATGGCTTGTTCTGCGGAGGCAGATCTCCCGGTCTGGCTGGTGGGTGTTGGCCAGCACGGTGGGCGCAATCGTGGGGAATGTCATGGGTGGGGTGGCCTTCGGCGCGGGCGCGATCGGGGGCTGGGCCGTGTTCGGGGGTTCGATCGGGACTGCACAATGGCTTGTTCTGCGGAGGCAGGTCTCCCGGTCTGGCTGCTGGGTGTTGGCAAGCACTGTGACCGTCGCCGTGGTCGGGGTTCCCACCTATGCACCGGCCCTGGTCTGGGCCTCGCTCATAGCCTTGGCCGGGTACGGGGCGATTACAGGGGGTGTCCTGGTCTGGCTCTTGCGGCAGCCCAGTCGAGAAGCGTAACGCCAATTCCATGTGACCGCCTTCTTCTATGGACCGCAAGGGGCCGTATTTCTCCGACCCTATCAAACGATCAAGGCCTGACCCTATTACCAGTTAGCTCTATGAGTGTCGTGTAGGAGAATCAGTTCATAGTCTCTCCGTAGACGGCGTGCACATTCAGACGAAAAGATTGTTCCATCTGTCTGGCAGCAGTCACTCTCTAAATTCAGGATTGGCCAGGATGTGGTTATCCAATATTGTCGCAATTTCGTCAAGCGACAGGACAGGCTCGTTACCAACCAGATATAAGTACGCGACAATCACGCCCACGTCATTCCGGCGGAATATCACTGCATCCCAATGGAACTGGTTTTCCGACCCGCTCTCGACCGCCGCATAAGCGTAAGATATATCTCCTACCTCTCCGATATCAAGGGGGCCTTCAGGTTCCAGATCACTTTCGATCTGTGAGAGAACAAAGAACATAAAGGATGCTTTATTCAAAACCAACGCATCGAAATTCATCTTATCCTGCTGACTTGGAACCAACATTGCGCTGCCAATAATAGCCTCGCGGACCACCTGATCATAAAATGCGAAAGTTTCTTCGATCGGAACGATTCCGAGAAAGAGAGGCCCTCCTGCCGCCATTTCGAAGTCTTTGGGAACATCATCGGCGGTGATTAGACTCGACAAGTCGCGTACCGGGAGGGCGGTATCGGTCAGTCTTGGTATGGTAGTCGGCGCTAACGTCTGTGTGGGCGTCGGGGTGTGGGTCGGCGGCGGCGATGGTGTTGACGTCGGTGTGGGCATGTTGGTGGCTGCGGCGGCGGTGAGGGCAGCAGCCGTGGCTGCCTGCTCCTCAGGCGAAGGACCGCAACTGGCCAACAGCAGGAGTAAAACGATGAGCCCACCAAGTGAAATGCCTCTATTCCCCACGTTGAGCTCCTCCCTGGCGACTCGGCTTGGAGTTTCGATTCAACTATAACTCAGCGGCACGCCGCCGTGTGATATGTTCCCAACCCGGAGAAGGCCTCTCGCCGCAGAGTGTACGTCCTCAGAACAATACAGAGGGGATATGGAGCCTATCAGCACACAAAGAGAGTCCTAATCATCCGTAATGAGAAAGCCCCCGGCGGGGTGGCGCGGGCCAACAAGTGTCAGCAAGCGAGGTGACGCGCCGGACAGAATTCAGACATCATAATGCTTCAAGCTATTCTTAGGTGCTAGGCCACCAGTCCTGCGCAACCAAATCAATTTTGAAGATCTGTACGTGTCCACAATGGTCGCAAGCCATCGCTCTCAATCCTTCTGCACCAGTTGTTATCCCGCTTGAGGAGTATCCGAAGAACCTAGCGTACTCTGCCAGGTTATCCACCCTAGGATGATACATTCGCGCTCCGCAATAATTACATGGTGAGTAATGCTCTTTTAGGTGTCCTGCGATGCCCGGAATCGGAGATTGGCGCTGATGTGCCCCCGGATTATGTACCAACCTTTATGTTAGTCCGACTGCTTGAAACCGGGAAGGTTGAGCGATGAATGCAGCCGGAACTGGGGGTCGATACCTCAACGAACTGTGCGGTCTGACAGTGT
>JADFRG010000078.1 GCA_022561385.1 Chloroflexota bacterium
GACCAAATCTCTTTCGCGACATGCGTATCAAGCCACTCCTCGAGTTCACCACCCCGCTGCCAGGCTGCTATGAGCGGCGGATCATTTAGAACAAGTGATTGCTCAGGATCAGTGGAGAACACAATGTAGTTAGGGGCAAAGGTAGCAGGAATACCGGCGGTAACCAACGGATCACCACGCCGATGATTCCCGCCCGATTGAAGGAACATAACCTTTCTGTACCCTGTGTGATCGCAGATTCGCCACATCCAATCATCGTGCCAATGATCCGGAGGAAGGGCCGGCTCAAAGTGCTCCCAACCGGTTCCTGATGGTCGAACGAGAAGGTTTAGATACTGATCGTACCGGATTCCCGAGACCTCTCCAAAGACTTCATTCATGTCAATTCTCTGGCGCACAGTCAACGCCCCGATGAACTTGTACTCGCCGTTGATCCGTGCCTCATCAAACGTCACAGCAAAGAATACAACTACGTCGCCAACGATCAGTTGATTACGCACATCCTGACGGCATACCCCCCATGTCACTGGGCCACCCAATGCCTGGGCGGAGAAGAATGAAGGATCGTCACCTATGTCATAAGGCCAATTGCCGGATGAGAAATCCTCGCGAAATGCTTGGGCGAGTGGTGGAAACTCGCCCAAATTGCTTGCATCAGGAATTCTCGAGATATAGACGACTGTCACCAAGCGCACTCACTTCTCCCAACTGCGATTGAGAGCTATCCTCTTAACTCTGCTTGATAAATCATGTTCCTTGACCTCGGATTCATTCCTCGGTGCTCCGGTGTAGCCGGACATGCAAGTCCATATTCCTACGTCTATATCTCGCGGATCAGCCGACCAAAGCGATCTAAGAAGGCTGGATCATAGCCTTCATCAACATGATTGACATTCCATAAGCCTGATTGCGTGACAGCCAGATTCTCAGCATAGCGTCCTAGCCAATTCGAACTTGGCCCATCAATGTAGCGACCCTTTTCCTTGGAGCCCCCTACATGAGGGTAGTTGGATAACAATCCAATCGCATTTCGCTCAATATTGCCCCGCAAGCTCTGGGGACCGGGTGCGTCATCGATTCTCACCCAAAGGAATGGCATCATACGAATATGCAGGCTGACCCGGCACTCAAGTGGATATTCGCGTGTCCGAAGCTCTCGATCTGCGGTTGAGCCTTGGCTCCAGTGAGACGTAACCTCAGCCGGTAATTCATCCCTCCGCATCAATGCGTAACCGACGTGGCCTCGGAAGATCGAGCCTCGATGGTTGCCTCCGCCTGCATACACACCTGACGTCGTACCCCGGTGTTGTCGCAGTCGTTTCCAGAGTGTGGATTTCGCACCAGGTTTCAGCGCGTGAGTCCCGACTCGAACCACTCTGGGGCCATCCCCCGATGTGGTCCGGTACTCACTTGGCTCGAAGAAGAAATATACTCCTCGTCGGGGCCAATCCATCTTTCCATTGGCTTTTTCGAGCGTTCGCGGTCCGCCCAGATTTTCTTCAAGCAGTCCGAGTAGTTCGTAGAATCGTCGAAGGTTGTCTAATCTACTCCTCATTGCAGTCGTTGTTCGCTAATCCCTCAGCTCTTCGTTCAGCCAATTGAGCTGCTCGCCAATTCTGAGTCCCACCATTGGTATCTCAACTCTGCATCCCTGTTCACGGATCGGGCTGACGAGATTCTCGCGATACGCATTCCCTGCGAGAAAGACAACCTCGTCTGAGCCGCTCAGCCTTGGCAATAGTGACCGAAGCACACCTTTCGCCCATATTCGGCGTTTAGCAGCATTCATGGACCTAAGTGGGAGATCATACGGTTCGATGACACGATCAGGATTCAGCAGGCCGTGCTTGGCCGAGAGAATAAACCATCTATCTGCACGGCAATTCGCAAGTTCGGAAGCTTTCGCAAACCATGTTGTTACATTCGACCCCGATAGTCTGACCAAAGCGCGCGCAGAAGGGTACGATAACTGCGCCTACTGTATTGGGGACTCTCTCAGGTAGCACCTTCGCTCTAAGTTAGGGGCCGAAAACTGCACCCTCATAAACTGCGTATAACCTAGATTATCTGAAGAAAAAGGGCGCGCGAGCGATTTATTGCTGGATAATGGACGTAATGTCCGATCAAGAGTTGTTTTCGGCCTTCAAGGCCGCATACGTCAAGGTTCACAAGAGAGGGGACTTGAATACACTCAACAGTCCCTTAGATTTGGGGTCGGAGTTGACCACACTTCCAGGGAGCCCGGGCTTAGACTCAAAGCGGGATGCACCTTCTGAAGGGCCCGGGCTACCCGGCCGTGAAACAGGCCGTGGCGCGAGGTCGATGCGGTCTCGACCGGCGCGGCTCTCAGTCTCCAGTCGGTAACCGTGGGAAGAGTGTGTCTAGCAAAACTCCCATAGGCGGGAAAACGAGCTGGTCATCGCAAGCCTGCTGCTCTTCGAGAAACCTCGGTACCGCAACCTGGTTTTCCCCCAGTTCGGGGACACCCGATTCGAAGATCGGCTCGATCAAGGCATCTCCGCTCGGGCCATACTCGACACTGTATTGCCGATAGGACCTGTCAGCCGACGAGTAGACGTGGAACGTTGTCTCCCCGGTGACCTGGACCTGGAGCGGCTCCCCGGCCAAAAGTGGGATATCGAGTGTTTGATCGGCTACGCCCCAGTTGCTGCCATCGGTGGAAAATACCATACCAAGCCCTACTTCGCCGAAGAACAGCAATACGAAGAGAACGGCCTCGGCGCATACAGCCCATGCCAGCGATCCGAAAGCGGAGTTTGGCGGCACACCGAGGAGTGCCTCCGCGAACCAGACGATACCGTCAAGCGTGACCATTGGACGAAAGTCCCACCTGAAAGCCGCTGCTTGCTCGGCTTCGAGGTTGAAATCGGTGACCATGGCCGCGACACCGCCCTCGATTGGATACAGGGCATCGAGGCGGATCCCTTCCTGGCCGCCAAATGGAGGAGTGTCGAGGTTGCGCGACGTGCTTCCTTTGATCATCCACGACTGGCTCTCGAACGTGTCGTCGCCGCGGTTGTTGTAGGCAGCGATGTAGCCGGCCTCGATCCCAGCATCTGAAGCGAGAACCTCGGCTACGACCTCGCCGCCCTTCTCGAAGACAAAGAGCATGTCGTCGTCGCCGACCGGTTTGCCCCGAATCGTGTTAGCGAATCGGATAGCTTCCGCCACCTCGGGGTCTTGTTCTTGTTCGGCCGCGTACTCCTCGGCGATTTTTACCGGTCTCTGCCAGACGACACCGGTGTTGACGATGGCAAACACTTCTCCGCCGAGATCGGCGGCTCCTGCGACGCTGCCGATGAGCGACGTCGTGGCCCATGTATCTGCTGCCACATATCGCTCCGGGACCGGCAACCGCGCCTCCTCGAAATCCGTCCCATCAGTCGAGGTGAGAAGCACGATCTCGCCTTCGGGGTCCAGATACGAAACGGCAAGCCGGCTGCCCGTCATGAACATGTCCGCGCTGGTGACGGTAGCCGGTATGGACACCTCGATTTGGGTCCACTTGAGGGCAGAATCGAGGCGAAGGATTTGCAGGTTGGGTTGCGGACCGCCGATTCCCACGTCGGAGGACGCCGCCAGCAAGAAGACGTCACCGCCGAAGGGCGCACTGCGGTGTGTGCTCTCCCACCAGGGGCGCAACCCGTCGGGGAGCGACACCGTCGCGATCTCCACTTCGGGGCCGGCTTCCGGGACAGCGAACGTGTCGTCGGTGGTGGTCACCTGGGTTGATCCAGGGGTAGCAGCCTCGGTCACGTCTGTCGTGTCGACCCCACCGGGATCCGGTGACCCGCACGCAGCAGCGACAATCGCAATCACAGCCATCACCGCTGCAGCCTTCAACGTAGAGTGCTCCCAGATACCCACCCTGCACCTCGCTATCTCACCCGACGACGTTTCGGGCTTGGAACAGCAGCCTGCCGGGAGGAAGAGACCGTCAACGTGCAGCAAGCACGGAAGGCCATCGATCTGGCGCTGCAACTGGCAGAGAGCTGTCACAGCTCCTACCTCAAGGCATTGCCAGAGGTGCGTCGTCTCTGGAACGCCGCCTTTTTCAAGAAGTTCGTCATCAAGGACAAGAGGGTGGAGGAAACCCCCTATCAGGAGCCCTTCGCCACCATCTTTGGTGGTTCGGATAAGACCACTCTGGTAGCGGGGGCAGAATTCGAACCTGCGACCTCCGGGTTCAACATCTAGTGTACCCTCGTATACTCGACACTAAGCCTCGTCTTGGCTACTCCGGTCAGCAGGATCAATCTAGCTCGCCTGCTGTCTCGACGACCCATCGCAGCTCCCCGAAGTCAAGGTAGTGTCGCCGCTCTGGACTAGTTCTTGTCTTCTTCAGCTCGTTGGTGAACTGGGTCTCCAGGTCGGAGGTTAGCTGCTTCCTGCGATTGGCAGGGCTCGTTTCTTCCTGCATTTTCTGGGTACTCTTGCCGGCTCGGTTCGTACCGTTTCAGAACCGGTGAGACAGTTTGGGGCCTAACGCCCGAGGGCTGAGCGGCCTGGCTGCGCGCCGCTCAGAAGGAGTAGGTTCGTTTCTTCCTCCGTAAGCGAAAATTCATTGGCCAGATGGTCAACTGCCTCACGAAGTGAATGATCATCATGCGCGGACGCGAAGTGGAGAACGGGGAGCATCAGCGTCTGGAAGTCAGGAATAGGCATCCGACACCTTCTTTAGAAGTGTAGCTTAGCACTATAGAGGAAACCTATGTGCAGCGCCCCCTATTATTGGGTGGATATTACCCGCATAATATTCAATCGAAGATACTATGCTGGTATTGCCCGGATAAATTCACGGTCGATTATTTCTCGTGACACCGGCGGTTGGCATCCGCCCCACCTCAGTTTCCTCCCACAGAATTCTGGTCTACCATCTTACCAAGGCCCACAAAGCGGAGCGCTTACTGCCCGACCATCAAAGTAGAGCGCCGCTTCGGCGGCGCTCTTGTCATTTTGCCGGAGGCTCCGCAGCGCGGGGCAGAATAATAGAATTGCAAGTTGCAAATGTTTCTCACGCAAA
>JADFRG010000039.1 GCA_022561385.1 Chloroflexota bacterium
GATTGGTCACCAGTACCGCGTCTGGCCTCCAGCGTTCGAGCGCGCGTGCCAGGTCACTCTCTGACTCAAACTGCTCCAGATCATCGGCGGGAAGAGTGCTCCTGCCGGATCGGTGCAGGACGATGTCTTCCTGCCCCAACGCCACCAAATTCTTGAGGTGTCGGCGCCCGATTGAGCCCAAACCCGAAATCAGGATGCGCGTCACGGTTGGGCCCTCGCAGCATTGAGTGCCCGCAACGGCGGATAACGAGGCGGCCGCCCGCCACGGTTGGCTGAAAAGACTGGTTCCCCTCGAGATGCTCTCACCCAGACCAACCTACTCGCTTTGACTCTCTGCGAAACTGCCAACGATGCGCAGGATGTCGAACCCCTCCGCGTAGGGTCGTTCGGCCAAGGCACCGTGGCGCACCAGCGTGGCGCGCGCAATTTCGGGATCGAAATAGTATCGTTGGCTGTAGGTCTCGTATACGGAAAGTGCATTGAGTTTCCGCTCCACGTCCTGTTCGTCCACCTCCACCAGGAAGTGCGGAAAGAACCCGTGGCTGCTGCGAAGCACATCAAAGCCGAGAACGGACACCCCGCGAAACGCGCGCAGCGCCTCATCGGTCGACACTTGGTGATCCTGATGAATATCGGCTCGCGTATGGACAAACACGAGTTCTGGCTGAAACCGCACGTTCAGCTCATACAGGTATTCCAAGATCTCCTGGCGATCGCGTGGAAAGTTGCGGGTCTCAAACTTGCCGACCGTCACATCCTCACGAGCCATCCCTAGAATTGCCATACTGCTGTAGTGCTCTTCCACCAATCCCGCCAATGCCGCGTTTTTCTGATTGTCGGAAAGAGTGACGCACCGGATCTGCGCCTTAGCGGCGATGTTGGAGATTAGCGCTCCACAACCGAGCTCGATGTCGTCTGGATGCGCTCCCAGAAACAATACCTTTTTGCCGTAGAACTGCATTTACCCTGCCCTCGCTATTTCGTGGCGACGATACCGCCAACCACCTTGGTCATCACAATGTGACCCTCTCGCTCAATCCGCGCTTGCGCCACCTGGTCGATTTGAGATATCACTTTCTCGAAGTCCTCGCTGGTTTCAAAAAGCGAGTTCCATAGCTTCCGGTCTTCGGATAGCGAAGCCCGCGTGTAATCGACAAAGGGTTCAGCTTCTTCGAAATCCAAGGGATTCTCAAAGATATGCAGATCGACTTCCGAAAACTGCTCTCGGATCGTGCCGAGGATTTCGCTGTCGTACCGCGAGCTTCCAGGCATCGGCGGTATCGGTTTCCCGGTGGCCTCACCAATCAATTCGTAGAAAGTCCGCTTGTTCTGCAACATAGGGCCGGTGGTAAAGAGTGTGCCTCCGGGCCTGAGCACCCGGAGCATTTCTCCGACGGTGAACGGAATGTCGTCGGCGTAGTAGATGGCGAAGCAACAGGAGGCAAGATCATAGGTGTTGTCGTCGTACGGTAACCGCGAATTGAAATCTAGTTCCTCGATTTCCCAAGGGTTGCCTGCCGCTGCGTTGCGCTCACGTGCCTGGTCCAGCAACTCCTGATTCACGTCACCGCCGGTGATCTGCGCCTCACCCTGAAGGTACTCGTGAAAGGCGAGCAATTGCTTGCCCGAGCCGCAGCCGACATCCAGGATCTGCATCCCTCGCTCAAGTTTGAGCAGATCAAGCATCCATTGATCGATGTCGCGACTGCCGTACCTCTGGTGGATGTCGATCCGGGTCTGCAGATCCTTTGTGGTCTCCTGATAATCAATCGTCACTTATGCACTCCCAATTGGCATTGGAGCCCAACTACCCTGATAAGACATGCTAGCCATTCATCGCCGCCCTAGCCGATAGTGCCTTCACGCTTTCTACTTATGGCCCAGGTCCACAAAAGCCCCGTCCGTCGAATATCAAATATCCAAATTCCTTGATCGGGCACAAAGGCCACATTGTAGCCGGCCTTGAAGAAGCCAGATCATGTCTTTCACTGGCACTCGGCTTAGAATGGGGACGATTTCATCCATCAGCTCTTGAAAGGTGTAGCGCTCATTACAAGCAAGGGGGATATAAGACGGTCTGAAGTTCCTGGCCATCACCCCTCCCCGGATTTATAGAACATTGCAGTGCTGAACCCTAAGAGCGGACTCACATTCAAATCGTTCATAGCCGCGAGCGCCAATTCGTCCGGATTTCCAAAAATAACCACGACCGCGCCGGATTTGAGCCTCCGGCGATGGGCATCAATGTTCTGTTGGTAGTCCGATCTTTCGGTCTGCGTTTGCGAATCCACTCTAATTGGAAGTATGTAGGCGGGCCTCTCTGTAAGGATGAAGACCGTCTCCGGGTTGTTGCTAATGATTGGCACGTCGGGATCTAATTCGTTTAAAGCCTTCACGAGTTCTGGCTCATTGCTTCTGATCATTACATATCCAAGGCTCAAACCTGGCTCACCGAGCAAATCAATCGACTGATCAAAATTGAGCGAGATGAGCAGCAAACCAAGAGAGAGCGCAAAGGTCGCGGGTAGCTTGGTCACCTGCACCTGGCGTACGAGCCCAGTAGTCGTGACAGTCGATAAAATGATCAGGGCAACATACGCCGGCGCCATGTACCTGGCGGCCGCAGCCGGTGGTGTGCCAGCATCCAGAAGTAGTGAATTTGCCGTCAGGACGCCGATATAGGCGAGCAGGTAAGTTCCAAGGAACCACGGTAGTACTTCACTATAGGCATCACCTCTCGGACGGCCCAACCCAGCGCTTCGGATACGCGACACAAGGAAGTAAAGCGGACCTATGGAGGCAATCAAAACGGCCAGGATGGCTCTCGGTCGCCACGGAAGCGGCAATTGTCGGCCAAAGACCCAACTGACTACCTCAGCTTGATACGCCCGCATCAGATCAGGATTTATGAAGTGAAAAAGCACCTTGCGGTTGGCAATCGATCCTCCATCGGAAACGGAGATCGCCACCCACCATACAACTGGTACCAGCCCAAGGAGTACAAAAAGGCCTGCGCTGCGTAGCCGCCAATTTGCATTCCTCTGCCCAAGCAATAGGATGCAAAGTGCTCCCGCTGCCAGCAGGGTGAAGCCCACGTAGCGAGTTAGGATCGCCACAGCCACCAACCCTCCAGCTAGCCCGAGCACGCGCCTGCTAGAAGACGAGATGCCTAGAGCGATTAGGTGCGCCACAATCAGGCTCAGAAAAATGTAAAGAGGTTCCGCCACAATCCAGCTGTGAATCTCAATTTGCTTAGAGCTTGTCAACACCAGAACTGAGCCCAAGATCATGGCCCAGCCAGATCGCGATGCTCTGTAAATTAAAAGCGCGGTGAGCAGCAAGTTGGCGCCAAACAATAGTGTGTTGAAAAGCCGTGCGGCGGCAAAGGTTGCCATTCCTGCCCCAGATAGCCCGGCGAGGGCTACCGAGAGACCCGGCGGGAATTGAGTGATAGCGCGCAGCTCGCCGCCTCCGCTGAATCTGGAGAAGCCGTTCCCCAAAAGCAGATTTTGAGCTCCCATGATGTACCACGCGGAGTCTCCACTCGCGCCCGCGCCATTGCGCGTGAGGTAGAGCACAAGACCCATTCCAAGCATCGCGATCACCAACGCGGGCACTAAGGCTGCGAGTTCGGTCCACCACGCAAGGGCGCGAACAGGGTCATTTGCGCGCATGGGTTCGATCATGGACCGGCCCTCCTAGGGGGCCGTCCCACTATCCTCCATACCGAAATCAATTGCACCCACCCGCTACATCCGGCCACAACGCTAATCGCCATTTCGGTCGCTTTATCCAGGCATCGTTCTCGTTACCGAACCAGAGGGCCACCTGAGACAACAACTGAGACCGCAAGTGGCGACGAACTGTAACCGAGCAAATTCAGTTCGGAGTATCGACGCGGTCCGAATCCTCACCCCACGATTCATTCACTCGCCCACCCGCCCTGACCTCGATTCATACCAATCCAGCGAGGAACTCGCCCGTACGGCGGCCGGCGCTTCCGTCGGTATAGGTTACTTCCCTCTTCACGAAGTCTTCGCGCAGTTCCTCATCTGCGTCCGGGTCCTCCAGATAAGTATTGACGGCCTCTGCCAGCTGCTGCTCCCGATAAACCACTTGTCCGGCCCCCGCCTCTCGGAATCGGCGGTGCGTGGGCCAATTGCCGATCTTGGAAAGCGGCAGCGAATACTTGCGTGGGGTACGCCATCCACCGGGCGTATCTAAACACAGGCTGACGATCGGGCGACCGTGAATCGCAGTCTCAACTACCATGGTGGAGTACACCGTAATGAATACGTCCGAATGCGCCATCATGGAGCTCTTTTCCGGCATGTCTTCGCCGGAGTAATGTCCCAGGTCACCCCCGAGCGGGGCCGGTTCGACGACATGCATGTACGGGAATTCCTCGGCCATGTTCTGGATCTCCCGCCTCTCCCGCACAAAAAGCGGCACATCCAAGAAGTGATTCGGGTGCAATCTCACCAAGAGTTGAGAAGGCGCCGCAAGGTGATTGTTAGAAACAAGGCGAGCCAGAGCCCGTACATTTGGGAGATTGGGGGAAAAGGTCACAAAACTGCAGGCATACGACAGCAACTTGCGATCCGGATCCAACCCGTGTGTCTTCAGGTACTCACCGCGCGGGATCACCCACTTACGCTGGAAGTAGCCGTCATAGGACGGAATGCCGCCGATGTTTACTTGTTCCTCACTCCAATCGGAGCCCTCCACCAACTCCTCCCTTTGAATTCCCGACCAGCAGGTCGCCCAATCCACCTGGGCTCCCGGTAGGCTGTAGCTGCTGGGGTTGTCCCAACCCACAATCACCGTGGCGGTCTGGATCCCACGATCGGCCGCCTCCCGGAGCAGATAACGATCCAGCCGCCACCCGGGTGTGCTGGCAACCACCAGCGCGGGTCGGTAGCGGTCAAACAAATCGGCGTAGATCTGGGGGCTAAGCCGCTGCTGGGAACGGATCAGCGCCTTGCGCGCGGCAGCCGAACGCCGAAGCAGCGCGATGGTCAACCATGCCAGCGGCATCAAGAGGCGTCTACGATTTGGCTCCTCGACCGCCACCTGCCGGATGTAGCTGTCCATGGCAGCGGTATTTATCTGCCGGGAGCCGCCCACCCGGCGCAAGAATTGCAGCCACCACTGGAACTCGCCACGCTCACGGGCCGCGAAGCTGGCCGCCTGGTCCAGTTGCAGACCCTCAAATAGGATCCCCGATCCGGCGTTTTGCTCCGTTAGCGGGCCAACCATGGCGTCCGCAACCAGCACCACCACTCGAAATCCGGCCTGTTGTAGCGTCGAGACGACCTCGCTTTGCAAGAAGTAGATCAGCGCTAAGCCATGATCGGCGCTGACGAAGATCGTTTTCGAGCTCAACGGCTTCCCTCCCGCATTACGGTCTTATGCCTCCGCGTAGTACCAGGAGAAAACGCGGTCATAAAACCACAGGAGCCCGCGGCGCACCGGCGCTAGATCAAGCACCCGGCGCTTAAGAGACTTCGATGGGCGCCTGTTCCCGCTGCCCGCCGGTACGGGTAGGACGGAGTTGCTCATATTCATAGCCAGCGGCTCGGGGGTCATCAGACGCAGATACCCCCGCTCATTGATGTTCTCGTCGAGCGCAAGCACCTGCCCCATGGGTCTATCCATCGAAAAAGGCAGAAACTGCTGCAGCACGCTCTTTCGGGCGACGAATTGCCAGTGCGAAGCCCCAATATGGGCCTTTACTCCCTTGTAGGTAATTCGGTAGTCTTCCGTGGCTTCGTATCTTGCACGAACGTCGGCCTCCTCCTGACCCAGGCTCATGTCGAACTCGCGGAAGGTCTCCCAAGGAATGAAGCTCCCTCGCTCGAGCTTCACCTCGGCAGATTCTTCGGCCCACACGATCGTGGCCGACATGAGGTGCTCCCGAGTGCGAAAAGGCCGACTGGTCACCATGCCTGCCTTTGGATAATGTTCGAGGATCTCGACCGATTTGCTGAGCCAGCCGGGATAGAAGAGCGCGTCGCTGTCGGAATAGGCGATGATCTCTCCGGGCGCTGAGGAAAGTATTGCATTCCAGGCCCCCCCTTTGCCCAGATTCTGTTTGGAGAGCGCCAGGTATTGGATGCGGCCTGAAGCGTGCGCTTCGAGCAGGTACTCCAACAGCTCATCGCAGCTTCCGTTGTCAAAAACCATAAGGTCGTAGGGTAAATCGGTGTTCTTCCAGATGCTCTCCAGGCAGGCCTTCACCACGTCCAGGTAGGTAGCGAAGTAGCCGCTGAGAAACGGGATGTAAGTCAGCACCGAGACGGTGATGCGTTCCGGCTTGTGTACCGTCCCAACGAATTTGGCCGGGTTTTGGCCGATGCGGGTCATCCAACCACTCCCGGCTTCTCCTGCAACCATACCCTCATGGATCGACCTCGAGTTCCGGAAGCGGCAACCAGGCCCAGCCAGGGGCAATCCGCGTGGCCAAGCGGTGCCAGATCATCCCAAATCTGCGACGGATTCGCACGTTCTTCGAATCCGGCTTTCTTGAGGGAGCGGAACCCCCGGCACCGCGGGGCCTGACGATCGCCGTCAAATACAGACCAATGAGCTGGGAGCGCGGCGACCCATGTCGCTTTACGCGCACTACTTCATACCCCGCGCGTCCCAAAACGTAGCGCAGAGTGGATGACGAGAATCCGAACAAATGCGGAAGCTCCAAGGACGGATGCCCAAAGAGATTCGGGACCTCGATAAGGATCGCCCCGTCGGACGTCAGCCATCGGTCTCGCAGCTCACAAAGGTACTGCACCGGATCCGGAAGATGCTCGAGTACATGCGCCATGGTGATTAGATCGAAGGGATTACCGTCGAGCTCACCCAGGTCTGGGACGACGTGCAGCCCCCTGGCCAGACCATACGATCGGTAGATCTCTGCCGGTTCGACACCTGTCCCAGCACTGCCATAAGCCTCCGCCACGGCCACCATCAGGCTGCCCGTCGAGCTGCCGATATCCAGGTGGCGGTCGACGCTGATCACCCTGGATTGCAGGAGCCGAGTCAGGTTTCGCGCCCTGCCGGCCTGAATCCGTAGTTCCTTTTCAGTCACTCCGCCGGCCCGCTGGTGCTGCTCGACATACTCCCGTTTGTAGTAGGAATCGAGCGCCTCTACGGTCATTCGCGGGGATTGGTAGACCGCGGCGCAGCTTCCACAAAGCAGGTAGCTCACCACTCGTCCGCCATCGTGGAGCGATTCGAAGGATGAGCTTGTCCGGCTGCCGCAAATTGGACATGCCTGCAGTTCGATCAAATCTGCTGCAGTCTGCAATTGATCCATCGGTCGACTATTCAACCGCCCCACCGGTCACCCGTCTCCGCGCCTGTGTCCAGAACCACTGGGCGGCCTCGATGGGGTGAAATAGGGAATGCACCAGGCGTAACCTTCTCCCCGGATCGAGGCGGGTTATCACCCCCACTTCGGCCCAACGGCGCAAGCCGGAGGCCTTCAACGTTGCTCTCGACAAACCATGTCCGTTCAAGCGCCAATTGGCATCTGCCAGCGTGAATATGGTCTCAGGTCCCCCGCCCAACTCGACATTTTTTTGGCTTTCGGGAAGGCGGTAGTGTGGTCCGCCCCCCTCCAGGTGGTCATAGTCATGGGTTTGGTGGACAACCGTGGTCGAACGGGAAGCGTCGATAACTGGGATCCGCAGCCTTCTTGCGTTGAATATCATCCAGTTGTCCCAGCCTGCTCGTCCAAGCGCGAAGGGAGGTAGCGTCCCGAATTGGCCGCGCGGGAAGACGAAATAGTCACTCCCGGCCGGCGGATGGAGCGCACCCCGAGCCTCCAACCGCTTGCGCATGGCGCTTGCCCAACCCTTCTCGAAGGTGAGCTCGACTTCAAGCTCGAGATCCCATCTTTGTCCCACCATCATGAACCGATCGAAGCGATCCGCAGAGCGCTGGACCGAAGGCAGGAAGTCATCCAGGAGCAGGATGTCGGCGTTGACATAGGTAAGCAGGTTGTGTGAGGCCTCCTGCTCGGCCATGGAAAAAATCGAACTGACTAACGGAGTGCCTTGTGCGTTCTTGTCTACACCTTTCAAATGCCGCACACCGAAGTCGTGCGCAGCTTCGACCATGCCGACCTCGTCACCGATCAGCAGCACCTCTACCCCGGGCCCTAAGCGAGTCCAGGATTCGATCGCATTTCGCTGGATGGTCTCGATGAGCGGCCGATTAAACGGCTTGGGGGAGGTGAACAGGCTCAGTTCGATTGCCAAGTGCGGCTACTGCCCCCAGCCCGAATCGAGATCGAGCTGGGTCTTGTGCTCGACCTGCGAATTGACGGCGGCTAACTCGGGCTCCTGCTCGAGAAGTTCAATCACTTCGGTCCAGGTGAAATCGTTTCGCCCCCCGAAGTGCCCATAAATCTGGCGCACGAACTCGAGATCCTCTGGAGCATCGACAGTCCAGCGATAGTGCGATAAGTCCTGTTCATTTCGGACCAGAAGCGTTCGAAATCGCCCTGCGCCTTCATACAGATAGGGCATCACGTGTTCGCGCTCGTGCGGCTGATCCGCCTCGCGCCAGGCACGCTCCAGGGCGGCGAAGCTGCAGACTTCGGTGTCTGTGCCCACCGGGTAAGTCTTGTCGTAAGGAAGGCGGTTGGCGGCGAAGTCGACAGGAGGCTCCGCCAGATGATAGGCAGTTACAACTTGATCGATCAATCCTGCGTCGATGAGCGGGCAATCACCCGTTAACCTGACGACCACCTCGGCGTGGCGGGCGCCTGCGGCCCAATACACACGATCGAGCACATCCATTTTCGAACCTCGATAGACCGCATATCCGCGATCTTCGCAAAGCTGCGCAATCGGATCGTCCTCGTCATCGTCCGTGGTGGCCACTACCATTTGGCTAATGGTTTTTGCCATTCGTGCCCGGTCGACGACTCGCGCCAACATCGGCTCGCCAGCAATCTCGGCGAGCACCTTCCCGGGCAGCCGGGTGGACGCCATCCGGGCCTGTACAACGGCCACAACTTTGCCGCTCATCCCACTCTGCTCACGGGAATCACCAGGCATCCATCTGAGGCGCGGGCCCACCCTCGGTGTGCAATCATCCGGATGCCTCCGCGAACTTCATCGCTCGGCGATCTGACCGTGGCCACTTGGCCGAGCCCATCAACCGACCTGTCTCACGGGCAAAGACATCGCCAGCTGATAGGCCTCAAGCAGCTTAGGGAAGTTGCTTGTCCAATCACCACGCGCTTCTACGATTCGCCGTGCTTGGGCTCCCATATCGGCAAGTTCCGATCGGCTACTTGCAGCCTTCACCAGGTCAGTTGCCAGCTCTTCCACATCACCATCGGAGAACAGCCAGCCATTCTCTCCGGACCGCACCCATTCCTTGTTTCCTGGAATATCGGAGACTAAGGCCGGCCGGCCACTTGCCATCGCTTCAAGCAAGGAAATGGAGCTCCCGTCGCTCCGCGACGCGCTGACGTATAGATCCGCAGCGCGATAGTAGGCTGGCAGCTCCTCGGGCTCCACCACACCGGGCACATGAGCCCGATCGCTCAGGCCCGCCTGCTCCAATTCTTCGAGCAGCTCCGCTCGTAACGAACCCTGGCTCAGCATCAGCAGGCGAAGGGAGGGATCATTCTTTGATGCTTCGATAAATGCCTTTACGGTCAAATCCACGCCGTACAAGGGTTCCCAAGCCCTCGTAGACAGGATGACGAAGTTGTCTTGCCAACCCAGTCGCACGCGCAGTTGGCCATCCTGACTGGGCGAAAAGCGCTTGAGGTCTACCCCCCAGGGAAAAACCACGATACGATCACCATGCATCCCGAGCCGGATCGCCGCCTCACGGACGGTCCGGCAATCACACACCAGGACCTCGCTCGCACGCAGGGCAATTTCCGCTTTTTCCCTACCGGCTCCATCCCGTGCTTCGATAAGCAGGTCCGACCCCCAAGACATGCTTACCAAAGGATGCCAGCCCGTCTGCGCGGCCAGATAGGCACCGCCCTGGATCGGGCCGGCGTGGACCAAATCCGGCTGGATGCGTTCCAAGATTCCGCCCAGATCGGTGGGGCTGGGCATCACAGGCAGGTCCAGAATTTCGATCTGACCGGGCACGAATTCACGCTCCGAGTCCGCCGATACCTCCATCGGCAGGAAGAAAATCTCATGCTCCGTACCCGCCAAAGCGGTAAGAAAGCGCCGGTCATGTGGGTTGCCGCCGCGACTCAGATAGAGGACCCGCATGCGGCTATCCGCTCCCCCCTTTACCCAGCATGCTCCATCGAAGTGCTTCTCCGGCAGGAATAGCGACCAAGGCCGTCGCTCCTACTGCTTGTTCCACCTCATAGGGTGGGATCGCCCCTTTATCGGCGGGCCGCAGTACGTCGATCGCGTCCCGATCTAGGACTTCGCCCGACTGGATGTCTCGTCCGGCCCGAAGACAGCGTCTCTGAATGACCACAGTCTGCTCTTCGTTCTGAGCTACTTGTTTGTCCTCCGACCCTAATGCCCGCTCGAGCTCCCGAGTTCGATCGACCATTTCCCGCCAGGAAGTCGGATCCATAGAAAAGGGATGATCCGGGCCCTCGCGCGCGGTGTCGTCGGTGAAATGTTTCTCCACTACCCGCGCGCCGAGCGCCACTGCACCAAGTACCGTGGCGTGCCCCGGTGTGTGGTCGGAGAGGCCGAGTACAACTTCCGGATACATTGTGCGATAAGTCTTCAGCACGTTCAGGTGAATGTGATCGAAGTTCTCTAGGCTTGCGGTGTAATTGGTGTTGCACTGCATCAGCACCAGATTCTTGTTGATGGCCAGGATGGTATCGACCGCGCGTCGCACGTCTTCCATAGTCGAGGCGCCCGTCGCCAGGAGCACCGGCTTACCTTTGGAGGCGATGCGCTCGATGATCTCCAGCCATGTGATGTCGCCGGATCCGATCTTGATGGCCGGAAAATACTGCTCGAGCTTATCCACGGCCTCAAAATCATAAACCGATGAGAAGTAATGGATCCCGGCCTCATCACACTCTTCCCCCAACTCCGCAGACCATTCGAGGGGAATCGAAGCGGCCTCGTAAACCTCATAAACCGACTTACTCCAACCGGCCTGATGGGAGACCCGATCGTCCATGGAGCGGAATCCGTAGTCGCTGACGATCTCCGGCGCGCGAAAGTTTTGAAACTTCGCCGCGTCCGCTCCCATTTCCGCCGCAAGGCGGATGAGCTCTTTCGCCCGCGACAACTCCCCATCGTGATTCGCTCCGATGTCCGCGATGAAATAGGTCGGGTGATCTCCGCCAATAGTCCTGTCCTCGATCTTGATCTCGCTCATTCTTTTTCCTGCCTCAGCTCTTGCTCCCAGATCGCCGAGGTTTGCTTGTGATCGGACACGATCATCCTGCGTGCTCTAGCAACAGGGCTTCCAGTCTCTCCCGGTAGCCGGCGTGCTCAAGTCTTCGAAGGTCCGCAATACCAACGTTCGTATCGGGCATCCGGGTCTCGAGGACGCGCTCGATCTTTCCAACTCGAAGCGATAGATCCTTCGGCCGAGCCGCGCGCAATCCAGCCCGCTCGCTATTGGCAGGATGAATCAGGGACGAATCCAGCTCGAAGGCCTGTGCGAGTCTCACCCCCAGTTCGTACTTGCTGACGGCGTCGTGACTTGCGATGTGATAGATACCCGACAGACCAGCCTCTAGCACACTCAGCAGCAATCCGGCCAATTGATTGACGAGAAGGGGAGAAATCACAATATCGGTGAAGCCGGGCCTGGGCTTTCCCTGACGCAAGTTCTCGAGGAACCATTCTGCCAGGCTGGATCGTCCAGGAGGACTCCAACCGTAGAAATTCACGCGGATGATCGCGGCTTGAGGGTGCACCTCCCCTACTGCCTGTTCCCCCGCAAGTTTGCTTTCTCCGTATACGTTGATCGGACGGGCCTCGTCCGTCTCGGCATGCGGCCCCGGGCTTCCATCGAACACTGCGTCGGTCGAAATATGGACCAGTCCCGAGCCGACTTCGCGAGCGGAAACGGCGATATGGCGCGCCACATCTCGGTTGAGAGCGAAGGCCCAATTCGGATCGTCTTCGCACTGATCCACATCCGTCGCGGCCGCACAGTGGATCACCCCATCGGGCTGCATTTCGGCCAGCAGCGCTCCGGCCCCTTCAGGGTCAATTAAATCGGCCGCGCGCCATTCCACGCCATCGAGCTGGACCGGACGTGTGCGGGAAGTAGCCATCACGTGATGGCCCGCGTCGGAGGCAGCAAGCACCAGATTGGAGCCGAGTAATCCGGAAGCCCCGGTGATCAGAATTCGCATCTGTTAGTTCTTTTCGGCCACCAGCTGGCGGAGCTCGTCCGCGGTCAGCGACTGCTGATTACGGTCGCTGGTGTATTTGAAACCTTCCGGAAGTGGCTTCCCTTTGTTGCGCCACTCATGCCCAAACCAGAGCGCGCCCGGTGGCTCCACAACATACATGTCTTCCAGCTCCACGGTGTGGCGGGCTTCGTCCTCTGAGATGAGCACCTCATGCATCTTCTCCCCTGGCCGGATCCCGATCAGCTCCACCTTGGCCTCCGGAGCCACCGCCTTCGCTACGTCCACAACCCGCATGCTGGGTATCTTCGGCACAAAAACCTCTCCGCCCTGCATCTGCTCGATACATCGGATCGTGAATCGCACCCCCTGGTCAACAGAAAGCCAGAAACGCGTCATTCGCTCATCCGTAATGGTGATGTGCCCCTCCTCACGTTGTCGCTGGAAAACCGGGATGACGCTGCCGCGGCTACCCACGACGTTTCCGTAGCGCACGCAGCTGAAGCGCGTATTTTTTCCACCCGCATAGGCATTCGATTGAACCGTAAGCTTCTCCGCCGCGAGCTTGGTCGCACCGTAAAGATTGATGGGATTCACGGCTTTGTCGGTGCTGATGGCCATCACCCGCTGGACTTCGTTGTCCAGGGCGGCCTCAATTACGTTTCGCGCCCCCATGATGTTGGTCAGGATGGCTTCCATCGGGTTGTACTCGGCCGCGGGCACCTGCTTCAATGCGGCGGCGTGAACCACGATATGAGTGCCCTCCATCGCGCGGCGCAAACGAAGCCGATCGCGCACGTCGCCGATGAAGTAGCGCAAGCGCGGATCGTCCAAGCCCTGCTCACGCATCTCATGCTGCTTGAGTTCATCGCGGCTGAACACAATCACCCTGGCCGGCTTGTGCTCTGCGAGCATCACTTCCACGAACTTGCGACCAAACGAGCCGGTGCCGCCCGTAATAAGGACCGACTTACCCTCCCAATTCATGAAGTTCCTCCGGTCTTGAGAGATGGCTTTCCCAAAATGATCATCGGATATTGACCCCAGCTCCCCATCAGGTGAGGCGCGAGTTCTTCAATGCGGTAAATCAGACGCAGGAAACCGTCGCCGAACGCCTTTCGATGGACGAGCGACCTCATGAAGGCGGTGCTGACACTGCGCCAGACGACAATCTCGTAGTCTTGCAGCCGGTCAAGTTGGCCTTTGATCCAGGATGAGTCATGGTGGTGAGTGAAAGTACCGGGCGATTTAGCATGGGGGTCCAGCTTGAGGTCCCGAGCCGTCTGGGGGCCATGGGATCTTCTGGCAATCAGCCGCTCTGCCATTCGGATCGGCCACTGAAATAGGCGCATCAGCACGGAGTGACTGCCCCAGCTGTAAACCACAACCGCGCGGGATCCCGTCGCTTGCACCCTGTGGATTTCCCAGAATGCCCTTCCCTGCTGCTCGGCGGGAACATGGTGCACGGTATGCAGCGAAACCACACCGTCAAAGCTCCCTTCGGAGAACGGCAGCCGCGAGATATCTCCGATGACGAACCATCCGTGGCCTCCGATCCGGGCCCGGGCCTCTTCAAGCGCTAGTTTTGAGACATCCAGGCACACCCGGCGCGCGTACCCTCGCGAATACTCGAGGTACTCCGGGTATTGGATAGGACCGGATCCGGCATCCAAAAGCAGCCTTCCTCGCTCAGGCAGGTATCGCTTCACCCGCAGGTGACAACGTCGAATGTAATCCTGTGCTACCGGACGCAGGTCCTCGTACCGGGCATTCTGATATAACCCCTCACCCAATTGACTCCAGCCTACAGAGTCGTAGAACTCACGCACGTCGCGCAGGATCTCCTGGTCTGGAGCGGCCACACCTTCGCTAACCATGTACTTTCGCCCAGTCGATCGGCTCTCCCAACAGTGCAAGCATCGTATTCAGGTATGCTCCGGGAGCGGCAATCACTTGCTCTACAGGCCGAGCCTCGACATCTTCCCAGAATCCGATCAAGTGCCAGGGAAAAGGGAACGGGTATTCAAAAAAGAAGCGATGCGCGTAACGCACGGCGAGCTCACGAGCATCTTCACCGAGCCTTGCCTCATCCGAGCCCAGCGCGCGGTCTACGGCAGCTAAGTAGTCATCGACTGAGCCTGGGTCGGTAGTGAAACCTTTGCCCCGGTAGTGTGTGTCACCCGCCACAATGACAGGAATGCCCACCATCGCCATTTCCAGGCCGACGGTCGAGGTGTAAACCAAACCTAGATCTGCCAGCTCGATGAGATCGTAGGTATTGATGTCAGAATCCGGGCCCACCAGCTTCACATGCGACGGCAAATCGGGCAGCGCAGACCGCACGATTTCCGTCGAAGGATGCCCTGCGCCGAGCATCTCGCCGGGATGCACTCGGACCACGAGCTGACCTGCGTCAAGAGATTCGAAGTGCCTGGCGGTCACAGTCAGCCACTCAGCCATGCCGGAAGTGAAGAGCTGGCGGTTGAGCGCCAGGCTGTCCGCTACGACGTTCGTGCAAAGCAGCGCTATCGGTTGGCTGAGTTCCAAGCCCACCCGTTCCGCGACTTCCTGTGCCCCTTGGCCGGGCGTGGACTGCCATCGACGCGCGAATTGGCCCCACGGTTTGCCGGATCGGCGTGCGCTGAACATTGACTCCAACTCGCTGCGCTCGCTCCCGGTTAGTTCCGTGCGACCGCGCACTTTCCAGAGCGCGGCGGTGTCCTGCCGCATCACCTCTCCGTTTTGAGCGAGCCACATCCGCTCCCGCTGCTCGCCAAACTCATACGTGACCACCGTAGCTCCACGATATCGCGCCGCCAGGTACGCCGCGCCGAACTCCAAGATGCTGCCATTTGGAATGACAACGACCTCATAGTCGTCCCCATCCAGCAGAGCCATAGTTGCCATAGCGGCTGCCGAATTTCGCTCCATCCGCAGCTGGAAAAGCTCGCCCGAGAGCGAGTCCTCCACGTCCTCCCGCTGTAGCGTGTACTGGACATCGCTGCGGCTTAGCGCCTCCAATTTAATCGCCAACTCCGGCACCAGTTGCGAGCGGCTGGGAATCGACAGATCGTGTAAATCGAACAACACGGTGGCACTGGCCAGCACGCCTCGGATGTATGCACTCTGGCGGCGGCGATCGAAGGCCTGCACCTGCTCGGTCCACCTCCTGTAGGGGATGTAGCCAAGACCTACTTTGCATCCAAGGGAGGCGAACAGGGTGGCGAGCGCCGCCGCGTATTCGAGCCACCACGGGAGGTACCCGAGCACGAGGACTTTCCGGTCGAGGAGCTGCGGCCGCCCATTCTTGGCCTTGACCCCCGCTTGAACCCAGGCCGGCAAGGCGGCCTCAAGCCGATCGAGCGCATAGCCGCCTTCGGGCTGCCTGCCATCCGCAAGGAGCGCCTGGTAGGCTTCGGCCGCGGCCGGAAGCCGTCCCAGCGCTTGTTTTAGCTTCGGATGTGTCAGTTGACGGCCTCCAAGATCTCCCACTCGAGCGCCGGTCGAAAGGGGCCGCTCCGCGCCTCGGGCCACTGGCTTCCCGGCGCCCCCGTTCCGTCCGTTGAGAAATTCAAGGCGAATTCGTCCGTGAAATAGGAGCGAACGCCGAAGCTGCTTGCGTTAAACCCGAGCATAAAGCGGCCCTCGTTGAGCCAATTGGCGGGAATGCGGCAGCGGCTGATGTATCGACCCGCCGGCCGGCGTTCGCGGCTCCGGAAGGTTTCCAAATCGTCGGTGTCGTACGAGGTCAGGAGCCGCTCGCCTTTACTCGTTGAAAGGTAGATCCCGACGCGCAATCCTGTAATCGATTCTGTCAGCTTGTACTCAAGCTCGATATCGAAGGGTTCCGCCGTGGGAACCTGCGACGCGACCGCTCCGTTGGGGCCAATCACCCTCAGCGCAACAGGCTCGAAGGGGGATGGGGTGTGATCCTCGTCGTGGGTCCAAAGTCGCTCACCCATCTGCTCCATCCCTATGGTGAGGTAGTAGTCAATCGCTTCAGAAGTTGGCGCGCGCTTGACGATGCGGCCGCCCTCCACCACGATGGTTTCATGCGTCAGCCTCTCAACGGCCGACATGTTGTGACTGACAAATAAGATGGTGCGACCCTCTTGGGCCACGGCGTCCATCTTCCCCAGGCACTTGCGCTGAAAGGCTGCATCGCCGACCGCCAGAACTTCATCAACCAGCAGGATTTCAGGCTCCAGATGGGCCGCCACCGCGAACGCCAGCCGAAGCTGCATCCCGGTCGAGTAGCGCTTGACCGGGGTGTCAATAAATTGCTCGACCTCTGAGAAGCTGACGATTTCGTCAAATTTGCGCCGGATCTCGGCGCGCCGCATCCCCAATACCGCCCCGTTGAGATAGATGTTTTCACGGCCGCTCAATTCCGGATGAAATCCGGTCCCGACTTCCAGCAGCGAACCGACTCTTCCGATTACTTCCGCGTAGCCCTCGGTGGGTTCGGTGACACGCGACAGGATCTTGAGCAGTGTGCTTTTCCCCGCCCCGTTGGGTCCGATGATGCCGAGTACCTGGCCTTTAGGGACCTCGAACGAGATGTCACGCAGCGCCCATATGTACTCGGGGCCACGATCCCGTGCGCCGCGCCTGAATACCGATCGGGCACCATCCACCACCACATCGCGCAGAGTTTGGTAGCCGGTTTGCAAGCTGCCAATACGGTATCGTTTACCAATCCCTTCGGCGCGAATTACGATATCCGGCATTTTTTATATGACGTCTGCGAAACCCCGCTCCATCCGGCGAAAAAATACAACTCCGGAAAGCAGAATGAGAATCGTCATGCCGAACGAAATGGCCGCGAGCGGGCCGGGGGCCTCTCCCACCCCCAGCATCGCCCAGCGGAATCCCTGGACGACTCCCGCCATCGGGTTGAGGCTGTATAACAGCCGCCAAGGACCCTCCGGGATCAGATTGGCGGGGTAAACAACGGGAGTAGCGAAGAACCAGGCTTGAAGCAGAAAGGGGGTCACGTAGCTCACGTCCCGATACAACACATTGAGCGCCGATAGCCAAAGGCCGACCCCTATGCTCGCCAAGAGTCCCCAGGCTACGAACAGCGGGGCGGCCCACCACTGGCCGCCAAAAGAAGTGCTGAAATAAATCATCAATCCCAGAAGCACGAGGAACGAAAGCCCAAGATCCACCAGGCCGGCGCTTACTGAGGCAAGCGGCATGGCCAACCGCGGGAAATACACCTTTGTCAGCAGACTGCGGCCTGCAACCAGACTCATACCCGACTTGCTTACGCCGTCTTGAAATAAGATCCAGGGAAGGAGCCCGGAAAAATAAAAGACCGGTCCGGGCAACCCGTCGGTGGATAATCCCGCCAATCGTCCGAAAATGATGGAGAAAACCACCATCCCCAGGAACGGTTTGAGGATGGCCCAACCCGCGCCAAAGAGGGTCTGCTTGTACCGTACCTTAACGTCGCGCCAGATAAGGAAGTACACGAGCTCGCGATAGTCCCAGAGTTCTCGGAGACCGAGGTCCAGCCATGCTCTGGAGGGCTTGATAATGTGTTTCTGAGCCGGAATGGCTTCCACCGTCATTGACCTGCCTCAGTAGGTACAATCTCATTCCGATACCATTCGACCGTTTCGCGCAGCCCCTGAGCCAGTTTTGTCTGTGCCGTGAAACCAAAAAGCTCGGTCGCCCGACTCGTATCGAGGCTACGTCGTGGCTGGCCGTTGGGCTTGCTGCTGTCCCAGGTCAGCTTGCCGCGAAATCCGGTCAGTTCCGCGATGGTCTCGACAAGATCTTTGATACTGATTTCTTCGCCCGACCCCAAATTGACAGGTTCCTTCCCGTTGTAGAGCTCGGCGCCCAGCACAATTCCCTCGGCCGCATCCGCGGCGTAGAGAAACTCTCGCGTTGGGGATCCGTCGCCCCAGACGACCACCTCTTCATCGCCTCGCCTGATGGCCTCAAGACACTTCCGAATCAGGGCCGGTATCACATGCGACGTATCCAGGTCGAAGTTGTCCTTTGGGCCATAGAGGTTTACTGGGATCAGGTAGATCGAATTGAATCCATACTGTTGCCGATAGGACTGGGACTGCACCAGCAGCATTTTCTTCGCCAGTCCATACGGCGCGTTGGTCTCCTCTGGGTACCCGCCCCAAAAGTCGACCTCTTTGAAGGGAACCGGCGTGAATTTCGGATAGGAGCAAACGGTGCCCACCGCGACAAATTTCTCCACCCCGTTCCGCCAGGATTCGTGAAGCAGCTGCACTCCCATCATGAGGTTGTCGTAAAAGAATTCGGCCGGATGCTCTCGGTTCGCGCCGATACCGCCGACGTTAGCCGCTAGATGCAGAACGATCTGAGGTCGAACATCGCCCAGCATTCGGCGGACCGCCGCTCCGTCCACTAAGTCGTAGTCGCGCTTTCGTGGAATGACAATATCCGCCGCCCCCTGCTCTCCGAGACGTTCGATGACATATGATCCCAAGAAACCTCCGCCGCCGGTCACACAAACTCGCTTATCGGCCCAGAAGCTACCGTTGCCGCTCATTCCTTCACCGGTTCAGACATGCGTATCTTTTGGCCACGAATTTCGAGAATACCAATCGCTCCATCCTGGCCGTCGCTCACCACTTCGAATCCCTGCTCCAAACAGGTAAGGCGGGCGACGTCCGCGATGTCTCCCTCCCCATCAATCATGATGGAGTGGATACCTCGCTGCGCGGCGGCCTGCAGGGCCTCTCGCGCCTGCCTCCGGCTTTCGCGATACAGGTGCATGGAGTTCTCGACGTAGGCAACCGTCAGCCTGGCCCGCAACGAGATCCCCTCCGGCGTGATGATGTAACGCAGTTTTCTCCGTTCCGCGCGCTTGACCTTGACATATCCCTTGGCTATGAGCCGCTTTACATGCCAGTTCACCGTTCCAACCGCGACACCCAGCTTCCTTGCCAGGGTGGCCTGGTTAGTATCCGGATCCCGCTCGATCTCCTCCAGGAGGATGCGCTCTCTTTCGGCGTTGGTAGAGTTTTTCGTGGAGTTATCCGTTGACATTATCCGTTTCTCGGCTGATTCAATATCTCCAACATTCAAAATTCAATCTATGAATTCAACGATTGAATTATAGCTTTTTGTGTGATCCGGTCAAGCGCCTTCTGTCCTGCT
>JADFRG010000079.1 GCA_022561385.1 Chloroflexota bacterium
TACAGCAAGGTCTACGTCGAGGCCACCAAGAACACGATCAAGAACTGGCAGGGCGATGATGTTGTCAAAGCCGCACTTCAGGGTCAGACGGACGCCGAGGGCGGATTCCTGGTACCCGACGATTTCTTCAACGGAATCGCCGCAAAGCGAGATGATGCGAGTGTGGTTCGTCGGGCTGGGGCGACTGTGATCCAGACCTCTTTGGATCGCGTGTTGATCCCGAACGAAGGAACCAGCATGGCGAAGTTCGCCATTACCGCAGAAGAGGCGGCAGTCGATCAAAACGAGCCTACCTTCGGTCAGCCGGTTGCCACGGTTCACAAAGAGACCAAGCTGGTGAAGATTTCCTGGGAACTGATGGGCGACGAGTCGGCAAATCTCCAGCCGTTCTTAACCAACGCGTTTGGCCGAGCCGAAGCCGAGTGGGAGAACTATTACTTCATTTCCACCGGGTCCGGTTCTTCACAGCCCAAGGCAGCCCTGATCGAGTCGAGCTCGGCAGTTACCGCAGCGGGCACCAACAGCATCACCGCGGCCGAGATGAACACCCTGATCTATGGGCTGAAAGGCGGCTATGCCGAAAGTCCATCTGTGGCGCTGGTTGCACGACGGGCAACGGTAGGACATATCTTTGCCCTGACTGGCAATCCGTTCCTGTTCCAGGCTACACCGGCTGGGGCGGCAGATGGAGCGGGCGGGCAGTTTACACGTAGGTTGGATGGGATCCCGTTCTACTCGGACGAGACCATGCCAGCCTTGGCAACGGGCAATAAGGTCGTTCTGGTAGGGGACTTCAGCCTGTACTACGTGGTCGAGAGACAGGGCATGGTCATTCAGCGTTTGGATGAGCTGTACGCCGGCAATGGGCAAATCGGACTCCTGGCGCACTTCCGCAGAGGCGGAGTGGCAGGACAGGCCGAAGCCTTCAAACACATGATCACCACGTAGATGGCGAAACAACGAACAGCAACGGATCGGTTTCTAATCGGTGGTGGAGGCTCCACGGGAACGGGAGCCATCTGGGCCACGCAAATCGTGATCGACGCTTCGACCTATGACCGGGTGTTGTTTTGCTGCTCGCGTGGGGCCGAAGTGGGAGGCACCAAGGGCGAGTTCTCTGCTTCTGTGTACTCCTCCGCGACTTCGGGCGGGAGCTATACGCTGATCGCTGGGTCGCTGGGAACCAGCGGGACGGACAAGACGAATACCGCCCTGCTTTTGGAGATCGACGTACCTGCGGACTCGCCGTTCTTGAAGATTTACGGGACGGCTGCAACCACGGGCACCGCAGCGATCCCGGTCGTGGCAGTAGCGCAGCTCTACAAAGGTTCGCGGATCAATCCACCGACGCACGACATAGCGGTAATCAACGCATGAAGCGTGTGAAGGTTCTGGTCTCCATGTCGGGACCGGATTTCAACGTCACTGAGGGGGAAGTGATCGACTGGCCGGATGGTCGCGCCGATCACTTCCTCAAGGCGGGGTATCTGGAGCTCGTTGAGGACCCGAAACCGAAAAGGAAGCCAAGGAAAAAGTAAGTGGCTTATCCGGTCACAGAAGACGTAAGAGCCTACACAGGCGTTGAGAAGTCAGGTGACGATGCCCTGATTGACACCTTCATCACAGAGTCCATTGCCTTTGTAGAAGCCTATGTTGGATTCAGTTTCGATGGAACTTCGACATCCACTAGGAACTTTGACGCGATTAGCGATACAGAGGGACGGGTTCTTAATTTCGATAAGCCGGCCGTCAGTCTGACGACCGTTACCAATGACGCAGATGCCGGAAGTCCCACCGTAATAGGGACTTCCGCATACGTCACGATCCCGCGCGACGAGACGCCCTACTGGGGCATCTCGCTGCTGGCATCGGGTAACAACGAATGGACCTACACCAGCGACCCCGAAATGGGGATCACGGTACTGGCGAACTGGCGGTGGAGTACGACCCCGCCCAGCGACGTTGCGTGGGCGGTTACACGCCTGGCGGTGTTTCTCTACCGTCAGAAGGACACCTCAAGCGATGTTGACAGACCGCTTCTAACGGGAGATGGAGTAATGATCCTTCCCTCGCGGTTTCCTAAAGACATACTGGACATCCTGAATCACTACCGGAATCGGTATGTGAGCTAATGGCGATCACGACCTACAGGTCGTTCATCGACAACCTGGGGGATCTGAGCATAACGGGGATTGTAAGAGCCTTTGACGCTCCTCCGGCGTCTGTGGAAACCGCAGACCTGCCGTGTTCTTTTCCGAGGGCGGTAGAGGGCACGGAAGGTCCCATGACGGTCCAAACCGCTGGCGGCTGGCCCGAATTCACGGGGGAACTGGTAATGCTTGTCGAGCCTTATGGACAGAATACCGTGCCGGAAAATCACTCAACGGTGGTTGATCTGGCTGACAACTTCTCGACGGCAATTCGGGCCATAACGCCCAGCTCCAGTAAGCCTTTGGGGAAGGGGGCGTTGAACTGGACATTGACGCTTTCAAGTAATGAAGTTGTGGGGGAGCGTCAATACTGGGCGCTAATCGCGAGAGTGGAGGGTTCTGGATGAAATACCTAGTCATCGACGGGTACGTTTTGCTGGACGGAGTTAGCAAGCTCAAGGGGACGATCATCGATCTCCCCGATGATGAGCGCACAAGAATCTGGCTGGAAAAACTAGCCATAGAGCGGGTGGTTGAACCGCGAACGCGGGCAAAGCCTGCGAAAGAAGAGGAGTAAAGCATGGCACAAACAGCGTTAGCGATCAGCTTCGTAGATGCCAAGATCGAGTATTCCACGGATGGGGCAGCTTGGAACGACATCTCAGGCGAGGTGAACACCGTGGAGGTTTCAGGGGGCGATCGCAACTCCGGGGAAATCTTCACCGCAGCCGGGGACATTCCCATCATCACCTTTGGGAAGCTGAATCCCTGGGACGTGAGCTGCACCGTAGTCTATACCGAGAGTGCAACCGAAGCCTTTGAGAGACTGCGTGGCTTTCACCAGGCGACGGGGGGAACTTCCCTACAGCTCCGGTGGGCGCCCATAGGAAGCGGGACGGGCAACTCCCAGTACACCTGTGGCACCTCGAAGCTCACAAGTTTTGAAATGCCGGGTGGCGAGGTGGGCGGCGGCGAACCGCTGTCGGTAGCGTTCGTACAGCGCACACCCAGTATTACCAAGGGCACGACGTAATAGTGAAGCTCACGCATGAAAGTCTGGGCGTTGAGGTTGACTTCGTAGACGAGCTTCTAAACAAGCACGTAGACGCGTGGATGACCGCCATGCGGGACTTCGATCCCAGGTGGCGGTCATTGTCCTTTCAAGATACCGCTACCGAATACGTGAGGGCTGCTTGCGAGGCTCACATGCTCAATGGGTTTGACCCCGAAAACCTGGGGGATATGAAGCCCGCGCATGTGCATTGGATTGCCGGGGAAATAGATCGACGCATGACGGAGGCTTTGGAAATCCCCCCGGAATGATCCGGGCGGTTGTCGAGTACGTCGAGGGGGAAGGGCAACCGCCCCCGGAGCTCAAGAAGGTTCTGACCTGGCGCACCTGGAACATAATGCCGCGTTCTGGGGGTTCAGACGAACAGCGCTACGGCGAGCTAGAGAAGATGCTGGCCGCCGCCAATGTGCATGATGTCTGGCAAGCCCACAAGAAGGGCCACCTCAAAGATATGACTCCCGAACAGAAGAAAATGCTAATGGCACTCAAGAGGCTAAATGGCTCAAAGTAAGCTGTCAATCCTTCTGACCCTGAGAGATAAGGCGTCGAAGGGTCTGAAGAAGGTCGGCAAGAACCTTTCGGGAGTCTCTAAGTCGGCCAAGAGCGCCGATAAGGCAACCGGGGGCCTCAACTTAAGAATGCTTGCGCTGGGGTTCGCGAGTTTTCAAGCCGTTAGAAAGATAGCCGCCCTTGTTAAAGAGTCAGCACTTCTCGCTGCGCGCTTTGAAACGATGGGGGTTGTGGTTGACAACCTGGGCGCGAGGGTTGGAAAAAGCTCGATAGAAATGAGGCGTCTTGAACAGTCGCTAGAAGACACCGGAATTTCCATGCTTGGCGCAAGAGAATCTATTGCCCGGTTAATATCGGCGGATATAGACCTTGCCAATGCAACGGATTTAGCCCGGGTCGCACAGGACGGGGCGGTAATCGCCGGGGTGAATTCAACCGCAGCCTTTGAAAAGCTGGTTGGCTTCATCTCTACCGGAAATATCAGGGTGGCCCGACAGATCGGCCTCTTTATTGATCTCCGAAAGACCTACGAGGACTTCGCCGCGGAAAACAACCGCACCGTTGCCAGCCTATCGGAACTGGAAAAAACCCAGATCAGGGCCAACGCAGTGATAAAAGCGGGCGCGCAAATTGCCGGAACTTATGAGGCCGCTATGAAGACGGCCGGAAAACAGCTCGGCTCTTTAGAGCGGGACGTTGAGAACTTCAAAGTCACATTTGGACAATTCTTCACCGCAACTTTAGCAAAAGGCGTTCCTGCAACGCGTAAGTTTGTGCAGGGCATTACGAACTTATTATCAATCCAGCGCGATCTGGACGAGGCCATACTAATAGGGGCCATAACCTTCGAGCAGTTTCAAGACGCGTATAGTGACCTTGGAGGGGGGGTCAAGGGCCTGGGCGAGATAACGGAGTGGCTATCCGATAGGGTAGAGGATCAGAGGGACGTATTTGAAAGGATCGACAATACGGTTACTGATGGCTGGTTAGTGGCGTTGCGAAACACCTCCGAGGGAACAGAATCCGCAGGGCGCAAGGTTTCAGAAGCCCGGCAGCAGTGGATTGACTTTAGAGAGGAACTTGCCAAGGGTATCAAGTCTAAAGTTATTGTTAGCTTTGATAGCAAGTCCGACATCGCGGGGCTTGCAGAGCAGTACGAGCGCAAGCTGATAGGCGGGGAATTGCTGGCCGACATTGAGCA
>JADFRG010000040.1 GCA_022561385.1 Chloroflexota bacterium
GCGCTTCAGCCTAAGCGGAATTGGGTAGTTTGCGGAGATGCGTCGGTGGACCCCTTATCTTCGATGGAAAGTGGTGTAAATATGGACGACCTGGCTCTCGTGGAATCAGAAAACATCGAAGACTCCAACAAGCGGATTGTTCGACTGATTCTGATCATGGCCACTATCCTGGTCCTGATTGTGCCTTTCGTGACCACATTCAACGAGTTTCTCACGCGGATTGTGGAGATCATCGGGATCGATCAAGCCCTCACGGATTGGATTGTGCCGGTCGAAGCTCGACTGATCGCAGTGTTATTGGGAATTGTCGGCATCCCAATACAGGTATCCAACACCACCATCTACCTGGACAAGGGCGGCTTCTTCTTGCCGGTGTTTATCTCGTGGAACTGCGTGGGGTGGCAATCTTTTCTCCTGTTCGCGGTCACGCTCCTCACCGGATTTCAGGGAGCGTTTTCGCGGCGCTCGAAAATCGAGGCGATCGTTCTGGGCTTCCTTGGCATCTTTCTGATGAACCTGCTGCGGATCGCTTCGGTTGCGGTTGTGGCATTCTATTTCGGTACGTCGCCGGCCTTGATCTACCACGACTACGGCGGAACGATCATCATCTTGCTCTTTTTGTTCGGTTTCTGGTGGTTTAGTCATGGGTGGCTGCTTGAGCCCCTCGAAGAATTTCCGGATGACGACGATTCCGAGCCGACGTTCCTGCGTGATATCTACGCTGAGCGTGCAAACGCGGCGAGTGACACGCGCCGCTAGAAGTTTTTGTCTCGACCCCCAACCCCCTAGCCTCGACACCGAAAGCCATGCCGCAGCCATGCGGATATCCAGCGGCCGATAGAGACGCGGCTCGGCATCAATCCGCCACGCGGGTCAACACTATTCGCAGCCGGCCGATTCCTGACGCCGCCCGGGTCGATACCGAGTACGGGCACGCCCCCTCCGACCTCGCGTAGCGTACGCGGGGCAACACTCGCGCCGAGGTACGAAGAAATTAAGTTTACGGTCGAGTAAAAGCGCCTAATAAACTTCCCGGGTTAGGGGGCTACGACAACCGTACCGACCATACCGGCATCTTTGTGGCCCGGAACGGTGCAGAGCAGCTCGAAGGTACCGCCCTCCGCAGGCGTGAAGTCGATCGTGACCGTCTGTCCCGCGGCCAATGATACGTTGACGTCCAGGTCGGGGATGGTGAAAGTATGCTCCAGAGTGCCGGTATTTGTGATCGTGGCCTGCACCGGCTCCCCGGCTTTCAAATTGATCGTGACCGGATCGAACTTGAAATCAGAGGCTTCCACCGTCAACTCCTGCGGCGTGGCAGTTCCTGAGCCACAGGCCGCCAGAACGATTGTTGCGAGAACGGCGGCGGTCAAAAGCATCCTGATGCTGTGTCCCTTCATTTGTTTGAACTCCTTGGCTTCGTTATGAATATTCAGGTCGGGGGGATTCGTGTGTGTTATTCAAATTAGCCCACGAGAGGCATGAGAGGTTTCATTATAGGTCGCCGGATAGCAGTCCCTCTACGCGCCGGCGCAGTTCGGTATCGTTGATAGGACCGATAAATACGTCACGCATCTGCCCCGCTGCGTCCACGAAAAACGTTTCCGGGATGCCTTTGATGCGATAGCTGGTAGATATCAGCGTACGGAGGTCGGGGCCGTTGGGGTAGGTGATGTCGAACTCGGCAAGGTAGGCCCGCGCCTCCGTTTCCGTGTCAAGGTAGTCTACGCCGATGAACACCACATCCCGTTCCCGATACTCGCGCCAGGCTGCTTCCAATATAGGCGCTTCGTCTCGGCAAGGAACACACCAGCTGGCCCAGAAGTTGATGACGACTACTTTTCCGCGTAGTTCACTCAGGAGCAGGGTCTGGCCGTCAAAGGTGTTGAGTGTGAAATCCGGTGCTGCGCCACTGGAAACCTGGTCCAGGTTGTTTTGCCACATCTTCCAGCCCAGGCCGCCAAACAGGCCGATCACAGCGACCCAGACTATGAGACGGCCCCAGCGAATACCCGCCTCCGGCACATCGCCGCTTATCGTGGGCAAACTTCTCTCAGCCATCGAGGTTTGCGGCTTCGCCGATCGCGTGCCCGCTCAGGTACCCGACATAGGCCGGCACGAGCGGCAGCACGCACGGAGACAGAAACGAGATCAACCCGGCCAAGGTGGCGATGAAATATGTCGGAACCGTGGCACCGCCGAGAGGCAGGTCAAGGAACAACCCATTACGCTGCGCCCAGATGGCGATCAGCGCGATGCGGTTGGTCACCATCATGAGGCCAATGCCGATCAGGAACAAACCGCTAACGATCTCGATTTTGCGCAGATGGGGCCGAAATCGGCGCACCACGCCGATTGCCTTATCCATGCTCAGCCCAATGGCGAGAAAAGGCAGCCCCAGACCGAGCGCATAACCGCTGGAGAGCACCATCGCTTGCCCAGCGGATTGCTGGCTGAAGCCGAGGGTGAGGATGGCGCCAAGGGTTGCGCCGACGCATGGCGTCCATCCGGCAGCGAAAAACACGCCCATGAACACCGACGACAGCCGCCCGCCCGTGCGACCTCCGCTCCATTCGGGGCGGGTGTCAGAATAAAACCAGGGGATTCGCACCACTCGCAGGGTCGCCAATCCAAACAGGATGACAACCAAGCCGCCGATTGTGCCGAGCGCGGATTTGTAGGTTCCAAACAGCTGGCCCAGCGCGGTGGCCGCCCCTCCCCAGCCCACCACGAAGATCAGGGAGAAGCCAAACACAAACAATATGGAATGAAAGAAAACGGATAACCGGCCACCGACCTTGGGGGACGCCGGACGTACGGCAGTCTCGGTCATATTGAAAGGTTGCTCAACAACCGTGGAATTTTCATTTACCTGATTTTGAAGCTCGCCCACGCCCAACGGATTCCCGTGCGTGGAGGCTACCACCGTACCTTCCGAGATACGAAGCTCGCGGTCCGCTTACGGCTTCACCCCGTATGACGTTATTAGAGCCTCTATGAGATGGTACCCTGCCACAGAAATATCACACGATTCCGGGGGAATGACAGGCGGCCATATAAGGACTTGATTAGAGAAGCGTAGCAACGCGGAGTGGGCAGGCACGCTAAGAAGCGAAGGGCCCGCTCGGCCGGCCGCCGATGGAAAAACGTTGCGGCCATCGCCCCCACGCCCATTTGCCCAATGACCTACTCGCCCACATTCATGGTCCATGAACGTTCGGCACGGCGTTGTCGCTAAGCTACCTACCAAAATTTGGGTCGCATGGCGCAATCGCGCGAGATGGAGGGTGCCTCACGGTACCCGAAATCGATTCTGAGCGCGGCTCAGTTCTCCAGCTCGCCGTAAAGCTCGATTTCGACTGCCCCCGTGTTCCCGCCGCTGCTGGAGACGACTTCGAAGCGCAGGTTGCGTGCGGTAAAGTCGGTGTCGAAGTAGTGTGCCCCTCCCGCGTCGCTCAGCTCAAAGGGGCCATAGGTCTGACCCTCATCGGTCACCACCTGAAAGCTCTCGATCTGTGCGCTGCTTCCCATGGTTCGAGTCCAGAAACCGATAGTCGTGACGTGCGCCCGATCGCTAAACCCGACCTCGATCCAGGCCGCATCCCCGTCTCCGTCGGAGGACCATTCCGAGCCCGGATCTCCATCCAGGGCATTTAGAGCACCAAAGCTGCTGTCGTCCTCGCCGCCCCCAAAATTGCTGCTGACTGCCACGAGGCTGGCAGTTAGTTGGTCCCCGCGCTCGGTCGAGTCCAGGGGCGCGGTGCGGAACGTATATTCCTCGCTTCGGTAGAGCGTGCCGTCCGCTCCCGCACCTTGGAAGCGAGCGTAGTAGAGCGTGTCCGGCTCCAAGCCGGTCAGCAGTGGACTGTGGTCCTGGTGTCCGCCGCCGGCCATGTCCAGGTCGGTCGCGATAGACCCGTAGTCTTGAGTCGTCCCGTAGACCACCGAGCAAGCCAGGTCCTCGTTGGTCTCTACCAACACCGTGACGGATGTGGCGCCGATGTTGGCGAATTCTGGGCCGGAGACCAACACTCCGGTGATCGGCTGCACTAGGGTTGTCTCCCCGGCGCAGGCGCCTACCAGCAGGCCGCCGATGGTCATCAATAGTAAGTAACGCATTTTCATTGTTAGATGGGCTCCACAAAAGTAACCCCTCGCCAAGGTATAACGGGCCGGCGAGGGGCTAAGGCGAACGCGTTTAGGCTGTTATCCTGCAACCGGCGTCGGTTCGACGCCCGGGTGCTCCTCGGCCCAATTCTCGAGATGATATGCAGGGGCTTTCACAAAGGCCCCTTTACAGCCATCGCAGCAGAAGTAGTAGTCCTTGGCCTCGTGCTCGGCGTGAGACGAGGTTTCAGTGCTGACTTCCATACCGCAAACAACGTCGTGGGCTACTGCCATTTTGGGTTCTCCTTTTGATACGTCGCTTAGATTTTTACTCTACGGAGTCTCAGGGAGTTCGTAACCACGCTTACCGAGCTGAACGCCATGGCGAAGGCGGCCAGGATCGGATGAAGTTGGCGCAAGAATTCCGGCACCCACGGGATTGGATAAAGCGCGCCGGCCGCTATCGGAATCAGGACCACGTTGTAGCCAAAGGCCCAGAAAAGGTTCTGCTTGATGGTGCGAATGGTGGCCCGGCTTAACCGCAGTGCCTGGGGCACACTGCGCAGGTCGCCGCGGATCAAGGTGACATCGGAGGCCTCGATGGCCACATCGGTTCCAGTGCCGATGGCGATACCTACGTCGGCCTGGGCCAACGCCGGCGCGTCGTTGATGCCATCGCCGACCATGCCTACCAAATGGCCTTCATCCTGCAGTCGCTGGATGTAGGCTACCTTGTCTCCCGGCGCTACTTCGGCGAATACCGTGTCGACACCCGCCTCGGCCGCGATGGCTTCAGCTGTTGCCAGATTGTCGCCCGTGATCATCGCCACGTGCAGGCCCAGGCTTCGCATCTCTGCGATGGCCTCCCGGCTGCCCTCTTTGATCGTGTCCGCCACCGCGATCAAGCCAACTGCCTGGTCTTCGACGGTCACCCACATGGCGGTTTTGGCTTCCTCTTGTAGGCGCTTCGCATGAGGCTTCAGCCCATTGAGATCGATATCGTACTCCTTCATCAGTTTGAGATTGCCGAGCAAGACCCGCCGGTCATCCACGAAGGCAAGTACACCGCGCCCGGTGAGGCTGCGGAAGCGCTCAGGCTCGGAGAGCTTTAGGTCCATCGCCTGCGCCGCTAGCACGATTGCTTCGCCGAGCGGATGTTCTGAGCCACGCTCGGCGCTGGCGGCCAGACGCAGCACTTCGTCTTTGTCGATGCGGCCGTTGCTGCTGATCACGTCTGTAACGGCCGGTTCGCCCTTGGTGATCGTGCCGGTTTTGTCCAGCACGATGGCGGTCAACTTGTGGGCCTGCTCGAGCGCGCCACTGCTCTTGAACAGGATCCCCTTTTCGGCGCCCTTGCCCGAGCCAACCATGACCGCGGTGGGCGTCGCCAGGCCCATGGCACAGGGGCAGGCGATCACAAGCACCGCCACCAGGCGGATCAAGGCTCCCACCGATCCGGCCTCAGGCACCAGGAAAAACCACACGCCGTAGGTGGCCGCTGCAATAAGGATGACGACTGGAACGAAGATGGCCGCCACCCGGTCGGCCAGCCGCTGAATAGGGGCTTTACTGCCCTGGGCTTGCTCGACCAGGCGGATGATCTGCGCTAATGCGGTCTGCCGCCCAACAGCGGTGGCCTCCAACCTGAACAGGCCTTGTTTGTTGATCGTCGCTCCGATGGCCTTGTCCCCTGGTCCCTTCTCCACCGGTAAGCTCTCACCGGTGATCATGCTTTCGTCGACCGTGCTCTGCCCTTGCGTCACAATTCCATCGACGGGCACCTTCTCTCCAGGGCGGACGATCACAATATCGCCGACCTCCACCTCGTCAATTGGGATGTCGACTTCTGCTCCCGATCGTACGACCCGCGCCGTCCTCGGCCGCAATCCAATCAGCCGCTTGATGGCCTCACTGGCCCGGCCCTTCGCACGGGCTTCCAACAGCTTCCCGAGCACGATGAGTGTGATGATGACCGCCGCGGTCTCGAAGTACACGAAGCCGGCGATCACACCCAGGGTCACGGCGACGGAATAGGCATAAGCCACGCTGCTGCCCAGAGCGACCAACACGTCCATGTTGGCCGAGCCGTTTCGCAGCGCCTTGAAACTTCCTTCGTAGTACTGCCAGCCGACGTAGAATTGGACCGGGGTCGCCATCGCCCACATCAACACGTTTACCCACGCCTGGTGGGACCAGGCCCCCAGGAGCCCGAAGTCGCGGCCCATGCTTAGCAATAGAAGCGGGATGCTGAAGGCCGCTCCGACAATAAGTAGGCGGGTCTGCTTCTTGATCTCCGCCTGGCGGGCCGCGCGTTCGGCATCCTCCATCTCTTCTTCCGGCGCGGCCTCAATGACGCCGTAGCCGATTCTTTCCACCTGCTTCACCATATCGCGGCGGGAGATTGCGCCTGGCAAGTACTCGACAGTCGCCGTCTCTGTAGCCAGATTGACGGTTACATCGAGAACGCCCTCCAGCACCTTCAGGCCCTTCGTCACCGTGTTGGTGCAGTTAGCACAGGTCATTCCGGTGATGGGCAGGGTTATGGAAGCGGTCGCCACACCGTAACCGACCCGACCTACCTGGGCGACCAGATCCTGCTCCCGGAGCAATTCTGGATCGTAGGTGACGCTCGCGCGCTCGAGGGCCAAATTGACGCTGACGTCCGTGACCCCTTTTAGTTTGCGCAGCCCTTTGTCGATAGTGCTGGTGCAGTTGGCACAAGTCATTCCGGTGATGGGAAGGACGGCTTGTTTCTCTTGCATACTGGTTTCCTTCATCGCTCCCGGGCCTCGGGGCTCGGGCTAAATCTTGCTCCGTACTGCGAAGACATCGTGGAGCTCACCCAGAACCCGATCTTGCTCCGAAGGGTCCTGACTGCGCATGGCATCGCTCACGCAATGCTCCATATGATCGTCTAAGAGCAGCACGTTCACCTTGTCGAGCGCGGCCTGTACAGCCTGGATCTGATGGATGATGTCGATGCAATATTCATCTTCCTCGAGCATCCGTACGATGCCGTTGACGTGGCCCGCTATGGAGAGCAGGCGGCTGTGGGATTCCTGTTTGGTTTGATCCTGTGGCATACTCAACCCTTATTTCATTACTTGGAGTAGGTATCTTCTATACTGATCCCCCCCCTATGGGGGTGGGATACCGAAATTATATGAGACTGGGCGTCTCTTGTCAACTACCTACCATTCGAACCGCCGCGGCATCTCCGCGACAGCGGGGGGCCTGGTGACTATTCCTGATCGACCGGCTGCGATGCGCTCGAAATCGATTGTTAACCCAGGGCCGCACTCATTGCTGACACCGGCTTGGTAAGAACTTCCGCCTCCGCTGCCTTAAGCCAAGGCCGCGCCCGGTGTTCCCACCGATTCGGGAAACACCTACAAATGTAACGGCTCACGCGAGGGCCGCGCCCAGCGCTTCGGCCAGACTTGGGAACACTTCTGCTTGAGCGGCCTCGAGCGCCTGTCTCTTGGGGAGGCTTTGCGTGACGCCCAGAAGAATCGCCTGCATCGAGACCCCAATGTCCACCAAACACGCCCGCGCGGCGGCGACGCTCGCTAATCCTTCTGCCGAGTCCTCAAATACGGTTATTTCTGCACCTTCAAGGTTTGCCCATCCTGGATCGTCCTCCTGATCCAGCGCCAGCGCCGCGGCGGCCTGCAATGCGACTCCGAGCGAGTCGCCGATCGCCTGACGTAAGGCGACCAGAGCATGGGTCGCGGAGGGCTTGAGCAGTGCACCCGGCGCCAACCCTCGCTGTTCCTCCAGCCATGCCAGTCCCCCCCGGCCGACCAGCGGGAGCATCTCCAACTCCGTCAGCTCCAGGCCCAGCTCCGCCTCGGGCGCGCCGGTGGAGCCCTGCGGCGCGCGGGAGGGGCGGTTGGTGAACACGGCCGCGTGATGGTCTGGCACCTCCAGCCAGGCCAGCAACCGATTTCTCGTCTGTGGGGGAAGGGTTGGGCGGTCGCGGGTGAGCAGCGTTCCCTCGGTGTTTATATGGGTTTCAACGCCGTAAGTGTCCTGGAAGAGCCGAGATCCCAGCACCAATTCCTGGAAGAGCAGGTGGGTGAGTGAGCCGAGCGGACTGCGAGCGCCGCGCAAGAGTGATTGCAGCGCGGATACCTGTGCCTCCGTGTAGGCCGTTCCGTCGCTCAGCAGCGATTCCTCCGCAAGCTGCGTAGGCCGGCTTCCGTACACGGGAGCCATCCGTCGCGAGCCAAAGAAGCCCCGGAAATCTGGAGATGGCAGATCGTGTATGGCCAACTGGGGGAGGGGGGGCGCGGAGGGCAACAGGTTGTCGGGCGAAATCTCCCAGGCGTCGCGCATCAACAAGGCGGTGCAAATTGCGGTCGAATCCCACTCGCTGGTCACACCGGAGGCTTCGAAAACTTCGATGTCTGCCTTTGTAATCGCGAGCTCACGGAAACCCAGCGCCCGGCCTACGACCGCGACCGTTTCAATTAAGGCTTCGTGGTAGCCACGCGGCTCAAGCAGCACACCGTCCATGTCGAAGAGGAAAATCTTCATCACTCGTCACTGCTCGGTGCGCGGGTACCTGCAACGCAGCTCGGGTTCCAAAGTCTCTCAGCAGGCACGCGGCTCGAGCAGCACACCGTCCGCGTCGAAAGGGAATATCTTCATCGTCGACACTATTCGGTGCGCGAATGCCTGCGACGCAGCTCGGCCTCCAGATCCTCGAAGCTGAGGCCGCGCACGGCTAGCAACACCAGGGTGTGGTAGAAGAGATCGGCCAGCTCCTCCACCACGCGCCGGTCGCCCTCTTGCTCCGCCGCAAGGACCAACTCCGCCGATTCCTCCGCGATCTTGCTGAGGATCTTTTGCTCACCTGCGGCCAGCAACTGGGCGGTGTAGGAGCCCTCCGGCATGGCCGCCTTGCGGGATTCGATAATCTCAAACAGCTGCTCTAACATCCCTAGACTCCAACGTCTCGAAAAAACATGAGCGGGCTCCGGTGTGACAGGCGGGGCCGGCCGCCTCGACCTGCAGCAGCAGCGTGTCGCCGTCGCAATCTACCTGGATCTCTTTCACCTCCAGCGTGTTGCCTGAAGTTGCGCCCTTGCGCCAGAGTTCGCCGCGGCTGCGGCTCCAGAAATGTGCCTGGCCGCTCTGGCGGGTACGGCGGAGGGCCTCGGCGTTCATCCAGGCCACCATCAACACCTCACCGCTGGCGGCGTCCTGGACCACCGCTGGAATGAGCCCACGTGAGTCATAGGTTAGATCCATGCGTCCCTCTCAGTGCCGGAAATGGCGCGCGCCGGTCAGGACCATCGCCAGCCCGGCTGCGTCCGCCGCTTCAATTACCGCCTGATCCCGCCGCGATCCACCGGGCTGCGCGATGGCGGTCACGCCTAGCTCGGCCGCGGCTTCTACGCCGTCAGGAAAAGGGAAAAAACCGTCGGAGGCCAATACTGCCCCGGCGGCCCGCTCCCCAGCTCTCTGGCCCGCGATACGCACGCTGTCCACCCGGTTGGGCTGACCGGCGCCGATGCCCACCGTGAACCGATGTGGGCCCTCCGAGCGCGCCAGGACGATCGCATTCGATTTCACCGGCTGGCAGGCCAGCCAGGCGAACTCCATATCGGTCCGCTCTTGCTCCGTGGGTTGGCGTTGAGTGACCACCCTCCACGACGCGTCTCCAGACGGGTCGCCGCGGTCCAGGCTCTGCCGCAGCAGCCCGCCGGATACGCTGCGAAGCTCGAATTCGTCTGAAGAGTCCCCTCCGGGAACCTTCAGCAGGCGCAGGTTCGGACGAGCCTTCAGCAGCCTCCTGGCTTGGCCGCTAAATTCGGGAGCGATGAGGCACTCCACGAAGAGCTCGTCAAGGGCGTGCACAAAACCGCCGTCGACCGGTCGGCTGCAGGCGATCACACTTCCAAAGGCAGAAACCGGGTCGCTAGCGATCGCCTTCCGGAGAGCCATCGATAGGTCTGACGAGCTGGCGATTCCGCAGGGGCTGGTATGTTTGACGACAACTACCGCGGCCTCAGAGAACCGATGAACGGCCTGCCAGGCGGCATCTAGATCGAGCAGGTTGGTGTAGGAAAGCGCTTTGCCCTGCAGCAGCTCGCCCCCCAACGGGCCACCGCCGGGCGTGAGGCTGTAGTAGGTAGCTTGCTGGTGCGGGTTCTCCCCGTAGCGCAGTTCAAGTGCGGGATAGGCGCTCAGGCGCAGCGGAGTCGACGCGCCTGACAGTTGGCCTAAATAAGCTTCAATGGCCGCGTCGTAGGCCGCGGTGCGGGCGAAGGCCTTATGCGCCATACGCCTTCGAAAGGCCCCTGGGTCAGCCGGGTCAAGCGCCTCACTATAATCGGCCGGATCGCTGAGCACAGTGACACGTTCGAAGTTTTTAGCCGCCGCGCGCAGCAACGCCACCCCCCCGATGTCGATCATCTCCAGCGTCTGCTCCTGAGTGGAATCCGCCTGACCAGCGATCGCTTCGAAAGGATAGAGGTTCACCGCCACCAGGTCGATCGGCTCCCAATCGCGCGCCTTCAGGGCGGCACGGTCCTCCGGAATATCTCGGGCCAGCAGCCCGGCGTGGACCGCGGGATGGAGAGTTTTTACCCGACCTCCCAGCATCTCCGGTTCGCCGGTCAGGTCTGATACCGCACGTACCGGCAAATCTGCCTCCACCAGAATCCGGGCGGTGCCTCCGCTGGCGAGGAATCGCCAGCCTCGGTCGTTCAACGCCGTCGCCAGGTCGACGAGGCCGGTTTTATCCCAGACGGAGAACAATGCGGTCGGCATGGAATCTTCTATCTCCGGCGATCGAACGCCTCGCCGCGCACAGAGCTTAGGGCTCCACCGGTCGCACGGGAAGCTGAAGTTCCTGCAGGTAATCCTTGACTTCTGCCACGGTGAGCAACTTGTCGTGAAAAAGGGTAGCGGCTAAGGCGGCCGCGGCCTGACCCTCGGTCAGCACATCCGCGAAGTGTTCGAGGCGTCCCGCGCCGCCGCTGGCGATCACAGGCACCGGGACGGCCTCCGCCACGGCCCGAGTGAGCTCCAAGTCGTAGCCCTGGCGGGTCCCGTCGGCGTCCATGCTGGTGAGCAGGATCTCCCCCGCTCCCATCGCCACCCCACGCTGAGCCCATTCCAGTGCCTGCAAGCCGGTGGGAGTCCGGCCCCCGCTGACGTAGACCTCCCAACCGGACGGGTCGCGCTTGGCATCGATGGCCAGAACGATACACTGGCTGCCGAAACGTTCGGCCCCTTCGGTCAGTAATTCCGGCCTCCGCACGGCAGCCGAGTTGATGCTCACCTTGTCGGCGCCGGCCAGCAGAATGGCGCGAATATCTTCCAGGGTGCGGATGCCGCCGCCTACGGTCAGGGGAAGAAACACTTGATCTGCCACATTTCGGACCATCTCCGCCGTGGTCTTTCGCCCTTCAGGCGTGGCGGAAATATCCAGGAAGACAAGTTCATCGGCGCCCATTTCATCGTAGATACGGGCCTGTTCCACAGGATCCCCTGCGTCCCGTAAGTTTACGAAGTTGACCCCCTTGACCACGCGCCCATCTTTGACGTCGAGGCAGGGAATAATTCGTTTGGCTAACATTCCAGCGCCTCTCGCAGGGAGATTTGCCCTTCATACAAAGCGCGACCGATGATGACTCCCCTCAGGCCGGCCTGACGTGCCCGGCGAACGTCGTCCAGGGAGGCCACCCCACCGGAAGCAATGACCCGCAGGCCGATCGCCTCCGAGAGCTCCTTGGAGGCCTCCACGTTGAGCCCGCGGCCCATGCCATCCCGGGTGATGTCGGTGTGTACGATGGTCCGGGCGCCGACCTCGTAAAGCTGTTTAGCCAGCTCTTGTGAGTCAAGCCCGCTGTCCTTCGTCCATCCACGCACCTGAACGCGCCCCTCGCGTACGTCGATTCCGACTCCTACCCGGTCGGCCCCGAAGCGGGCGATCGCCTCCTCCACCAATTCCGGCGACTCGGCCGCCCGGGTACCCAGGATCAAACGGCTGACGCCGGAAGACAGGGCCTGCTCGGCCTGGTCCAGCGTGCGGAGGCCGCCGCCGAATTGGACCCGGGCGTTGGTTTTCAGGATAGCGGCAAGGGCCTCTCGGTTTGCCTGCCCGGGATCACCAAACGCACCGTCCAGATCAACGACGTGCAGCCACTCCGCGCCGGCCGCGAGCCATCGGTGGGCCACTCGGGCTGGATCCTGGCCGTAGACCGTCTGCTGCTCGGGATCGCCTTGCGCCAGTCGAACGACCTCTCCTCTTCTCAAATCGATGGCCGGGAAGACGGTGAAGGCTGTCATTGGCAGTGTTCTACGAAGTTGCGAAGAATCGCCAGGCCGACCCGCTGGCTCTTCTCGGGATGAAATTGCACACCGTACAGGTGGCCGGTGGCGATCACCGAGGAGTAGCGACCGCCGTAGTCCGTATACGCGAGCGTGTCCTCCGGTCTGGCCTCGCAGTAATAAGCGTGGTTGAAATAAGCATAGGCGTTCGATTCCAGGCCGTCCAACAGCGGGCTGGAACGGGTGGGATGGATCTGATTCCATCCAGTTTGTGGAACTTTGAGCTCCTTTGATTCGAAGCGTTGTACCCGGCCTGGCAGCAGACCCAACCCCTCGTGTACCCCCATTTCGTTGCTCCATTCAAACAACAATTGCATCCCTACACAGATTGCCAGCAACGGCTTGCCGGCATCGACGATCTCACGCAACGGCTCGACCAGTCCGCGCTCTTCTAATCCCAGCATGCCGTCGCCAAACGCTCCGACGCCGGGAAGAACAACTTTGTCGGCCGCCAGGACAACCGTCGGATCGGAGGTTAGCTGCACCTCCTCAGTCACGGTCCTGAGAGCCTTTTCGACCGAGCGCAAGTTGCCGATTCCATAGTCGACCAGCGCGATCATGTCAGGCTGCCCTTCGTGCTCGGAATTGATCCTTTACGGCGAGGGTCTACTTGAGTGGCGGCGTCCATAGCCTTCCCCAGTGCCTTGAACAACGCTTCTGCCTTGTGGTGGTCATCACTGCCGTATAACACTCGGGCATGCAGGTTGGCGCGGGCGCTGGCCGCCAGCGCTTCGAAGAAGTGAGTCAGCAGGCTGGTGGGCAGCTCACCCAACATCGGAAGCTCCCACTGTGCCTCGATTACCGTGTAAGGCCGACCCGAAAAATCCACCGCCACAAAAGCCAGCGCTTCGTCCATGGTGACATGCGCGGCGCCCATACGCACGATGGCCGCCCGATCTCCCAGGGCTTCATCCAGCGCCTGGCCCAGCGCCCGCGCGCAGTCCTCCACGGTATGGTGGGCATCCACCTGCAGGTCGCCGCGGGCGCTCAGGCTGAGATCGAAGAGACCATGCATCGCAACGTGGCTGAGCATATGGTCCAGGAAGCCGATCCCGCTGTCGATCTCGTGTTGACCCGTTCCGTCCAGGTCGAGCGACAGTTCGATGTCAGTTTCACTTGTCTTGCGATGGATCTCTGCCTTGCGCATCAGCTACTCCAATTCGGACAAAGCCGCCAGCAGGATCTCGGTCTGATCCGGCCTGCCGACCGTGATCCGAAGGTGATCCTGTAACTCGGGTGTGTCGAAATAACGGACGAGAATCCCCTGGCGGGCCAGCGCGGCCTTGACCTCTTTCGCCTCACGCCCCACCACTCGGGAAAGGATGAAATTGGACTGCGACGGGTAGGGACTGAGATAGGAGATCTCCTGCAGGGCGGTGTACATGCGTTCTCGCTCCGCCACAATCTTGCGGCCGATGGTCTCCAGCTCCTCGATGTTCTGCAGGCAAACCAACGCCGCGGCGGTCCCGGCCACCGAAAGGTTGTATGGCTGCTTGACTTTCTGAAGGTGCGTCATGAGGCCCGTCGGGAAGGCGCCGTAACCGACGCGCAGCCCGGCCAATCCGGCCCATTTGCTGAAGGTGCGCAGCACGACCAGGTTCCCCCGCCCCGCCACCTCGCTCAGGCGGCTGGTACCGCTGGGCGCGAACTCAACGTAGGCCTCGTCCAACACGACCACCACAGGCATGTCGAGTAACGCGTGCAGCGTTTCCGGCGGGAGCAAACTTCCATCCGGATTGTTGGGAGACGCAATGAAAACTAACTTCGGGCTGTGTTCGCGCACCGCGCGTTCGATCCCGGGCAAATCAAGGGCGAAATCTGAGTTGCGGGGCACCTCCAGCACGGCGGCCGCGTTCAAGCCGGCATCGAAGGCGTACATTGCGAAGGTGGGCGGGCAGACCAGGATGTGATCCCCGGGCTCGAGCATCAGCCGCATAAGAAGATCGATAAGTTCATCGGAGCCGGCTCCAGCGAGCAGGTTCTCCACCGGGACGCCGGTGTGTTCGGCCAACGCCTCCCGAAGAATAGTGCTTTCGGGATCGGGATAAATGTGCAGGTACGGCAGGTTTCCCAACGCCTCGCGCACCGCAGGCAACGGCCCGTAGGGATTCTCATTGCCGTCCAGTTTTAGAATCTCCTCCGGAGGTCGGCCCAGGCGCTCCGACACCACCTCAAAGGGCGCGATGGGCTCGTAGGCTGCCATGGCGCGCAGGTGGGGGCGGATCCCATCGACCGGGTCAAACATTTTCACCTTCCGTGCGCAGCTCCGCAGCAGAGGCATGTGCGGTGAGGGATTCGGCCTTCGCCAACTCGGCCGCCAACGGGCTCAGCTCGGCGCTAGTTTCTGGGTCTAGCTCGATCCAGCTTGTGATCTTGACAAAATCCAGCGCGCTGAGCGGCGAGGCGAAACGTGCCGTGCCTCCGGTGGGCATGACGTGACTGGGCCCGGCGATGTAGTCGCCCAGCACTTCGAACGAACGTTCCCCCAGGAAAATCCCCCCGGCATTGTGAATGCGGTCCGCCAGCGCGGCTGGGTCCGAGACCGAAAGACAAAGGTGTTCGGGAGCGTACTCGTCGACCAGTGCCGCGGCCGCATTCAAATCCTCGGTCAAGACGATGCCGCCTCGCGCGGACAGTGACTGGGCGATGATCCCGGAGCGCGAAAGGGGTTCAATCTGGCGCGCGACTTCCGCCTGCACCGCTTCGGCGAACGATCGATCGGGAGTCAGAAGGATGGCGCTGGCCATCGGCTCGTGTTCGGCCTGCGCCAACAAATCGGCCGCGACCCAGGCCGGGTCCGCCGTGGTATCGGCAATAATCACCGTCTCGGTCGGTCCGGCGACCCCGTCCAGCCCGACCAACCCGTACACCTGCTGCTTGGCCAGGGCCACGAACAAGTTGCCCGCCCCCACAATCTTGTCGACCGGAGCAAGGCTCTCGGTCCCGTAGCTCATGGCGGCGATAGCCTGCGCGCCGCCAATCTGATAAACCGTCTCGAGGCCGCAGAGGTGGGCCGCGGCCAATATGGTGGCGTGCGGCCGAGGAGGAGTGCAAACCACGATCTCTTCAACGCCGGCCACCTGGGCCGGAATGACCGACATCAGCAAAGAGGAAGGCAGCGGGGCGGATCCGCCCGGGACATAAATCCCCACCCGGCGGATCGGCGTGAGACGTTGACCCAGCTTCCCACCCAGGGCATCGGTGGTCCAAGATTGAAGCGGCTGGCGCTCGTGGAAGCCGCGAATCCGATCGGCGGCGGTTCGTTGTGCCTCCGATAGCGCTGTAGGTAAGTCCTGGGAGGCTTCAACCAGATCGGAGTTCGGAATCCGCAGTTCCTCCACCTGGACCTCCTCCAGAAGCTGGCTCCATCGCCTCACCGCCTGGTCGCCTTCTTCGCGCACGGATGCCAGGATCCGGGCCACCGCTTCGCTCGGCACCACCCCCTGGCCGAAGATCCGTTCCACACCTTCCAGCAAGGCAGGCGGGAGGTTTTGCCTTTCAGGCGGCTCGCGGCGCAGGATGGTTCGGCGGGCGCGCTCGACGTCGTAGATGTTCAGCACCGTAGTTCCAGTTCTCCCGGCAAAGGGCGCGAGGTGTAGAGGGGTCGCATAACAGCTCAGTCTTTGAGCGCCTCCAGCATCGCCCGCGAGGCGGCCGGCTCCTCCTCGAAGATATAGGTAACCGGGGTAACAACAACGCCGCTGCCTCCGATGGCGCGCAATTCGGCGATGGCCTGCACGAGTTGGTCCCGGCGCACGATGATATGCGCCGCGTACCAGTCGTCCCCCTTGGACGTCACGACCGGCGAGATAGTCGGTCCTTCCAGGCCGCCGATCACGGATTGTTCGAACATCCGCTCGGCGATGGCCCGAGGCGATTCGCCGCGCATGTTGGCATAGATCGCCACATTCGAAGCGGCTCTCAAGTGGGCCTCGATAAATTCCAGCAGCTGCCGCGCCATCGCAAGAACTTCGGGCCGTGATTTAAGCGCCCCGCGATGGGCGATCAGGCACGCTTGAGAACTCAGGATCATGCCGTCCTCCAGCGTGCGCAGGCGGTTATCGCGGAGCGTAGTTCCGGTCGAAACCAGATCGACGATCAGATCGGCGTAACCAATCGCAGGGGCCACCTCCAGGGTTCCTTCGGCATGGATCAAGCGAGTGTCCTCCAGGCCGTGCCGGCGGAAGAATGTGCCCGTCAAATTAGGAAATTTGGTCGCTACCCGAAGCGGGCGCGCATTTCTGCCGCGCACCTCGGATAGGTCAGCCATCTTGTGTACGTCCTGCCAGCTCTCCGGAACGATGACGTTCAAGGTGCAGTGCCCGAAACCCAATTCCTGGTGCAGGGTCAGGATCTCGGCGTTCTCGCCGCCGTGTTCGCCGACCATGTCCCAACCGGTGATCCCGAAGTCGATGCTGCCATCGCGCACGCTGACTACGATGTCCCCCGCTCGCTGGAAGAGCACCTTAAGTTCGGGCATGGCCGGGATGGTAGCTTCGAATTGGCGCGGGTTAGGTTTATGCACCCGCAGGCCGGCCTTGTCCAGAAAGGCGAGACCGTCCTCGGCCAGGCGGCCCTTACTGGGAAGTGCGAGCCGTATGTCTTTGCGGTCAGCGATCATATTCTCTCCAAAAAAAATCCCTCCCGGGTCAGGGAGGGCATCAAACACTTTCGAACTTCGGCTGCGGGCTGCCTAAGACGATCCTGACCGGCGGGTACACGAGCGGTAGGAATGGTGATGGTGGACCAAGGATCGTTTTACAGCACACATGATCGGCAACATTTTAGCACAGCTCCCGCGCGCAATCAATCTGCCGACCTCGGCGGCCGTTGTTAAGCGACTACGAAAGGCCAGGCTCTATTCCGCGCCCGGTGCGTGGACATCTCTAGTTCTGACTCTTCCGACGGTCAACCTGAATATGGGATAAACCAACCAGACCAACGCAACGCCGAACACCGCGCCGGTGACCGTGCGCAACAGCCAATTGAGGGATCCGAACGCATCCCCGACGTAGAAATTAAGCGGGAACGCGTTTTGTGTGAGCGTTTGCAGCCACATGTTTGTATCGCGAAATCCGAGCCCGGTGACCTCACTGATCAGGTGACTGCCGCCGTCCAAAATCATCGGCAGCGACAGGAAAAATGCGCCCTTCACGGAGAGCGGCCTTATCTTGCGGCGCGTGAGCCCGAACAGCAGGCCGACCAACAAGATGGAAGAGTAGATGGCTGAACATCGGTTGCCGATCGCGACCTTGTATCCGAAAACCGGGTCGCCCAGAATGGCTCGTTGCTCGAAGAAGTCGGTCGCTTGCGGCCAGGCCTCCAGGATCTTCTCGATCGGATACATCAGCCTCCTGCCGAAAAGAAAGTAGGAGCGTTGCGGAAGCTGGTGGCAGGTAAATCCGTAGAGTGTATATAGTGCGCTCGCCGGGCCGGTGTAGTCGGCTCTCATTAGAGCGGGAGCCAACATCGCCCCCAACACAAACAAACCCACGAAGCCGTTGAAGATCGCCAGCCAATGGCGGGCGATCCAGTGTGGGCGCGACGGGCTTTCGAGACCGGCGGTCTGCTTGTCCCTGGTTGATAAAGATTTCAAGAGGCAACCTCCGACCTAAAACTTTCGGCAGGGCGACGCACACTCAATATCTCACCCGTATCGAATTCGAGAATACAGGATAGACCAGCGCAGGCCAAGTCTTAGTTATTCTCCATATCGAGAAGGGAGGAGCCTGTGCTTGTGACAGGCCTCTCGCGTGAATCGATCGCCGCGGTTATTTACGGTTCGCGTAATACCTGCATGCCACGCGGATAGCGGTAGCAGGAGGCGGCTTTGGCGCCCGACTTGCGTGAACCTGTGCGGACGCGCAGCAAGTAGCCACTAGCAGAATCGAATCGCACACGGGGTTGGGTTAAGTGGAGGCCTAGGGTTGATAAACCCGGGTGTCCGGCCGAAAAGCTGCCCAGGAAAACCAGAAGTGATCCACTTTCACTACCGGATTGAGGCTCTTGCCCGCGAGTTCGCCGTCGATGGCTTCTCCTAGAATGTTCCAGGTGCTGCCGGTCTGATCGTCGGTGATCTTCTCGCCTCTGAGGCTGAAAGTCAGGAGGCGTCCATCGAGCTCGCGCTCGAAGACGGCATTGGATCCGATGTCCTGGCCTTCTGCCAGGCTGCGGCTGTCAAGGGCCGAAGCCA
>JADFRG010000080.1 GCA_022561385.1 Chloroflexota bacterium
ATGAGCGGCCCCGAGTACAAGCGGCTCGTGATGGCCAGCGTCAACGTAGCCGCCTCCGGCAGCCGCGACGCCAAGAGCGACGCGCTACGCGAGTTAAGTGTCGCGGCCGCGGCCTCCGCGCACGGCTCGGGCTACAAGGGCCGGCAGGCACAGGGTACGTTCCGCGAGCAGATGGGCCACGTGCCGCGCGAGATTGCCAAGAATCTCGGAGCCCGCAAGCTCGCCCAACTCATTCCCGTGGCCGGCGCAGCCGTCGGCGCGGGTGTCAACTATTGGTTCACCGACCAGACCGCGAAGACGGCGTTTATGCTCTTCCGGTCGTTGTATTTGGAGCGGAAGGAGAGGGTGTAGAAACGTTCGTTGGCTTCGTTCAGCCGATCGGTTGGGGAAACCGAATGGTGGCCAAACCCGTTACTTCCACCACACTACAGGAACCATGACCACCCTTCTAAAGAAAGCAATCGGTCGTCTCAGGTCGCTTCCGGAGCGCGATCAGGATTTCTACGCACGCCAACTGCTCAGGGAGATTGACTCCGACGAACGTTGGGATGAGTTATTTGACCTCACGACAGACGAGCAATGGGCAGCGATGGTAAAGGAAGCCAAGCAAGACGCCACCGAGAACGGTACGCTTTCGATTGATGAGTTGAAGGCCGGACTGTGAGATCTCGCTTCACGAAAGGGTACGCGAAACTTCTGGCGCGTCAACCCGGCCACGTGAAGAAGTGAGCGACCAAGTCTGTAGAGTTACTGGAGAGCAATCCTCGGTACCCCGGGCTTCATTTCAAAGAGGTGTCGAGGAAAGAAAGCGCATGGTCAATCCGCCTAAGCAAGGACTATCGTATGGTGGATTACCGCGATGCCGATACGGTATCGTGGTTCTGGATTGGCACGCACGGGGCGTACGATAAACTCCTGCAGCGCTTGAAGCGATAGTTTGCGCGGGCGTCAACTACTGGTTCACCGACCAGACCGCCAAGACGGCGTTTATGCTCTTTCGGTCGCTGTATCTGGAGCGGAAGGAGAGGGTGTAGCGGTCCCTCTTTGGCGTTCAAGGACTACGGGAGTTGCGAGCCAGCAACTTGACCTGTCCCGGATAAAGTGGACACCCAGTTAAGTATACTTTTCAACCAACTGGGACCCTCTATGACAACCCGCAGATCCTATTCCATCGAATACAAGAGCGAAGCCGTACGGGCTACTGAACGCTCGGGTAATGTTTCTCAAACAGCACGTGAGTTAGGCCTAGCGCCGGCTCTTCTCTACCGGTGGAGGCGCGAACTCCGCGATGATGGGCACCGGGCCTTCCCTGGTAATGGATCTCCGCGTGACGAAGAGCTGGCTCGGTTGAAACGCCAGATCAAGCGACTAACGCAGGAGCGGGATATCCTAAAAAAAGCAGTCGGTCGGGCCGGTATCGGCCCAGAGTAAGCTCGCCCCCTCACTGAGATACCAGATGATTGAGCAAGAGAGGGGGCATGTTAGCGATGGAACGGACGGTCAGCCGTCCGAATCGCCACCGGTTCGCGTGCTCTGCGAGGCACTTGATGTCTCGAAGAGCGCCTTTTACCATTGGCATAGTCGAACTGAGGCCACTCGGGCCATTGAGGATCGTCGCTTCACTGTCGAGATCCGAGCTATACACCGAGAGAGCCGACGGACCTACGGAGCACGCCGTGTTCATGCTGAACTGCGAGCACGTGGTATTGCTTGTGGCCGCCACCGGATTGGTAGACTGATGCGTGAAGCAGGCCTGGAGGCCCGAGGACCGAAGCGTAGGACGCCCAAACAGAGCTCCTCGACACCCCTAACCCCAGTCGCAGACAATGTTCTTGACCGAGCGTTTGAGCCTGACACACCAAACCGGGTCTGGGCATGTGACATTACGTACATCCCCACAGACGAGGGATGGCTCTACCTGGCTGTTGTCGTTGATCTCTTCTCTCGCCGTATTGTTGGTTGGGCCATGCGTCCGTCGCTTGGCCGTGAGCTTGCCGTCTCCGCTCTCAGGAGTGCTCTACGAGACCGCAGGCCTCCCTCGGGCCTGCTTCATCACTCGGACCAGGGCTCGCAATACACCTCCTCTGAGTACCGCGCACTCCTGCGTTCACATGAGGTCACCTGTTCCATGAGTCGTAGAGGGAACTGCCATGACAACGCCCCAATCGAGAGCTTTTTCGGATCACTCAAGACAGAATGCGTCCGCGGTGAGCGACTGCAAAACCACACGCAGGCACGAACCCTGATCTTTGACTATCCCACCTTCTACAACCAGCGCCGTCGCCATTCGACACTCGGGTACCTTTCACCTGCCGAGTACGAGGAGCGATATTCCATCCAGCAGGCTACTCGCCTCGCTGCTTAACTCTTAACCAAGTGTCCCAAAAAGCCGGGACAGGTCATTTAGATGAGGATTGCCATGGACGCTCTTGCCAACATACTAGGTTTCTTTCTTGCAAACCCTTGGAGTCAGTCGTTGGGGATCTTCATCCTTTCACTGGTGCTGACTCTCGTCGCGCGCGTGATCCTACGATATGTCTTACGCGGGCTGGTCCAAAAGACCAAGACCGAAGTCGATGATATCGTTTTCCGAGCGGTCAAGAACCTAGTAACCTATTCGATTCCGGTTATCGGTCTGATGGTGGCCCTCACGCCTCTGGCTCTGCAGACCCCCATTGCCGACCGGATTCTGTTCTCCATACTTGCTGTGCTGATAATACGCAGTGTAGTCAGCCTGGTTGACGACATATCAAAATGGCTGGAAAAGACGTGGCTAGAACGAACCACCTCTACCCTGGACAAAGGCCTGCTGCCTCTCCTTCGAAAGGCCGTAAAGATGAGCGTTGTCATCCTTGGTGTTATGATCATCCTTGGACACTGGGAGATCCAAATCGGCCCCTTATTGGGCGCCCTCGGTATTGGCGGTCTGGCGGTCGCCTTGGCGTTGAACACCAGCCTATCCAACATCTTTTCAGGCATTCAGCTCATATTGGATAGTTCTGTCAATGTGGGTGACAAGGTCCAACTTGAGAGCGGTGAACTGGGAGTACTGCTGGAAATTGGTCTTCGCACTACCTCGATGCTCACCTACGACAATGAAGTGGTCTCCATTCCGAATTCGCAACTAGCCAATGCACGGATCAAGAACTACACCAAACCCGATGCGTCGATCCGGGTCAACGTGAATTTCTCGGTGGCCTACGGCAGTGACATGGCCGAGGTCAAACGGATCATTTTGAATGTGATCAGCCAGCAGGACAACATTTTGCAGGAGCCTGAACCCCAGGTGCTCTTCTTGAATATGGGCGATTTCTCCCTCGACATGACTGCCCGGGTGTGGGTGGACAATTATGGGAAGCAATTTGCCAGGAAGTTGGAAATGACGGAACTGATCTACAATACCCTGAATGAAAGTGGCATCGAGATCCCGTTCCCAACACGCACGGTGCATATGATACAGCAGCAAGCACCCTCCGACAAATCTCCATTTACTACAATTTCCGATCAGGAGGAAAGTGCTTAGATCAGATTTTATGGGTCAAGCGCTTGAAACGAATGCCGCGGGGTAGATTCAAAGCTAGTTGAAATTGGATATAGGAAAGGGTTCCTTTCTGCGATCACGTGATTAATCAAAATCAACAGAGAGGAACCCCATCCCATGAAGTATCTCGACGTTACAAACGGTGAGAGACTGACCTGCCCCCCTGAAACGATACCAGTCCGGATGTTAGGATCCGGGTATGGTCGGACTTCAGTGAGGAGGTCGAGATGGGCAGGAGACGACACACGCCGGAGCAGATCATCACGGCGCTGAGGGAGGCCGAGGTCGGCCTGGCACAGGGCCAGACGGTGGGGGTGGTGAGCCGTCAGCTTGGGATCAGTGAGCAGACGTACTACCGGTGGAGACGAGAGTACGGCGGTCTGAAGGTGGATCAGGCGCGTCATCTAAAGGAGTTGGAGACGGAGAACGCACGGCTGAAGCGAGCGATCGCCAATCTGACGCTGGACAAGCTGATCCTGGAGGAAGCGGCCGAGGGAACTTCTGAACCCCGAGCGTCGACGGAGATGCGTGGTGCATGTGCGTCAGCTCTTCGGGGCCAGTGAGCGTCGGGTGTGCCGTGTGCTCGGTCAGCCGCGGTCGACGCAGCGCCGCCGAAGCGCCCGCGCTCGATGATGGCCACCTGCATGCCAGCTCCGGCCAAGCGTACGGCCAGGGAGGGTCCGGCCTGTCCCGTGCCGATGATGATCGCATCATAGTTGCTGGTCATAAGATCCACCCCCCTTGTTAATTCTTACCCGGGCGAGGACTGTCCGCCCGATGGCCGCCGATCTTTGAATGCAATAGGTTCATGTTTCGTATATCCTGGCTGCATCGGATTAACAGAGCCGAGATGGCCGGCAACGAGTTCCGGGTCTGGAAGATCTGGCATGAGAAGCCTTAAACCTATGGAGACCAGACATGAGAATGGAGCATCTCATCTACATATCGATTATCGCGTCGGTGCCGTTCTTCGCCGGACGCGCATTGGCACAAAGCGCCTCTGCGGAACCAACTTTGTGGGGAATCTACGGCGCGCACAATCGGCACGACT